>NZ_JBIAPW010000014.1:0-88973 GCF_042888505.1 Streptomyces sp. NPDC002870
ACGCTCGGCTGGGAGACCCCAGCCGAGCGCCTGCACAAACTGCTCGCGGCCTGATCAAACCGACCACGTGTTGCGACAATCCCTAGAAACCGCCCGACCGGGGCGACCCTTTCGCGTGCGTACAGGCACGTACGCAGTACGTCAGTCCTTCGAGCCGTCAGTTCTTCAAGCCGTCAGTTCTTCGAGCCGTCGACGATCAGCGGGTTCCCGCTGCCGCCGCCGCACGGCACCGCGTACACCGGGTGCTTCGCCGCGGCCTCCTTGAAGGCGTCGATGCACTGGTTGGTGAGCACCTTGTCGGTGAGCGACTCGTTGAGGATCTTGTTGGCCTTGGCGATGCCCTCGGCCTCGATCCTGCGGCGCTCGGCCTCGGCCTTCGCGGTGCGCGCCGCCTCCGTTGCCCGCTCCGTCGCCTGCTGCTGCTGGATCTTGCGGTCGATCTGGTCCTGCAGCCGGTCGGACGGCTTCACATTGCGCAGGTTGACGGTGGTGACGTCGATGCCGCGCGGGGCCAGCCGCTCCTTGATCAGGTCGGCTATCTCGGTGTTGATCTTCTCGCGGGCCGAGGTGTAGCCCTCTTCGCTGGTGTGGCGGGCGAAGACGTTACGGATGATCTCGCGGCTGTCCGGGAAGACCAGCCGCTGCTGGATTGCGCCTTCGCTGCCGGCGAGCTTGTAGAGCTCGATGGCCTTGGCCGGGGTCACCGCCCACTTCACGGTGAGCTCCACGTACATCACGCCGCCCTGCGAGGAGCGCACCTCGACCACGTCCTTGTCGGAGAGGTTGAGGTCCACCGGGCGGGTGGAGAACGTGGTGACGGTCGTGAACGGTGAGGTGAGGTTCACCCCGGGGTTCATGGGCGCGCCGACCTTGCCGAAGGTGACCGGGACGCCGACCTCGTAGGCGCTGACGATGTGCACACAGCTGGAGATCCCGGCAAACAGGCCGGCGATCAGCGCGCCGAGGGCGCCGAGCTTGAGGCCCCGGCGCTCGCTGCCGCGAGCGGCGAAAAACATCACGGCTGCGGCGATGACGAGCAGGATGAACAGGACAAACACGTGGTTCCCCCCAGGAACGGATGCCAGAAGTAAGCGGAGCGTAAAACATTGGGCAAGCCATCCGACGCTGGGGACCCGGCGGCGGTTTCAAATCACGGCCCGGCGGTTTCAGATCAGGCGCGGCGGTCAGATCAGGCGCGGCGATTTCAGATCAGGCCGTGCTCGCGCAGGTACTCCAGCTGCGCCCGCACCGACAGCTCGGCCGCAGGCCACAGCGACCTGTCCACGTCCGAGTACACATGGGCCACCACGTCCGCCGGCGTGACATGACCCGCCTCGACCGCGGTCTCCACCTGGGCGAGCCGACTGGCCCGGTGCGCCAGATAGAACTCGACCGCGCCCTGTGCGTCGTCGAGTACGGGCCCGTGGCCCGGCAGCACCGTGCACACCCCGTCGTCGACGGTCAGCGAGCGCAGTCTGCGCAGCGAGTCGAGGTAGTCGCCGAGCCGCCCGTCCGGGTGCGCGACCATCGTCGTGCCGCGCCCCAGGATCGTGTCGCCGGTCAGCACCGCCCGGTCGGCAGGGAGATGGAAGCAGAGCGAGTCGGCAGTGTGGCCGGGGGTGGGGACCACGCGCATCTCCAGCCCGCCGACACGGATCGCCTCACCAGCCGCGAGCCCCTCGTCGCCCAGCCGCAGCGCCGGATCGAGGGCGCGGACCGGCGTACGCGTCAGCTCGGCGAAACGCCCGGCGCCCTCGGCGTGGTCGGAGTGTCCGTGGGTGAGAAGGGTCAGGGCGACCCGCTTGCCCGCCTTCTCGGCGGTGGCGATGACGGCCTGGAGGTGTATGTCGTCGAGGGGCCCGGGGTCGATGACGACGGCGAGCTCGGAATCCGGCTCGGAGACGATCCAGGTGTTGGTGCCGTCGAGGGTCATCGCGGAGGCGTTGGGCGCGAGGACGTTGACGGCGCGTGGGGTGGCGGGCCCGGAGAGCACGCCACCACGGGGCTGCCCGGGCAGGGCTCCGGCGTCGGTCATCGCACACCTCCGAGGTGGCGGCGGGGCGCGGCGGCTTGCGTCATCGCTCGCCCTCCGCCGTGATGCCGCCCGTCGTACCTGTCGCGCCCGTCGTACCTGTCGCGCCCGCCGAGCCTGTCGCGTCCGCCGAGCCTGTCGCGCCCGTCGCCGTCGCCCCCGTCGGCACGTGCTTGGTGAATTCGTCGTGGCCCGGCCAGCTCAGCACCAGCTCCTCGCCCTCCAGCCGCGCCTTCGCCAGTACGGGAGTGAGATCCTGCTCCCCCGCCGCCGCCAGCGCCTGGGCCGCCGTTCCGTACGGCTGCAGCGCCCTCAGCGTCGAGACCGTCGGCGGCATCATCAGCAGATCGCCCTTGTCGTAGCCGGCCGCCGCGTCCGCCGGGCGGATCCAGACCGTGCGGTCCGCCTCCGTCGAGGCGTTCCGCGTCCGCTGTCCCTCCGGCAGCGCGGCCACGAAGAACCACGTGTCGTAGCGGCGCGGCTCGAACTCCGGGGTGATCCAGCGCGCCCACGCGCCCAGCAGGTCCGATCGCAGCACCAGGCCGCGCCGGTCCAGGAAGTCCGCGAAGGAGAGGTCCCGGTCGACCAGCGCCTTGCGGTCGGCCTCCCAGTCGTCGCCCGTCGTGTCGCCGACGACCGTGCCGGGCGTGAGGCCCGCGAGCAGGACGCCCGCTTCCTCGTACGTCTCCCTGACCGCAGCGCACACAATGGCCTGGGCCTCGGCCGGAGCGGTTCCCAGCAGGGCCGCCCAGTCGTCCAGTGAGGGGCCCGCCCACCGCACCAGATGGTCGTCGTCGCGCGGGTCGACGCCGCCGCCCGGATATGCGTACGCGCCTCCGGCGAAAGCCATGGAGGCGCGTCGGCGCAGCATGTGGACGGCCGGGCCCTCCGGCGTGTCGCGCAGCAGCATCACGGTCGCGGCCCGCTTCGGCGGCACGGCGGTGAGCTCACCGCTCGCGAGTGCGCGAATCCGGTCCGGCCACTCCGGTGGGTACCACTGACCATTGGACATGGACGGATGCTATGCGCATCTGTCGGGATGTTCGAGGGGCGGCCGGGTACGCCGCCCCTCGAACCGTCCGTCACGTACCGGCGTTGGAGTTGCCGCGCAGCTTCACGTTCGCGGTGCTCGCGTTCTTGATCGCCGTTTCGATCTGGGCCATGGACGAGCCCGAGGTGAGCCCCGGCACGGTCGCCGCGTTCACTGCGTACAGCGTGAAGGTGTACGGGTGCGTGGAGCCGCCCGGGCAGGGTCCGAAGAACTTCTGCGAGTTGGCCCCGCTGCCCATGGCCTTCTGTTTCGCGCCGTCCTGGCCCGGGACGTTGAAGCCCGACCCGAGACCCTCCGGCAGGGAGAGGTTCGCCGCCGGGATGTCCCAGATCGCCCAGTGCAGCTTGTTGCCGCCGCTCGCGACGTCGGCGAAGACGACCGCATAGCTCCTCGCCCCGGCACTTCCCGCGCCCCAGGCCAGCGGCGGCGACGGATCCTGACCCGCCGTGCCGTCACCGGCGCAGGTGTACCTGGCCGGGATGGTGGCGTTGTCGTTGAAGGCGCTGCTGGTCAGCTTGAAGTCGCCGGGCTGCGGATTGCCGCCCGAGTAGACGATGTCGATCAAGAGGATCCGGTCGTTGCCGTTCGTGCCGTCCTTGTCGGTCGACGTGGTGAGCCAGATGTCGCCGTCGTGGTCGACCTCGACCGTGCGCAGCCGGTCGTACGTCCCCTGGAAGTACGTCTTCTGCTCGACCAGGTTGCTGCTGGAGTCGATGCGCAGCCGGTAGACGCGCTCGCCCCTCGTCGTCGCGACGAAGACATGGTCGTTGATGATCGTCAGGCCGCTGGGTGAGGCCGAGGCGGTCGACCAGGTCTTCTTCGGCGCGATGTAGCCGGAGCAGTCACCGGCCGTGCCCTCGCAGTTGGGCCAGCCGTAGTTGCCGCCCTTCTGGATGAGGTTGACCTCGTCCATGTTGCTGTTGCCGAACTCCGCCTGCCACAGCCTGCCCTTGGAGTCGAAGTCGAGCCCCTGCGGGTTGCGGTGACCGAGCGACCAGACAGCGTTGCCGAACGGGTTGTCCGACGGGATGGAGCCGTCCTGGTTGATGCGGAGGATCTTGCCGTTGAGGGAGTTCTTGTCCTGCGCCTGGCTGCTGCTCTGGGCGTCACCCATGGATGCGTACAGCTTGCCGTCGGGGCCGAAGCGCAGCCGCCCGCCATTGTGGAAGCGGCTCTTCTCCATGCCGTCGAGCAGGACCGTGTACCCGCTCAGAGCGTTGTTCTCCAGTTTCATCCGCGCGAGGCGGTTGCCGTCCGAGGAGGTGTGCAGGAAGTACAGATAGTGGTCGGTGTTGAAGTTCGGGCTGATCTCGATGCCCATCAGGCCGCCCTCGCCGCCCGTGGTCTGGGAGTTGGGCACCTTGCCGAGGAGGGTCTTCTGGCCCGCCTTGGTGAGCTTGTAGACGTTGAAGGTGTTCCGCTCGGTGTAGACGCCGGTGCCGTCGGGCAGGAAGCCGAGTCCCCAGCCGACGTCCACGCCGCTCGCGAGGGTCGAGACATTGCCGGGGTCCGGGACACCGCCCGGCTGGCTGCCGCCGGTGGTGACAGTGATCTCCGGGCTGAAGTCGGACTTGTTGCCCTTCAGATCGAAGGCCCTGATCTTGAACTTGTACGCGGTGCCGGCCTTCAGGCCCGCGATGGTCGTCGAGGTGGAATCGGCTGTTCCGGCGGCCGCGCCGTCGCGGTGGATCTCGTAACCGGTGACCTTCACATTGTCCGTGGAGGCGTTCCAGGCGAGGTCGACACTGGTCGCGGTCTTGCCGGTGGAGCGCAGGCTGCCCGGTACGCTCGGCGGCTCGTTGTCCGGCGGGGCGGGCAGCGTGGCGATGGTGACGGCGTTGCTCGCGGCCGAGACATTGGCCGCCGCGTCACGGGCGAAGACGGTCCAGTCGTACGAGGTCTCCGGGCTCAGGTTGTCCACCGTCGCTGCGAGCGTGTTCCCGTCGACCTGCTTCATCAGCTGGCCGTGCTGGTAGATGTCGTAGCCGGTGACCTTGACGTTGTCGGTGGACGCGTCCCAGGCCAGCGAAACGGTGGACGCCGTCGGCTCCTTGTCCTTGCGCAGGTTCCCGGGCGGCGTCGGCTTCTCGGTGTCGGCCGGGCCGCTCGCCGTCACCGTGAGTTTGTCCAGGTTCGGGCCGTCGCCCGCTGCCGTGGTGGCGCGGATCTTGTTGGCGCCCGCCTTGAGGGTCGCGTTGGCGGTCGCCGTCTTCCAGGTGGTCCAGGCACCGGTGCCGGGGAAGGCGAGATCGTCGGCGACCGAAGTGCCGTTCACGGTGATGTCCAGCGGGCGGTTGGCGGTGGTGCCGTTGGCGTAGCGGAAGTCCAGCTTGGCGGCCGCGGCCTGCGCGGAGTCGACGCTGAACTCCACATACGCACCCGTCACGGCCTGGAAGTTGACGAAGCCGCTGCCGGAGTGGCCGGCGTGGTTGGACTCGACGGCGCCCTGGGAGACCGTCCCGGACTCGGCCTCGTAGTCCGTGCCTGCCTGGCCGTCGGCGGGTGTGACGTCGATGAAGTCGAGGTTGGGGCCGCCCTCGGCGGCCGTGGCGGTGGCCCGGACGGTGTTGGCGCCGGCCTTGAGCGTGACCGTGGTGGTGACCGAGGACCAGGTGGTCCAGGCGCCTGTGGGCTGGAATGCCACGTTTCCGGCGGCGGCTCCGTTGACGGCGATGTCCAGCGGGCGGTTCCCCGTGGTGCCGTTGGCGAAGCCGAGCGCCAGGGTGGCGCTGCCCGCCGCCGGGGCGTTGACGGTGAACTCCACATAGCCGCCGGCGACATTGGTGTAGTTGACGAAACCGGTGCCGGAGAAGCCGGTGTGGTTGGACTCGGCGGCGCCCTGCGAGATGGTCGCCGCTTCGGCTTCGTAGCGGACGGGTGCGGCCTCGACGGCGCCTGCCTTTGCGGAGGCCTTCGAGGATGCTTTTGCGGGGGCGGCGGGCTGGGCGTTGCTCAGGGTCGGTAAGGCCACGGATAACGCTGCGGTGGCCGCAGCCACGAGAACGCCGATCGCTCTGGGCGACCGACGGGGGATTGATGCCACGGATCCCTCCCACTTTCGTTGGGGGACGAGGGAGATGGAGACGTACGGCGTTCAGGCATTCTGGATTCGTTCTGGCGTTCAGATGGTTAGGAAACGTTCCTAACCATGGACAGATCACACCAGCCGACGCGTCCACGTCAAGAGAGATGCAGGGGATTGCCGCAGACGAAAAAGCCCCGCGCCCGCCGGAGAATCGGCAGGCACGGGGCCATCTGCAGGCTGACCGGCGGTTCAGTCCGGGTTCAGCCCTGGGGTTCAGTCCCGAGGCTCAGCCCTGGGGTTCAGTACCCAGCTTCAGTCCTGGACGAGCTCCACCTGGATCTCGATCTCGATCGGAGAGTCCAGCGGCAGCACCGCGACGCCCACCGCACTGCGCGCGTGCACACCCTTGTCGCCGAACACCGCACCCAGCAGCTCGCTCGCGCCGTTGATCACGGCGGGTTGGCCGGTGAAGTCCGCGGCAGAGGCGACGAAGCCGACGACCTTCACGACCCGCGCGACCCGGTCGAGATCGCCGACGACCGACTTCACGGCGGCCAGCGCGTTCAGCGCACAGGTGCGGGCGAGCTCCTTGGCCTCCTCCGGGGTGACCTCACCGCCCACCTTGCCGGTGACCGGAAGCTTGCCCTCCACCATCGGGAGCTGGCCCGCGGTGTAGACGTACACACCCGAGATCACAGCCGGCTGGTACGCGGCCAGCGGCGGCACGACCTCCGGCAGCGTCAGCCCGAGCTCGGCGAGCTTCGCGTCGACAACGCCGCTCATGCCCCTACCCTTTCGATCGCGTCTCCGCCCACGCGGCGCAGAGATACAGGCATCGTGTTCGACGGCGGCCCGGCAGCCGCGCGCGCGTCGCTCACGGGGTCTTCTCCCGCTTCAAGTACGCCACGAGCTGCTCGGGGT
This sequence comes from Streptomyces sp. NPDC002870, assembly GCF_042888505.1. Lineage (NCBI taxonomy): Bacteria > Bacillati > Actinomycetota > Actinomycetes > Kitasatosporales > Streptomycetaceae > Streptomyces > Streptomyces sp. NPDC002870. The sequence goes on from NZ_JBIAPW010000014.1 coordinate 7,030, forward strand.
TGTTCGGCCCGGGGACGACCTGGACGAGCTCCCAGCCGTCCTCGCCCCAGGTGTCCAGAATCTGCTTGGTCGCGTGCACGAGAAGGGGCACGGTCGCGTATTCCCACTTGGTCATGGATCCGACTGTAGCCGCACCGAAGGGCAGCCTCGTGACGCAGCCCGCAGGCAGCCTCGTGCGTAGGCGGCGGCCCGACTGGTTAGGCTCGAATACGTGAGCAGGTTCCAGGTCGTCAGCGGCAAGGGCGGTACCGGTAAAACGACGGTCGCCGCCGCCCTCGCGCTCGCCCTCGCAACCGAGGGGAAGCGGACTCTCCTCGTCGAGGTCGAGGGCAGACAGGGCATCGCGCAGCTCTTCGAGACAGAGGCGCTTCCGTACGAGGAGCGGAAAATCGCCGTCTCGTCCGGCGGCGGCGAGGTGTTCGCGCTGGCCATCGACGCCGAGCGCGCGCTCCTCGACTATCTCCAGATGTTCTACAAGCTGGGCAGTGCCGGCCGTGCCCTCAAGAAGCTCGGCGCGATCGACTTCGCGACGACCGTCGCGCCCGGCGTCCGCGACGTGCTGCTGACCGGCAAGGCCTGCGAAGCCGTACGCCGCAAGACCAAGCAGGGGACATTCGCGTACGACTACGTGGTGATGGACGCGCCGCCCACCGGCCGCATCACCCGCTTCCTGAACGTGAACGACGAGGTGGCGGGCCTGGCCAAGTTCGGCCCGATACACAATCAGGCCCAGGCCGTGATGCGCGTCCTCAAGTCCCCCCAGACGGCCGTCCATCTGGTGACGCTGCTCGAGGAGATGCCGGTCCAGGAGACCGCGGACGGCGTCGCCGAGCTGCGCGCCGCCGACCTTCCCGTCGGCAAGGTGATCGTGAACATGGTGCGTCCGCACATCCTCGACGAGGGGGCGGTGCGCAGTGCGGCGAGCGACCGGCGCGACATCGCCAAGGCGCTCACGACGGCGGGCGTCAGCGGCTCGGCGAAGCTCGTCACACCGCTCCTGGAGCAGGCCGCCGACCACGCCCAGCGTGTCGAGCTGGAGCGCGAGCAGCGCGCGGCACTGTCCGGACTCGACCTGCCTGCGTACGAACTCCCCCTGATGAGCGAGGGAGTCGACCTGGCCGGGCTCTACCAACTGGCGAAGGAACTGCGAAAGCAAGGGACCGGCACATGACCCTGGACGCGTCGGCCGCTCTCGAGGTCGATCCGCTGATCGACGACCCCGCCACCCGCATCATCGTGTGCTGCGGCGCGGGCGGCGTCGGCAAGACGACAACCGCCGCGGCTCTCGGCGTACGGGCGGCTGAACGCGGACGCAAGGTCGTCGTCCTCACCATCGACCCGGCCCGCAGGCTCGCCCAGTCCATGGGCATCGACTCCCTCGACAACACCCCGCGCCGGGTCAAGGGCATCGAGGGCGACGGCGAACTGCACGCCATGATGCTCGACATGAAGCGGACCTTCGACGAGATCGTCGAGGCGCACGCGGACGGCGAGCGGGCCCGCGCGATACTGGAGAACCCCTTCTACCAGTCCCTGTCGGCCGGTTTCGCGGGCACGCAGGAGTACATGGCGATGGAGAAGCTGGGCCAGCTGCGCGCCCGCGACGAGTGGGACCTGATCGTCGTCGACACCCCGCCGTCGCGCTCCGCGCTGGACTTCCTGGACGCGCCCAAGCGCCTGGGGTCGTTCCTCGACGGGAAGTTCATCAAGCTGCTGATGGCCCCGGCGAAGATGGGCGGCCGGGCGGGGATGAAGTTTCTCAATGTCGGCATGTCGATGATGACCGGCACCCTCGGCAAGCTGCTCGGCGGTCAACTCCTGCGCGACGTACAGACCTTCGTGGCCGCGATGGACACCATGTTCGGCGGCTTCCGCACCCGGGCCGACGCCACCTACCGGCTGCTGCAGGCACCCGGCACGGCGTTCCTGGTGGTCGCGGCGCCGGAGCGGGACGCGCTGCGGGAGGCGGCGTACTTCGTGGAACGGCTGGCGGCGGAGGAGATGCCGCTGGCCGGCCTGGTCCTCAACCGGGTCCATGGCAGCGGCGCCACCCGGCTGTCGGCCGAGCGGGCGCTTGCCGCCGCGGAAAATCTTGACGAAGGCGGCATTGTGGATCAGAGGCCCGGGAAGGCTGGTGTGCGTGACGCCACGGCCGCCTCTCCCGAATCCCCGTCCGTGACCCACACCGAGGCCGTGGCTCGCACCGAGGCCGTGGCTCGCACCGAGGCCGTGGATCAGACATCCGTGGATCACACCGCCATGGATCCCACCACAGAACAGCTGACGGCGGGTCTGCTGCGCCTGCACGCCGAACGGATGCAGGTGCTCGCGCGTGAACAGCGAACGCGCGACCGCTTCACCGCGCTCCACCCCGAAGTGGCGGTGGCCCAAGTGCCCGCGCTGCCCGGCGACGTACACGACCTCGCCGGCCTGCGGGCCATCGGTGATCGACTCGCGACCGGTGGTCAGACCCCGGCCGGAGCTGCGTAGAACAACAGCAGGGGCTAGCCCACCGCTGCGTACGTCTCGTATGTCTCGTCGTCGTCGAGGCCCACGGGCAGGATGCCCGCGCTGCGCTCGTACTCCGTGCGCGCGGTCTCAAGCAGTCTGCGCCACGAGGTGACCGTGGGACGCCTGCGCAGCAGTGCGCGCCGCTCCCGCTCAGTCATACCCCCCCACACGCCGAACTCGACGCGGTTGTCGAGCGCATCGGCAAGGCACTCGGTCCGCACCGGGCAACCGGTGCACACCGCCTTTGCCCTGTTCTGCGCTGCCCCTTGTACGAACAGTTCATCCGGATCGGTAGTGCGGCAGGCTGCCTGCGCACTCCAGTCGGTTACCCAGCCCATGCCGGCGCCGTCCTCTCCCGAATCGAGGCTCCCCCACGGCGGCAGCGGCATATTCACCGCTGCCAGTTGAGGACGTTACGGAAGGTGGGCACAGCGCAACACCCCCTTCGGGCCCAATCTTGAATGGCCCGAACGGACTATGCGTACGCGGCAGATCACCCAGGGGAGTGAGCTGGGGGCATACACGACTATCCCGACAAAGCGGGGCAATTCAGTTGGGTCACAACGGACGTCGAACGACGCATGAGGCGGATTCGGACAAGGGTCCGCCAGATTCAGGTACAGCGGGAGTGGTGGGGGGCCTTGATGCGAAACCGCACAGCTGTGACAGTTGAGAGCAGCTTAGGCCAAGGCCTATACGCGTGTCCGGCGAATGAGAACGTAGGCTGCCCTCATGCCAAAGAAGCGCTCGGGCGGAGGTCTGACAGGGACCCAGCAGGCCGCCAAGTTCCTCGGTGTCAGTGTGCTCTCCGGAGCGGTGCTGGCAGGCATCGCCCTGCCCGCCGCCGGTGCGCTGGGACTCGCGGCCAAGGGAACGGTCGAGGGATTCGACGAGATCCCCGCCAACCTCAAGACGCCCCCGCTGAGCCAGCGCACCACCATCCTGGACTCGAAGGGCGGCCAGATCGCCACGGTCTACTCCCGCGACCGCACGGTGGTGCCGCTCAAGGACGTCTCCCCGTACATGCAGAAGGCGATCGTCGCGATCGAGGACTCGCGCTTCTACGAGCACGGCGCGATCGACCTCAAGGGCGTCCTGCGCGCGCTGAACCGCAACGCCCAGACGGGCGGCGTCTCCCAGGGCGCCTCCACCCTCACCCAGCAGTATGTGAAGAACGTCTTCGTCGAGGAAGCCGGCGACAACCCGGACAAGGTCGCCCAGGCCATCCAGCAGACGCTCGGCCGCAAGATCCAGGAACTCAAGTTCGCGATCCAGGTCGAGGAAGAGCTGGGCAAGAAGAAGATCCTCGAGAACTACCTCAACATCACCTTCTTCGGGCAGCAGGCGTACGGCATCGAGGCGGCGTCCCAGCGCTACTTCTCCAAGTCGGCCAAGGACCTGAAGCTGGAGGAGGCGGCGATGCTCGCGGGCATCGTCCAGTCCCCCAGCCGCTACGACCCGGTCAATGACACCCAGGAAGCCACCAAGCGTCGCAACATCGTGCTGCAGCGAATGGCCGAGGTCCGCGACATCACGCAGGAGGAAGCCGACCGGGCGATGGCGACCCCGATCGGGCTGAAGGTCAGCAAGCCGAAGAACGGCTGCATCACGGCGGTCAACGGCGCGGGCTTCTTCTGCGACTACGTACGCGAGGTGTTCCTCTCCGACCCGGTCTTCGGGAAGACCCAGGAGGCCCGGGCCAAGGTCTGGAACCGGGGCGGTCTCACGATCAAGACGACGCTGGACCCGCAGGCACAGCGGTCGGCGCAGAAGTCGATCAGCAAGCACGTCTACCAGACGGACAATGTCGCCACCGCCATAACGATGGTCCAGCCCGGCACCGGCAAGATCCTGGCGATGGGCCAGTCCAGGCCGTACGGCTTCGGCAAGACCGAGACCCAGATAAACTATTCGGTCAACCAGGGCATGGGCGGCTCGAACTACGGCTTCCCGGTCGGCTCGACCTTCAAGCCGTTCGTCGCGTCGGCAGCCCTGGAACAGGGCAAGCCGCCGACGCAGGTGTATCCGGCGCCGTACCAGATGCCGTATCCGTCGTCGATCGGGACCTGCAGCGGAAAGCCGTGGGTCAACATCGGCGACAAGCAGCGCCTGGAGAACGAGAACAAGGCCGAGGTGGGTCCGTACGCTCTCAAGGAAGCGATGGAGAAGTCGGTCAACACCTACTTCGTGCAGATGATCGCCGAAATCGGTCTGTGCCCGGTCATGGAGATGACCCAGAAGCTCGGCGTGGTGCAGGGCAACGGCAAGAAGCTCCCCGAGGAGCCCTCCCCCCTGACCCTGGGCTCCACCGGCATCTCGCCACTGACCATGGCCAACGCGTACGCGACCTTCGCCAACCGCGGAATGTACTGCACCCCGACCGCCATCGAGTCCATCAGTACGGCCGACGGCAAGAGCCTCGAGGTGCCGGCTTCCACCTGCGGCAAGGCCATGAGCGATCGGACGGCCGACACCATCAACACGCTGCTGCGTGGAGTGATCGACTCCGGTACGGGCCAGCAGGCCGGTCTCCAGAGCCGTGACAACGCGGGCAAGACCGGTACGACGGACGGCCGGAGGAACGCCTGGTTCGTCGGCTACACCCCGAACCTGTCCGGGGCCGTCTGGGTCGGCAGCCCCAGCCAGCAGGTGAAGATGGAGAACATCACCATCGGCGGTCAGTACCACGCCAAGGTGTTCGGCGGTCAGGTCCCCGGACCGATCTGGAAGGACGCGATGACCGGTGCCCTGGACGGGCAGCCCGCTCCCGCGTTCAACAGCGTCGTGATCCCGGACCCGCCGAAGAAGGACGACAAGGGAAAGCCTGGCAGCAAGCCCGGCGACAACCGCGGCCAGACCAACGGCGGGCAGCAGCCGTGGCCCGGGATCTCGATCCCGCCGGACCTGATCGGCGGCGGGAACAACCGCGGCCAGGGGAACGGCGGCGGGAGCGGCGGCAACTGGCCGTAGGGCGGTTGCCGCGCGAAGGATCACGCGCGGACCACGAGAGAACCACGAGAGGGCCACGATGAGGGGGACCCGGCCGGTGGCCGGGTCCCCCTCATCTCGTAACTTCTGTCTCGCAACCTCCGTCAGCCGGCGAGGAGCTGCTTCACCACGGCGGCCACCCGACCGCCCTCGGCGCGCCCCGCCACCTTCGGGTTCACGATCTTCATGACGGCGCCCATGGCGCGCGGCCCCTCGGCGCCCGCGGCCTTCGCCTCCTCGACGGCCTGCGCGACGATCGCGCCGAGCTCGTCGTCGGTCAGCTGCTGCGGCAGGTACGCGTCGAGCAGCGCGCCCTCCGCCTGCTCCCGCTCGGCCTGCTCGGGACGGCCGCCCTGGGCGAAGGCCTCCGCGGCCTCGCGGCGCTTCTTCGCCTCCTTGGCGATCACCTTCTGCACCTCGTCGTCGGAGAGCTCGCGGGCCGTCTTGCCCGAGACCTCTTCCTTGGTGATCGCGGCGAGGGTCAACCGGAGCGTGGAGGAGCGCAGTTCGTCGCGCGCCCTGATCGCCGCGGTGAGGTCTTCATGCAGCTTGGACTTGAGCGTAGTCATAACTTCTTCATAGCCTTTTCTCATGGACCCGGTCAACGAGGATTCGCAGGTCAACAATGACTCGGAACGGCTCCGCAGGCTCGCCCGAATAGCCGGGGCACAGCGGGACAAGCGCAGTCGTACCGACTGGACAGGGGAACCGGCGGCGATCTACTGCCGGATATCGCACGTCAACGACGACGATCAAACCGGTGTCGACCGACAAGAGCGTATCTGCCGTGACATCGCGCAGCGTCTCGGTGTGACGGTCGATCAGCACATGGTCTTCGTGGACAACAACCGATCGGCGTGGCAGCGCAACCGGCAGCGGAAGGGGTGGGATGCCCTACTCGATGCCGCACGGTCCGGAGGCATCCGGCACATCCTGACTTACCACCCGGACCGGCTGATGAGGCAGCCGCGCGATCTTGAGGAGCTTCTCCAGATCGCGGACGACAACAGCATCAACCTGCACGGTCAGGCGAACCAACGGGATCTTGCCGACCCCGACGACCGGTTCTTTCTGCGCATCGAGGTGGCGCACGCTTGCAGGTCCAGCGACGACACCTCCCGACGACTCAAAGACGCACTGATCGACCGCGCCCAGGACGGCAAGCCGCACACCGGCAAGCGGCGATACGGCTACGACAAGAGCGGCACGGCCATCATTCCCGCAGAGGCCGAGATCGTGCGCGAGATTTTCTCGCGGTACCTCGACGGGGAGACGACCACAGGCATCGCTGTGGACCTCAACCAGCGAGGCGAGTCGACTGCCCTTGGCGGGGAGTGGAACACCTGGAACGTGCGGGCGATCTTGGACAGCCGCCATGTAGCGGGTATCCGCGTCTTTCGAGGTGAGGAGCTGGGTCAGGGGGAATGGCCGGCGATCATCCCTCGGGGCACATGGGACGAGGTGCAGGAGCGTCGGAGCTACCGCACCGCAGCGAACGCGGGCAAGTACGCCCCCAAGCATCCGTACATCCTCCGCGGGCTGGTGGTCTGCAAGGGGTGCGGGAACCGCATGGGCGGAAGCGGCGGCAAGTACATGTGCAACCGCGCTGCTCGTTCCGACTCACTGCGGTGCTACCGAACTGCCAGTAGCGCACCGCTGGAGAAGTTCGTGACCGACGCCGCGATCGACCTGCTGGAGCACCTTGACGTGACCGGCCAGGAAGAAGGCGCCGCACTTTCACCCGCGGATCAGGCAGCGATCGTCGCCGACCGGGAAGAGCTGGCCGAGCTCAAGGACATGTGGAACAGCCGCGAGCTGAAGACCCAGGAATACCGCGCCATGAAGAAGACGGTCGAGGAGCGCATCGCGAAAATCGAGCGCAAGCTGGTCGTCCGCCCGGCGGTCGAGGTTCTTCGGGGGCTGGTCGGGCCGAACGCCGAGAAGGGGTGGGCGGAGCTGGTGAAGGCCAAGGAGTACGACCGTATGAATGCCGTTCTGCGGTTCCTGTTCAACGCGGTGATCATCGCCGAGCCGAGCACGAAGGGGCGCTACTTCGACTTCGGTCGGGTGGAAATAGATCCGAACCCGCTCTGACGGTCTGTGAGGGGATGGACGATGGGGCCCGCGGTCAGGCGGGCCCCATAGTGCTATCTGGTCTGCTCGTCGCCGGGAGGTCTGAGTAAATGAGCCAGCCTGCGGGCGTTTTCCGGGCTGATCGTTCTCGGGAAGCGGGAGCAGACGCGTTCCAGATGTCGTGCTCGCTCCGCCGCTCTGTCACGTCGCTGTGCGCTCAGTTCCCCCGCCTCCTGCGCCGCTCCGCCTTGTGCTCTGCGGATGCGATCTCCCGGTTTCGGGCGAGGTCTTCGGCGATTCCGGCGGCGATGAGAGCCGCGCCGGGCGTGTGGCCGGAGCCGATGTAGCGCCAGTGCGCGTCGGTGGCCGTGCCGGGGTCGTGGGGCACATCGATGCCGACGGCGGTCCGCTCGTGCTCGGCGCGTTCGGCGCGCAGGCTGGCGTACGTGGTCGAGTAGGCGCGGGATTTGGTGAGGATGTGGCCCCGGAAGCCGAGGGCGTGAGCCCAGGCTCGAAGGCGCAGGGACTCGAACTCCTGGAGGCCGCCAAGACGCCAGCACGCGCGCATGAGAGATCGCACGTGCGAGGAGACGACCGCGGTCTCTATGTCGCCCGCGGAGGTCAATCGGTAGTCGGTGCCGGCGGCTGTGTCGGCCGCTCCCTTGGTGACGTACTTGGCTACATAGGCGGCGACCGCGGCATCTTCGGGTCCTTCCACGTCGCCGGAGGCACGCAGCGGCCGGGCGTCGAGTTGAACGCCCCACCGCAGGGCACGTTCCCCGATCGCCGGACTGTGGGAGCTGTGGACGGTGACAGCCTCCGCGGCAGCTCGCACGGCATCTGTGAGGGCGCCAACGGTTGCCCACGGCGGAGGCGGGTCGTTGGGACCGCTCGGGCCATCCAGGCGCACGACTGCGTGCACGTGGATGGCCGCCCGCCTTTGGTACTCGGCGACCTTGGCGAAGGACAGCCGGGCGTGCTCAGGGAATCGCGTCTGTACCAGCCCGGCGGACGAGGCCAGGACGCGGCGGACACCACGGGTGAACCGCGCCCATAGCTCCCCGGTATGGGCATGCCACAGGACGTGGCCCGCGTAGTCGTAGCAGTCGCGGCAGAGCGGCTGGCCGACGAGGGGATCTGCGGCCGTGTGACGGCCAGGGCAGCGAGTAGCGCGGCCGTGCTCGCAGCGCGCAGCCTCCCGACGCGGACGGCAGCGTTCTGTCTCGGCGGTGACGCGGTGCACTGGCCCGAAGCCGGGGGCAGTAAGCGTGATGAAGAGCCGGGGATGCTGCCGTACATCGGCCGGGACAGCCTTGCCACCTACGAGGCCGGCCCGCACCAAGTGGAAGGTGTCCCCCGCGTGGAGGCGGGAGCAGGGCGCACACACGGTGGCGCGCCGGTTGCGGCAGCGGACGAGCAGTCGTTCGCCAGGCTCTGCACTCGTGCCGTAGTGGTGCAAGATCTCGCCGCTGTACGTGTCCCGGACGGTCGTTGCGCCCGTGAGGTGGATGGGGTGAGCACAGCCGCCGGTCGCGGTGATCTGCTCCAACCAGCGGGCGAACTGGGAATCTTGCGCAAGGCGGATGACGTCTCGGTCGACTTCGGTGAGCTGACGCAGACGCGCCGCGCGGTCGAGCACGGCGCGCCTGTCAGCCGAGGTGATCTCGGCGGTGATGGTGGGGACCTCCCTTGTTGAGCCGCCGAGGCGGCACGGACGGATGCTGGGTGGGCTGTGTCCATGTCGATCTCTCCTGTCGGTCGGTGTCTTGGCTGTTCAGTTCAGGTCAGCGGATGGTTCCGGTGCCCCGGCAGCAGCGGCAGCGCCGCCGGTGTCCGGTCCGGGTTCTGCGGTAGCGCTCGCCCTTGCAGACAGGGCAGCGCACACGACGCATCGGCATAGGGCTCCCTGTCAGGTGCGGGTGAATCCGGAGAAGACCCAGGTCACGAGCGCATCCACGGTGAAGATCACCGGGGTCTGGCCGAGGTAGAGCCCAAACAGGCCGATCATGACCGCTTCCCACGCCTTCACGTCACGGGAGCGGACCAGGAGGACCGCGATGATCCCGAAGACCAGCGCGAAGGGAATCGCTGCTTCCTCAGCCATCAGCTCTCACCTCCGTTCAGCACTTCCAGGGAGCGGCTCAGGACCGACAGTTCGGGAGTCCGGTCCTTGTAGGCAGTGGCGGCCTTCTTGGCCTCTGCTGTGGTCGTGAGGTGAGAGCGGGCCCGCCCCCAGCCACCGTCGATGCCCGTGCAGACGGCCACACCACGCTCCTCAGTCGTGATCGACTGCGCCACGTCAACGGCGTCCGGGTTGAGGTCCCCCAGCGTCATCTCTGCCGTGCCCGCGTCGTTGACCCGGTGGCAGATCCGTCCAGCCAGTTGAGCCCGCAGAGCGGTGACCCCGGGGCCGAGATCAGAACCCACCCGCTGCCCGGCCACCACGAGATGGATGCCGAGTGCCGCGCCGAGTTGGGCCAGGCGCAGCAGGTAGGTGGAGCACTGTTCTGCTTCCGCCTTGCTCTGACGAGAGGCGTCCGCCAGATACAGCTCAGCAATCTCGTCGACGATCACGACCACAGGCACCGGTCGCTCGCCCTCGGACAGGTCCCAGATGGACCGGGCACCAGCCGCGCGGCAGACAGCCATCCGTGCCTGTGTCTCGACCACCAGCGCGCCCAGGATGGCCACCGCTTCAGTTCGACTGGTCGCCAGCGCGGACAGCCGACTGCCGAACAGCCCGAGTTCCATGCCCCCCTTGCAGTCGACGCCCACCAACGCCACGGGCTGCGGGGCGAGCTGGGTCACCAGCCGGGCGAGGAGAGTGGACTTGCCCGAGCGAGTCGCGCCAGTGATCAGCCAGTGCGGAACCTCGCGCAGGTTCATCACCCAGGCCCCGCCGGACTCCAGCGCTCCCAGCAGCGCGCAGAGCAGTTCAGCCGGCGCGGAGACAAGGCCAGGCCGCTCCAGCGGGTCCCGGGCGGTGGCAGTGATCAGCACGGTTCCTCGCTCGGGCGAGGTCACGCGCACCTCGTGGACACGCCAGGCGTGAAGCAGGGCGTCGGCCGCAGCGATGAACGGCCCCGGAGTCTGCCCCGGACGTAACCGCACCACCAGACTCAGGCCGGTGGGTGTGGCGCGGGGAAAGGAGATGCGAGGGGTGATCGGTCGCAGCGGCTCACCGCGCACCTCCAGGTCCCCGAAGACCCGACGTGCGGGCTTGCGTGCGACCGTGAGGCCATTGATCTCAGCAACCCTGCGCCAGGTGAAAAGCACGCGCACCGCAGTGGCCGGGTAGCCGGTGAGGTACCAGAACCACACCGGGTGCCGTTGTTTGAGCGCCGACCCGGCGACCAGCAGCCACGCCAGTGCGGCGAGTGCGAACGCGAGCAGGATGGGTCCCATCACACGCCACCCGCCTTACCGGCAGCGGCAGTTCCCGTCGCTCCTGCCGCCGGCACTGGCGTGATGGCAGCAGCGCGGAAGCTGATCCCGTGCCTGTCGCCCATCGCCCAGGCGAACGCCTCAAGTCCGGTTACGCGTACTTCCGTCCCCTCGGTGACGCCCTTCGGTTCGCTGGACACCGAGATTTCGATCACCGATACCCGGCGCCCTTCCTGCCGGACCATGACGGCCACGGTGTAGATCGTGTTGCCGTCACGGTCCTTCTTCACCTCCTTTGTCTCGAAGTTGCTGACCTTCGCCTCCGGGCCGACAGCGCACCGCAGTACGCCGAGCCGGGACGTGTCCACAGGTATGGACTGCATGGGTAGTTGGCCTCCTTGGCCACTCAGACGCCAGGGGTTTGACTGACGTCACTCGTACTGACGAGTGACAACCATGCATTGACTTGACGGCAGAACACAAGCACTTATGCTGACGAGTGACGTAACACGACGGGCGTCATCCGCCCGCAGCGACCCCGCGTCCACGAGCGGAAGGCCCACAGACATGGCAGGCATCGAGCGCCCCGGACCGCTGTACCAGCAGGTCGCCGCCGCCATCAGGCAAGGCATCGCGGACGGGGACTTCCCGCCGGGCGCTCCGCTCCCCTCGGAGTCTCAGCTGATTGAGCGCTACGAGGTCAGCCGCCCAACCGTGCGCAATGCCATCGCGGCGCTACGGTCCGAAGGGCTCATCGAAGTGCGGCACGGGAAAGGGAGTTTCGTGAAGGGCGCGCCGACGCCGCCGCTCACGATCGACCGGTCAATCACTCGCACCGGCAAGACCTACGCCCCCGATGCCACCCCGTGGGAACAGGCACAGGAACCGACCGTCTACCGGACCACGACCACCGACACCACTGGCCCGCTACTCGAACTCAGCGAAGGGGAAGCGCTCTTCGGCGTCGACCGTGTGCTGGTCCACCAGGTCACCCAGACCCGGGCCCTCCACCGCGTGCTGATCCCGTTCGCCACCGCAGAGAACGTGCCTGCCCTCGCCGAGGCCCCGGACACCGCGTTGGAGGATATCTACGCCGCCCTCGCGACCGCCGGCCACAAGCTCACCTGGTCCGAGACCGTACGCGCGCGCATGCCCCAGGCTGACGAGCGCAGCGCCCTGGAGCTCCCCGACGCCACTCCGGTCATTCACACGACGCGCATTACTCACGGCACCGACAACCAGCCCCTGCTCCTCGAAGAGTTGCGCACCAGCGGCAGTCAGGCCCAACTCTCCTACCGCATCACGGCCGACAGCCCCCGCACGCTCCGCGCCGTCCGCAGCTAACAGCCCCGGATCGGTCCAAACCTTCTGCACTTACTCAAGGCGGCTCGCTCCGCTCGCCGCGCGCTCCCCGGCTCACCGCCGGGGACGCCGCTCCTGTCTCCGCCCCGCTCCGTCCCCGGCTCCGCCGGTCGCGCGACTAGAGCGAGCCAACTTGGCTGAGGAGGAGAGGCCGGCTGTGGCTGGGGGTCGGCTCCACGGCTCTAGCCACCTCCCCGGTTCGGGTCCCGTGTCGAGCAAGACCAGGGGGCCACTCGGTCACATTGCGGGCAGGGGTGAAGCCTGCCCGAGTAGCTGGCAAGCGTACGGCCCCCTGATCATGCCCGACCCCAAACCGGGCAGGACACCGGCCAAACCCGCTCCGCCGACCGCGGTTACGTGGATGCGACGAGAGCCCCCGGGAACCGAGGAATCGATCGGTAAACCGCAAACGGGATCATGGAGAGTCCCGGATACTTAGGCATGTCCAGAAAGCCTAGACCGCCTACATGGCGGAGTGTGGCATTGATGTAGCTCGAGAATGCTCCACGAGATACAACGCCATTCCGGTCCACGAAATCCGGGTCCGGCAGCGTTGTGTCCTGCGAGCCATAGTGGCCCACGCTGCCCACCAAGGTCCACTCCTGGACGTCCGTGCCGTACCGCGCGAATAGGATATCCGCCTCGGTGTCTAGATATTGCCGCCCCTCTTGGAGGCGACAGCTAATCAGAGGGTCGGCGGACTCCACGGGGGAGAGGTTCATATGCAGGCCCGGGGTGTACATTCCGCGCGCAACCCGGACCATGGCTCGCATCGAGAAACCATCAAGCGTTCCGCCCTCGTCATCCGACATGACGAAGTCGGGGATCATGTCCTCAAGCTGAGGCTGCAGCGGAGTCGCGTCGCTACCGCGAGGTCGGGGCGACTGTTGCTTCTTCTTCCCCGGGGGAACCACACGCTGTGCGGGAGGGCCGCTAATGCCTTGCAGCCCAAGGTTGGCGGCAGCGAACCCCGCGAAGACGGAAGCCATGTAGCGGGAGTCGAAGAGCGATCCTGGTGCTGAAATTCTGACCAGAGATCCGGGAGGCGTGGTGCGCCTCAGTTCGCCACTATTCCATTGAGTGATATCTGCGGCCTCTTCAGAGATGTCTTTGAGCAGGGATTCTGACTCTAGTGCCGCTTCAAGCATGGGGAAGGTCGAATCCCCCATGGATTTATGTGTGGATCTTTCATTTCCCGTACCTTGGAAATGCTGCGCAAGGGTTCTCGGACCAACGGTACTCCTCTTCTCCGTTCGATCTGTCTCGTGTTCCTCCTCGGCTACGCCTCCATCAAGCTGCGCGAGCATCGCCCGAACTTTGTCAGTGTCCACATACAGGAACTCGCGCAAGATCATAATTCTCCCTCTCTCTCCTTGGTGAGAGTAAAGTCCGAGCGGCGTCACGGACGGTTCTTTCCGGGAAATGAGGGCAGCGGAGTGGTGTTAATGGTATAAAGGTGATCTTTGCTTGAAAGTGTTGGCTGCGGTGAGCGGGGTTCGTGACTTCAGGTGAAGGGTTGGCACCTAGAAGGCCGCCTGAAACACCGCGTGGCTGACATCCACGGCTGACTGTGAGGATGTCGGTGGTGCCGCCTTGGGGGCCTGACTCTCCGTCTGACCGACGCCGTCCGGCTGTCCTGTTGATGATCTGTCGGCCGTCCTGGGCGGTGCCGCCCCGTGCGCGGCCGGTCGGGCGTCTGTGACCTCATAGGAGCCCGGCCAAAGGTCCCATCACAGTCTTGTCCTGCCGCCCGACCGGCGCGCGCCGTCCCTCACGCGTCGCACGGAAGGACAGCAGCAACAGCATTGAGCGGCTGTAGGCGGCACCGTTGCCCATGGCGCGTCCAGGTGCAACGGCGGCCCGGGCGAACTTACAAGGCAGGTGTCGGCGACGTCGCCGTGCCAGATCCGTGCGAGATCGAGTGGTCAGCCACGGTCAATTGGGGTGTGAGGCGGTGCAGGCAAGCGCCGACAGGTCAGCGCTGTTGTCCGCCTGTTGACCAGCCAAGACCGGCCTGTGATCGGCGCCAGGCTTACAAAGCAGCCATCAACTATGGTCGTTCATCGCGTCCAAGCACTCCAGCACAGAAGTGCCAGGGCTACCAACAGCAACGCGACAGTGAGGCACAAAGCGTAGTACCTCCGACGCAAACGCTCCTGGCTGCGCTTATATAGGAAAATTCGGGTGTCAAGAATTTGGAGGCGGGCGTGCTCGCCTTCGGTGGCCATGTACTCGCGCAACCGCATAGGGTCCAGAGACGATTTTGTCGGTAGGTGCAGAGCTCCCACTGCTGCTGCGGCCGCAGCAGTGGCTGCGAAAACCAGGGCCCACTTCTCCAAATCCGTGGGCTGTTCCTTCTGACGAACGATGAGAGCAGCAATTACCCCCGCAAAGCCGATAAGGGTACCACTTCTTGCGCTAAGACTCTCAGCCAATTCTTGCTGTCTATCGGCATCTCGGTGGAATTCTTCAGCGACGGCTGGCAGTGAAGGGAACTGGGGGCCTCGCTTACGAAGCTTGGACAGCCACTTAATCATGGAGAAATTGTGCGGCATCCCAAGCCGCTCTGCCTTGAGGTCATATGCGTGTCGTAGTCGGCCAAGCCTATCTACGCTGCCAGGCCACATCGACGATCAGCGTGACGTCACCCGGCCCCGTTCGGCGGGTGGACCGAACGAACGCTCGGGATCGACTTCGTCGCCAGCCCTCAGAACCATCCCGCCGGTAGTTCGCATCGAAGGGAGCAGGTCGGCAGGCACGTGACTCGGCCATCATGGGCGCGAGCGCCAGAAGCGCAACCGTTCACGAACGACCTTCTCCAAGAAGGGCGTCATACGGATCACGTTCCATCCGGGCGGGGCCGTGCGTGGGTCGTCCGAGGATGCACACGGGTGTCGAACAACGACCAATAACGACAGGAGCCCATCGAACTAGTTCCAGAACTGGCGGGCGGTGAACCAGGGTCAATACAGGTCACAGCGCAGCGGCCGGTAGCCAGTCCGTAGACCAGTGGTTCTGCAGCTCAACGCTGGAACCGTGCATCAGCGATCAGTGATTCCCAGGCTGAGTGGCCAGCAGGCAGCCTGCTGCCCTAGACAGGTGCGGAAGCCTGTCCCTTGTTTGCTGCGCCAACTCCGGTCCCGTGACCTGTGATGCGCTGCACTATGCGAGGCTCGGCCGACACCGATCATGGGCGGCAGAATTACTGGTCAGCTTTTTTGCTTCGCCATTTAGCGATGGCAGTGGCTGCTCCTGCCACAGCAGCCCCCGCAGCCAAAGTGATACCGCCCGCACTCAGACCAATAGACGTGACCACTGACGCAATAGATGCGACACCCGTTGCGCCAGCTCCTACAATGGCACCGATGTCCTTCGACCGCTCATGCGAGCCACCAGGCGCTACATCAGGCCCCGCCTCACCGTTCTCATGATCCATTGACGTTCGCCCCTGCTGCCGCGGATGAGAGAAGGATACCCATGCCGATGAGATTCAACACTGCGACATGCTTCCAACTCTTGATCTTCCCATTCCCGTCGTAACAGATCTGACGAACGAACACCGGAATTACGCTGTAGCCAAGGAATAGGACTGCAAAACCAATGCCGACTTGGATCGTGGCAGTAGGTTTCTCATTATGACTGGCGGTCAAGACAAGGACAACCAGTGCAATCGACGCGGTTACTACCCAATCGATCCACCAGACTGCGTCTTCAATCTTGAATGCGTGTCTTTTTCGGCCTGACGGCCTACTTGGATCGGGTGGCGGCTCACGCGAAACAAATTTGAGCCAAGCCTGCAGAATCACGACCGCTAGCGCAAGGCTCAACGCGCCGACGAGCACCTTCAAGCCATCTCCCGGATAGGAACAATGGTGCGATTACCGCCCTCATGGGCCTACATCGGGCAGGATAACGACTCAGCATCCCAGAGGAAGCCCGAACCTGAAATCCGGCGCCAAGTAAGCTGCCAGCCTAGGAAGTTGCGAACTCGACCTACTCCCTGCTTGCCACCACGGCGTAGGCCACGCCTTAGTCCTACCGAACGAAGGATGGCGCGTGCCACAGCCGTGCCAGGTGCAAGGGTCCGCCTCGGTCAATCAGGGGAGCAAGCGGGCGGAGCCGTGATCGCCGCGCCAGGCCGAGCTCAGTCAGGCGCGTTCATCGTCGTTCACTAAGGAGCGGCGCTGAGCTTCCATCGAGCGCTCGCACCGCCGTGAACCCTGATGACCGGCCCCGGACAGGTCGCGTAGCGACACCAACAGACCTGGAAAGCGTGCGCGCCGGCATGGCGCGCCCCGTTGATACAGCCATCGAGACTCCACTGGCCTTTAGGAGAAATCACTGCTGGCTCAACTCGCCTTGCCAAGCCGAGCAACAGCACGCACCAGTGCCGCCACGTCGTGAGCTGCTGCCGCCGACAGCACCAGCCGCACCATCCCGGCCCCGTCCACGTTCGTCCCGGCCCGCCATTTGAGTCCCGCCGTGTCGAACCCCGCGCTCTCCAACGCCGCCGCCAACTCTGCGCCGACATCCGCCGCATCACGCCAGCCGGCCACGTAGTCGACCCCACGCACCCACATCACGTCGTCAGGATCGAACGGCTCGCCCTCGAAATCCGCGTCCTCTGGGTCGTGCATCCGCTTGCAGTCCCTTCCCCGTCGCTGGCTCAACTCCGACCATGAAAGGGCTCATCGATCATGGACACGACGATGCCCCCGGTACCATCGGCACCGGGGTTGCATCTGCGCCCCAACCCGGACCGCCCCCGAATGCTTCCAGGCCAAGGGGGCGGTCCGGCCTGCATCCGGCCTACGTAGACCAGACGCTAAAAGGCTGACGAGTAGGGATCACTGATCACCGCCAACGGCACATAGACCGCGATCCAGAAGACGACGATTCCGAAGGCGCATAATCGCTGCCTCATGAGTCCGCACCACCACTTCGCGCGTTGACCAGAGCGGCACGGTAGAACGCGGTCGTGATTCCGCGGAAGCCTGTGTGCCCGAGAGCGCCCGCGTGCCGCAAGCACCAAAGCTCGGGCTCGTCCTTTGTTTCCGCCGCGTCGGAGGACTCGCCGCATGTCGTGCATTCGGCCTCGTAGACAGGGCCGCTGCCTTGCTTGTCCGTGCTCAACGTCCAGTCGGCGAACCGCATCACCGGGCGAGTTCTCGCCGACTGGCTCTCCAACGCGCCAGCGTCCACAGGCTTCTGGGTGCCGTCCATCAACGGTCTCCCTCCTGAGGCGGGACGGTCATCAGAGCCCATACGGCCTTGCCGACTCCCCCGCGTTCGCTTACGCCCCACCGGTCCGCTAGCACGCCGACCAGAACGAGCCCTCGGCCGCATTCCGAGTCACCGGCAACGACATGCTTGTGAGGCCACTCATCAGCGGCGTCGTGCACCTCGATGCGGAGGTCCTCGCCAGCCAGTTGAAAGCGGGTTTCGATCTCACGTCCCGGCGAAACGTGCGCATGCCGGACCGCGTTCGTCACCAGTTCCGAGAGCACGACCAGAGCCGTGTCCTCAATCTCTGCCAGGCCCCAGGCTGCGAGCGCCTTGCGCAGCTCGACGCGGGCCAGGCCGACACACCGCGGATGGCGAGCCCATCGGCACACCATCTCCGGGCCGTTCAGCGCATCCTGTCGCTCCTGCATGCCTCAGAGGATGGGCGTCTCAACGCCTCTTCGATTCCCGGCGATAGGGGTACCCATGATGGGTAAACTCCGCGCGGAGAATCACTGATATTCCTTGTGCCCAGGCAGATTCGGGGAAGCGCGTGTCAGGAGCCCTCTCACCAACGGCGTTACCGGCCCATGTTCTTGGCCGCACCGATGTGCAGGCCGCGCTGAAGCGGCACGACTTCGGGCAGGTCTTCAAGCTGGCCCGGCAATGGGGCGGGATCAGCTTCCTGAAAATCGCCGACGCGTGCGACATCAAGCCGGAACGAGTGGGGAAGCTGGCGCGAGGCGACGGCGCGATCACCACCTACGAGAAGATCGCGTACATCGCGGACGCCCTGGGCATCCCCGGACACATGATTGGGATGGCACCGCGCCCATGGGAGCAGGCATCAACGCCCGCACCCGCAAGCCGCCCGGAGCTGATCTCTCCCCTCGCGACTGTCGCCCCAAGAATTGCGGATGTTCCGGAGACCGATGATCTGGGAACCGTCGATCTCGAAGGAGACGAAGTGCAGCGCAGGAGGTTCCTCGCAGCGTCCCTAGGCATCGCCACCAGTGCGGCCATGACGCCAGGAGCCACAGCCGGCCGCCGCATCGGGCAGCGGCAGGTGCAGCACCTACAGCGGCGCACTATCCGTCTCCGCAGCCTCGATGACGTACTCGGCGGAGCCGACACCCGGCACATCTACCGCGCCGAGCTCGGCACCACGATGAACCTGTTGCGCAACGCCTCGTACACGGAGACCACCGGCCGACAGCTCCTCAGTCTGGTGGCCGAGCAGGCGCAGCAGGCAGGCTGGGCAGCGTTCGACGCGGGCCGTCAGACCGAGGCATCAGCCCTCTACGAGAAGGCCTTTCAGGCAGCGACAGAAGCCCGAGACGCGGCGCTGGCAGGCAACTCTCTCGCGTTCCTCGCATACCAGCAGGTCAGCACCGGAACGTCTGGAGTGGCAACCGCTGCCGCATCCTGCGAGACAGCCAGCGCGGACGCACCCCCGACTGTCCGGGCCCTTCTCTTTGAGCGTCGCGCTTGGGCCCATGCCAAAGCGGGCCAGGCCAAGGAGACCGAGCAGGCGCTCGGCCAGGCCGAAGAGGCGTTGACAGGCAACGGCAGCGACCGTCCTGGGCCCGACTGGTCGTCGTGGGTCGACACCCGCGAACTCCAGATCATGAAGGGCCGCTGCTGGACCGAGCTGCACCGGCCGCTCCGAGCTGTTCCCGCTCTCGAAGCAGCTCTGGCCGACTTCTCCGATGCCCACGCCCGCGACAAGTCGCTGTACCTCACCTGGCTGGCACACGCGTACCTGGACGCCGGTGAAGTCGAGCAGTCAGCAACAGTGATCACCAAGGCCATGGATCTCTCCACCGGAATCGGCTCCGTCCGGCCCCAACAGCGCGCGAACGAGTTCCTGCTCAGGCTTCAGCCGCACCGGACGATCGCGCCCGTCGCCGAACTCCTGGACCGCGCGGCCATGTGATCACTCGGCAACGCTACGGGCGATCCAGTCCAGGCCGGCCGCAGAGCCCGCCACGATGGGCACCGCGTTGATCTCGGGGTTCTTCCACGGGTGGTGCTCCAGCAGGTGCGCTTCAAGTTCGGGGTACCGAGCCGCCGTTGTCTTGAAGATCACCTGCCACTCCTCGCCCTCTCCGAACTCGCCCAGGTGCCAGAACACCGAGGTGACAGGGCCGACCACCTGTGCACCCGCAGCCAGACGTGTCTCTGTCGCACCCTTGGCCAGTGCCACCGCTGCCTCACGGCTCTCCGTCGCTGTGTACACCTGCACGCACTCAGTCATGAGCGAGAGCCTAGGGCGGACCACGACCCGCCAACCAGGGGCCGCAATGCGTGCAGCTCAGAGCCACCGCGTGACAGCAGCCCGACCAAAGAGGCTATGAAGAAGGCTTGACTGTGGTCATGGGCCAAGTGTGTCAGGTGCCGCGACGTCCCTGCCCGCGCATTTTCCTGGCGGCGCCGTGGAAGGGCGCGCCGTATGTGGCCGTCCGTACGTTCGTAATATGGCCGACATACGGCAGCCGCTCGATGGCGATGCCTGCGTCGCCTTTAGGACACCGCCCGTTGACAGTCTGCCCAGATGCCAGCCGTCCCCGTCCCCCTCGACACCCGCCGCTGCCAGCTGCTGGGGCTTCTGGGCTCTGCCACGCTCGCCGCGGGTGGCGTGACCGCGGGCGCGGTACCCGTACGGGATGTGCTCGCCCCCGAGTCCGGCCGGGCCGCGATCGGCCTGGTCGCCGCGTACTTCGGACTCGTACTGCTGGTCGCTGCCTGGGCGCTGCTCGGTCGAAGGGTGCGCGGTCCCGAGCCGCCGGGCCGTCGCACTCTGCTGCTCACACTCGGGCTGTGGGCCGCGCCCTTGCTGCTGGCGCCGCCGCTTTTCAGCCGAGACGTGTACAGCTATCTCGCGCAGGGCGCGATGGTCGACGCGCAGATCGATGTGTACGCGAACGGGCCCTCCCGGCTCGGCGGGCCGCTGAACGCCGAGGTGGCGCCGCTGTGGCAGCACACCCCGACTCCGTACGGACCGCTGTTCCTCGCTTTCGCGTCCGCTATAGCCGACTTCTCCCGTACCGAGGTGTTCACCGGGGTCCTCGGCATGCGGCTGGTAGCGCTGCTCGGGGTCGCCGTGATGGTCCTCTGTCTGCCCACGCTGGCCCGGCACTGCGGCGCTGACCCCGCCACCGCGCTCTGGCTCGGGGCGCTCAACCCGCTGGTGCTGCTGCATCTCGTCGGTGGGGCGCACAATGACGCGATCATGCTCGGGCTGCTGGGCGCGGGGCTGGTGGCGGCGCTGGGCCGGTGGCCGATCCTGGCCGTCGTACTGGTCACCCTCGCCGCGCTGGTGAAGGCCCCGGCCGCGCTGGGGCTACTGGCCATCGCCCTGCTCTGGGGCCGCCATCTCGCGGGCCGTACCCCTCCTTTGAAGGCCCCGCGCCTGAAGGCCGCGCTGGCCGTGCTCGGAGTCTGCGCAGCGACGACGGCGGCGACAACGGCCGTTGCGGGCACGGGATACGGGTGGATAGCCGCCCTCGACACCCCGGTCTCGCCGCAGAACTGGTCGATCACCTCGTCACTCGGCCGGATGACGGGCGCGCTGCTGGAGAGCGCGGGCAGCGGCCTGGCTCAATTCGCCGCCCCTGCCTGGCACTTGGCGGGGCTGGCCGCCACCACCGTAGCCATACTGATCGCCTGGCGGCGTCATCTGCTGCGCCCGGTGTACGCACTCGGGCTGAGCCTGACCGCGGTGGCCGTCCTGGGACCCGCGATACGGCCCTGGTACGTGCTGTGGGGCCTGTTCCTGATCGCCGCAGCCGGGCCCGACAGGCCGGTGCGCCGAGCGGTCGCCGTGGCGAGCGCCGTACTGGCCCTGGCCGTGCTGCCCAATGGCTTCGCACCGGAGGGGCCGCAGGTGGCGCTGGCGACCTTCGGCGGGATCCTCGCGGTGCTCGCGCTGTGGTGCATGCACCGTCTCGCGGGACGGGCCTCGTCCCGCGCCGGGTCCGGACCGCTGGGGACCGCCGCATGAACCGGCCGGTCTCGCACGAACCAGCGAGCACCACGTGAATCGGCGAGCGCCGCGTGAACCAGCGAGCGCCACGTGAACCGGGAAGCGCCGCATGAATCGGGGAGCGCCGCATGAATCGGGGAGCGCCGCATGAATCGGGGAGCGCCGCATGAATCGGGGAGCGCCGCATGAAAGAGAGTCCGCATGAAGGGGTGCCCCGCATGAGGGGGAGCATGACCTTGCCGACGAGCACGCACGGACGGCTGCTCCTGGTCACGGGGCTCGCGGCTGCCGTCGGGCTCTTCCTGGCGACGGTCCCGCTCCACCGGGACTGGTTCGACCTCGGCGTCTACTACGGAACCGTCGACAGCTGGAAGCACGGCGGGAGCATCTACGAGTATCTGGTGCCCGGGACGCACTACGGCTTCACCTATCCGCCGTTCGCAGCCCTGTGCATGCTGCCGATGACCCTGGTCGACTGGCCGAGCGCCGTCGCGATCAGCACGCTGCTCAATCTCGCGGCGGCGGGCGCCATCCTGTACTGGACGGTCGGCGCCGCCGTCCGCCGGCAGGGCTGGTCCCGGTGGTTCGCCTTCGCCGTTGCGGGCTGTCTGTTCGTCCTGCTGGAGCCGGTCCGCGACACGTTCAGCTTCGGCCAGGTCAATCTGCTGCTGCTGGCGCTCGTACTCACCGACGCGTGGCTGCTGTCCACGGGCCGCGAGCGGTTCGCGGGCCTGGGAATCGGCCTCGCCGCCGCGATCAAGCTCACCCCCGCCATCTTCATCGGCTATCTGCTGGTCACCCGGCGCTGGCGTGCCGCCGCCACGGCCTCGGGCGTCGCGGTCACCGCGACGCTGCTGGCCCTGTGGGCCGCCCCCGAAGCGTCCCGCGTGTACTGGACCGAGGCGATGTGGGACACGGACCGCGTCGGTTCGCTCGCGTACGTCTCCAACCAGTCCTGGCAGGGAGTCCTGGCCCGGCTCTCGGAACCGGGCGCCCCCAGCCGCCTGGTGTGGGCGGTCGGCGTGATCGTGCTCCTGTGCGTCTGGGCGTGGCGCGCACGCCGCGCGGTCGCCGCGGGCGACGAGATGGCGGGCTTCGCCCTGACCGGCCTCACTGCCTGTCTCATCAGCCCGGTCACCTGGGTGCACCATCTGGTCTGGCTGTTCCCGGCTCTCGCCGTACTCATGGACGCCGGCCTGCGCCACGGGAAGGACGACCCGAGGCGACGGCGGCTGCTGACGTGGGCCGTAGCGATCTACCTGATTCTGTGCAGCAGCGTCGTATGGCTGTGGAGCTGGGACGCCACGGGTGTCGACGGCTTCCTCGGCAGCAATACGTACGTCTGGATCTCGCTCGGCCTGCTGCTCGCGCTCCCCCTGCGGGAAGGTGTGCCCGCGGCGGCCGCCCACCCCCTCCCCCGGCCTGCGGGGTCTGCAACGATGGGCGCATGCGCGCACGCTACGGAGTACCACTGGGAATCACGGCAGTCGGCGCGGCCGGCCTCGCCTACGCCGCCGGCTTCGAGGCCCGCTCCTTCCGCCTCCGACGGCTGACGGTTCCGGTGCTGCCGCAGGGGATGCGGCCGCTGCGCGTACTCCAGGTCTCCGACATCCACATGGTCAGCGGCCAGCGCAAGAAGCGCGCCTGGATCCAGTCGCTCGCGGGCCTGCGCCCCGACTTCGTGGTCAACACCGGCGACAACCTGTCCGACCCGGAGGCCGTTCCGGAGGTCCTGGACGCGCTCGGCCCGCTGCTCGGATACCCCGGCGTGTACGTCTTCGGCTCCAACGACTACTACGGCCCCCAGCTCCGTAATCCTGCCCGCTATCTCTTCGAGAAGGCCCAGGGCCAGCACGGCCTGAACGGCAACGCCCCGGCCGTCGGCGTGGTCCACAACCCGTGGGAGGGGCTGCGCGACGCCTTCGACGCGGCGGGCTGGGTGGGCCTCAACAACACCCGCGGCCACCTGAAGCTGGACGGCTACGAACTCGCCTTCACCGGCCTGGACGACCCCCACATCAAGCGCGACCGCTACGACCTCGTCGCGGGCGGCCCGGAAGCGGGCGCCGACCTGTCACTGGCCGTCGTACACGCGCCGTATCTGCGCACGCTCGACGCCTTCACTGCGGACGGCTACCCGCTGATCCTGGCGGGCCACACCCACGGCGGGCAGCTGTGCCTCCCCTTCTACGGGGCGCTGGTCACCAACTGCGACCTGGACACGGCCCGCGCGAAGGGCCTGTCCACCCACCGGTCCGGCGAGAACGTCTCATACCTCCACGTCTCGGCGGGCTGCGGCACGAACCGCTACACCCCGGTGCGGTTCGCGTGCCCGCCGGAGGCGACGCTGCTGACGCTGACGGCGCGGGACTGAGATGCGGGGCCGAGACGGGGACGGGGCACCGAAGTGGGCACCGGATGGGGCCCTGGCGGGGGCGCGAAAACCGGATTTCGCCTGCGGGCGCGGGTGGGCTAAAGTAATCGATGTCGCCGCGACGTCGGTGACATCGGGGTGTAGCGCAGCTTGGCAGCGCGCTTCGTTCGGGACGAAGAGGTCGTGGGTTCAAATCCCGCCACCCCGACAGAGAAAACACCAGGTCAGGCACCTACTGAAAAGAGTAGGCGCCTGGCCTGTTTCGCGTGCGGGGCCGCGCTGGGAGACATCTGGGAGAAGATCTTGGAATTTCTCCCAACAGGCCGCGGCACGGCCGTGGAGTTCGTCTGCACGCCGACGGCCGCGGACTTCGAGGAGGTGCTCCGCGCCGGGCACCCGCTGTGCCGTGTGGCCCACCGTCACCCAGCTGGACCGTCAGCCGCGTGATCAGCTGAACGGGTCGAGCGTGATGTACGCCTGCTGCGGGTTACCGTCGTGCACCAGCGACTCATGGGCGCCGACATCGTCGAAGGCGAAGGCGTACGCCTTGCCGTCCACCATCTGCGCGTGGATCTTCCGCGCGAAATGGTTGGTCACCACGTCCTTGTAGAAGCCCGCTGAACTCGCGTCCGGCTGGTTGGGGTTGCTCAGAAGCGTGGAGCGGTTGTAGCCCGCGCACAGCGTGCGGGAGATCGGGCCGCGCACCTGGTCGTTCGGGGCGTCGAGCAGCTTGTAGCAACCGAAGATGCTGTCCGAGTCCGGCTTCTGGAAGGAGGTGACGACCGCCCCGGAGCTGTTGGTGAAGTTCATGGTGTTGCCGGAGACCCTGCCGTAGTACTTGACGTTCGGCTGGTCGGCGAACGGAGTGACCGTCAGCGTCGAGGTTGAGTACTTGCTCCACACACGGTTCACGTAGTCGTTCATGACGCTCGCGGGCAGAGCGCCCGACGCGATCCCGTGGCCGGGCGCCAGCGCGCGCAGCACTGTGCCGTCGGAGCGGGTCTGGATCAGATCGGCCCAGCCGCCCGGCTGGCCCCGGAGCGCGTTGAAGAAGCCGTTGTACCCGCCCGGCTTAAGACGCCCTGTGCTCTTGGTGGTTCCGTCGGGGCGTTTGACGCCAACGGCGTAGGGAGCCGAGAACATATCGACCTGTGTGCTGTTGATCCACAGGCCGGAGTCATTGAGTGTGTACTCGGACCAGTTGAACAGGATGTTCCTGTTCGGGTCGCTGGGATTTTGGACCGCGGGCTGTACGAGGCCACCCGTCGTCAGCTTGAAGATAAGCTTTTGTCCGTACGAGAAGTAGATCCGGCCCGAGAACTTCGGTATCCGGATGGTCTTCGACTGGCCCCTTGCCGGGCCGGCGATCGAGGCGTCGGGCGCCGGGGTGGGCGGATTGCCCCCGGCAGGCCAGGGGTGGAAGGTGCCGTTCGCGTCGGCCCAGCCCTGCTGACCCGTCGAGAGCCGGGTCCCGATGTTGTAGACGTAAATCTGTTCACTGCGGCCGGAGTTGTTCGTGAAGGTGAGCGGGATGGTCGCGGGGACAGCGGCTTCGGTGGTTTCTTCGGCCTCGGAGGCTCCGGCGGGTGCCGTGGGGCCCACCGTCATCAGTCCCGCGGCGCCCAGCATCGCCGCGATGAGCGGCACCAGCAGCTTTCGTCTCAGCTTGACGGGCACGTGGCGCTCCTTGTTCAGAGGGATAGGGGCACGATCACCGGGGCAGGGTCGTGGAGTCGATGTACGCGTTGACCGCGGCCTGCGGCTGGTCGCGTGCGGGTCCGTCCAGCGGATCCCAGGTGTTGGTGTGCCAGACGTTCTGCATGAAAGCGGACGGCTTGCCGGGGATACGGGAGGCCGGGCCCCGGTAGTCCCACAGGATGTTCTTGGTGCCGTCGTTGTTGTACGTCCAGAACGTCACTGAACCGGGCTGCCAGTCGAACATGTAGGTGTGGAACTGCGTCGCGGAGTTGAATCCGGCGATCGGTTTGACGCTCGCGGGGCTGTTCTCGCCGGGCTGCGGGCTCTGGCAGGACCCACCGAGCGTGGTGACGTAACAGTTGTACAGAACCGTTCCCGTACGCATGTCAATGGCGCGGGAGATCTTCCTTACCGCGCCGGTGCTGTCGCTGTAGTCGGTCCACAGGGTGAGCCAGATGACATGCGGCTGGGCGCAGAGCACCTCGACGTCGATCTCGTCGTTGTCGGGAAGTCCGTTGCCATTGGCGTCGGAATGGTCGGACGCATAGGTGAAGGTGCCGGTGACGACGCCCAGGCGCCCTTGTCCGGAGCAGTCGGCGGTGCGAAGACGCGAGCCGTAGGTGCCATAGCGATACGTCTTGTCGTCGCTGGTGATCTCCACCCCGTTGCCGGGACCGACGCCGGGGC
The DNA here is from genome assembly GCF_042888505.1 of Streptomyces sp. NPDC002870. Classification (NCBI taxonomy): domain Bacteria; kingdom Bacillati; phylum Actinomycetota; class Actinomycetes; order Kitasatosporales; family Streptomycetaceae; genus Streptomyces; species Streptomyces sp. NPDC002870. Next base: position 33,315 of record NZ_JBIAPW010000014.1, read on the forward strand.
GGGCGGCCAGCTGCATCCGCAGGGCCTTGCTGTCGTTGGCACCGGACATCGTGACCACGCCGACGGTGCCGCCGGACGCGGAAGTTTTCGAGAAGTAGGGGGAGTTGCCCGTCCAGTTCTCGACGCGTGGCGCGGCGGAAGCGGGGGTGATCGCGAGCATTAACGCCGCGGCGGCCGCGGCGACCACCCCGAGTCGGCGCGAACGCAGCCGGGTTTGACGGGCGAGCCGGCAGTTGTTGGGGGACGCGTGGGGTGGCTGGGGATAACGGTCCATGACCTCTGCCTCGTGGGGGGCGTGGATGCTGACGAAGTCGTGAGAGCGCTCTCAGAATGAGAGGACACGGGCAACCTGTCAATGGTCCAGACAAAGCCGCAGCCTGACGCGTCCGCGCCGCACAGTGCCGGGCGGGGGGGGGCGGATGAGACCGGATAAGTCTTCCCCATAAGTCTTCCCCGCCGGTCCGGTCCGCGCCGCTGACCGCCGCCGTGACACAAGGGCACGCGCTTGCCCGAGCATCTTCGAGCGGGGTCGTGCGTGCTGGCCGAGCAGGGCACTTGGTCGTTCTCGCCCCTGCCCAGACGAGGGTTTGTCGCAGTTCAGGTGCATTCGAACCCGATCTGGTGAAGTCCTTCATTCGTACGAGCTAGATCAACTACTACCGAGAGTGAGAACTGGAACGCTCTACGTGTGCACAACTCATCCTGTGCTCGGGCATCGCGCCCTCAAGAAGGAGTTGACCCATGAGCGTTCGCCGTTCCCTGCCGGCCGTCCTCGGTGCCGTGACCCTCATCCTCGGACTGTCCACAGCCGCCGCGCCGTCAGCGGCCGCCGACCCCTGCGGCTTCTACTCGACCTCCAGTGACGCGTACTACAACCACTGCACGAGCGACGGCTCGCGCGTGGTCATCGAAGTGGAGGTATGGGGCCCCAACTACGAGCGATGCGTGGGCCCTGGCATCACCTGGCTGGGATCGGCTGACACGATCGACGGCGCATGGTACGTCGGGCGCACTTGCTGACCACTGGTTACAGGCGTCCCAACTGGCTATTTCGGTCACAGACGGCTGCAACACTCTCCTGTTGTCGCAGCCGTCTGTGAAGCCTGGGTGTCCCAGGTGTCCAGCTGCCGGGTCCGCCCGCCCGTCAGTCGTCGAGGAACGCCAGGTCGAGTCGGCGCAGGCGTTCGGGGTCGGCGAGGATGTCGATTTCTACGATCCTTCCGTCCGTGACCGTGAAAGCCATGACCGCCAGCGGTTTTCCGTCGGGAGCCGTGACGAGACCCGCGGCGCCGTTCACCAGGGCCGGCTTCGCGAAACGGGCGAACTTGGAGAAGAGCAGGGCCTGCGAGGCCACCGCCTGCGCACCGCGCACCCGCTTGGACACGCCCAGCGGCACAGTGCCGTAGTCCGCGCGGAGCAGGACGTCCGGGTCGAGGACGGCGACCAGGGCGTCGAAGTCGCCGCCGCGCGAAGCAGCGAGGAAGGCGTCGACGACCTCGCGCTGGCGGGAGAGGTCGGCCTCGGGGACCGTGGCCGATCCCTGGACCCGGCGGCGGGCACGGCTCGCGAGTTGCCTGGCCGCCGTCGGGGTCCGGCCCACGATCGCGGCGATGTCGTCGAAGGGCACGGCGAACATGTCGTGGAGTACGAAGGCGAGCCGTTCGGCTGGGGCGAGCGTGTCGAGTACGACGAGCAGTGCGAGGCCGACCGAGTCCGCCAGCAGCGCTTCCTGCTCGGGCTCGATCCCGTCGGCGCGGCTCACGACAGGGTCGGGCACGTACACGTCAAGGGGATCCTCGCGCCGTGACCTGCGGGAACGGAGCATGTCCAGGCACACCCGCCCGACGACCGTCGTCAACCATGCGCTCAGGTTGTTCACGTCGCTGGTGTCGGAACGGCTCAGCCGCAGCCACGCCTCCTGGACGGCGTCGTCCGCCTCGCTCAGCGAGCCGAGCATCCGGTACGCCACCGCCCGGAGGTCGGCGCGGTTGGCCTCGAATCGCTCCGCCAGCCAGTCGTTCTCGTCCATCGGCCACGATCTCCTCGTTTTGGTCCGTCATAAGCAATGACGAACGAAGCCGAGCCGATGTGACGAGAAGACGCAATGAGGTGCTGATGAGACGAGAAGGAGCAGGTGGGGAGGGTGAGGGCGGCATACGAGGGATCGCGGGAACCAGGGCTTGCGGCCGCTCGTTGCCCCCATGGGCAAAGGAATCGTCAAGAGGCGCGGCCCGCGCCGGATTGCGCAGGGGATTTCCATGGGTGTCAGCCTTTCCAAGGGCGGCAATGTCTCGCTCACCAAGGAGGCCCCGGGCCTGACCGCGGTCGTGGTGGGCCTGGGCTGGGATGTACGGAGCACCACCGGGACCGACTTCGACCTCGACGCCAGCGCCCTGCTGGTCGACGCCAACGGCAAGGTCGTGTCCGACCAGCACTTCGTGTTCTTCAACAACCTCAAGAGCCCGGACGGCTCCGTCGAGCACACCGGTGACAACCTCACGGGTGAGGGCGAGGGCGACGACGAGCAGATCAAGGTCAACCTCGCCGGCGTGCTGCCCGAGGTCGACAAGATCGTGTTCCCGGTCTCGATCCACGAGGGCGAGAGCCGTCAGCAGTCCTTCGGCCAGGTGCGCAACGCGTTCATCCGCGTGATCAACCAGGCCGGCGGCGCCGAGCTCGCGCGCTACGACCTGAGCGAGGACGCCTCGACCGAGACCGCGATGGTCTTCGGCGAGCTCTACCGCAACGGCGCGGAGTGGAAGTTCCGCGCGGTCGGCCAGGGTTACGCCTCGGGGCTGCGCGGCATCGCGCAGGACTTCGGCGTCAACATCTGATCCGCCGATAGCCGTTCCGTCCGGCTCGTACGCGCTCGTGCGGCTCGTACGCGCTCGTCCGGCTGTTCAAGGGTCTGATCCTCGGCGAGGGTCAGACCCTTGGCGCGCCTCAGGGCCGCTCGGGGTCCGTTTCAGCGGGCGTACCGCGCCTGGGGTGCCCGGGTCCGCATTCTCCTCCATAGCTGAGCGCGATCACCGATCATGGACAGCATGCCGACCGACACACCCACCGACCGCACACCGCATGACGACGGCGAGACACCCCGCGACCGCGAGGCGCCCACCGACCGTGACACCGCGGCGGCCCTGCCGGGCGTGGAGCTGCTCTGGTCGGGGCGGGTCGCCGACCACGCCGCGGACGCCGCGGCCCACCGGCACCTTCTCGACGCGGAGGAGTCCGCGCGGCTGGACGCTTTCCTCCGGGACGCCGACCGAGACGCCTACGCTGTGGCGCATGTGGCGCTGCGCCGGCTGCTCGGCGAGCGGCTCGGGCAGGCCCCGGAAGCGGTCACGCTGTCGCGCGAACCCTGCGCCCACTGCGGCGGCCCGCACGGGCGGCCCGTCGTACCCGGCAACGCCGTGCACTTCTCGCTGTCGCACACCAGCGGCCTGGTGATGATCGCCCTGGCCGGGGCACCGGTCGGCGTCGACGTCGAGCGTGTCCCCGACCCCGACACGGTCGCCGACGTCGCGTCCCAGCTGCACCCGCGGGAGCGTACGGAACTGGCGGCGCTGCCGGCGGCACAGCTGCCCGCCGCGTTCTCCCGCTGCTGGACCCGTAAGGAAGCCCTGTTGAAGGCGACCGGCGTCGGGCTGAACGAGGATCTGTCGCTCACCTATGTGGGGGCCGGGTCCCAACCGGCCGCGAACGACGACTGGTTGCTGGCCGACCTGCCCACGGACCCCGGCTACACGGCAGCCATCGCCGTACACATCACCGGGGCCGGCGCGGCGTTTTCGTAGGCCGCGACTGTGGACCTCAGGAGTGGCACCGCGGTGATCCGGCTGCCGTCGGCCTCTCAGTAGCGCGCGACCAAGTGCTCGCGGCCGGGGGGTGGTTCGTACGCCTCGGGCCAGAAGTCCGTGATCGCAGTGATCCGGCCCTCCTCGTCGCCGGTGAAGAAGGTGATCGCATACATCTCCTCCAGCCCCACGACGACGTGCACCCAGGTCACGACCTGGTCGCCGTCGGCGACGATGCGCTGGACGCGTATGTGCCAGTCGCCCGGGTACTCCCGGTTGAACTGGACGTACTTCTCCTTGCCGTGAATCCGCTCGCGGGTCTGCGGCAGGTCGTAGAGCACGTCCTCGCCGAGCGTGGACGCGAACGCGGCCCAGTCGCGTGCCTCCGCAGCCGACCAGTAGCTCTCAACTGTCTTGCGCAGTTCGGTCATACGGGAAGTGTGCACGGTGGCACTGACAATCGGCCCTGCGCCGGCACTGATCAGGCCTTTCGATGCTCAGGCTCTTCGATCTCAGGCCCCTCGGCGCTCAAGCCTTCGAGACGCGCAGCGAGTACATCAGCGGGATCCGCGGGCGGTCGGCCGGGAAGCGGTAGTAGCCGTCGTCGTGGCGCATGAGCGTGCCGAAGCGTCCGAAAAGCGAGATGTCGTGCTCGTGCAGGAAGTCCAGGCGCAGGCCCGCGGCGATCAGCGCGGAGACGACCTCGCCGATCGGGTGCTGCCATTCGACGCTGCGGTTGTGGACGGTCGCCGCGTCGAAGTCGGCGTACGTGCCCGGCGTCTGGTCGATCCAGGCGTCGCGTGCGAAGTAGTCGTTGACGATCCGCGAGCCGGTCGCATCGTCCAGGACGTCGGTGAGCGGATGGAACTCGGCGAGATAGAGGAAACCGCCGGGCGCGACGAGGGACGCGGCGGTCTCGGCCCAGCGGGTTATGTCCGGCAGCCAGTTCAGCGCGCCGACGCCGGTGTAGGCGATGTCGTACGAGGAGTCGGGGACGGCTTCGGCGGCGTCGCAGACGTCGGCGGCGACGAACGCGGCGCGGTCCGGGCCGAGTCCGAGCTCCGCGGCCAGACCGCGGGCCGTCTCGACGGCCGGCTCCGAGAAGTCCAGGCCCACGACGTGCGCGGCGCCGCGACGGGCCCAGCACAGGGTGTCCAGGCCGATGTGGCACTGGAGGTGGAGGAGCGTACGGCCGGTGACGTCACCGACCTCGGCGACCTCGAAATCACGCAGGACGTCCTTGCCCGAACGGAAGGCGTCCAGGTCGTAGTAGTCGCTCGCCACATGTATCGGAACGCGTTCGTCCCAGCGGGAGCGGTTGGCCTCGCGCCAGTCCCCGGGGGTCGGAGAGTACATGCAGACGAAGTTATCCACAGGCTGAGGACGGCGCGAACGGATTGTCGGGGGCCCGGCGCAGAATGGGGTCATGACTGAGATCACTGACTCCACGCCGGAGCTGCCCGGCACGACCGAGCTGCCCGGCATGGCTGACTGGGAGAAGCGCTTCCGTGCGCCACGCGTCTCCCTGCCCGACTGGGCGGAGGACGCGCCGCACCGCTCGCTCTTCGTGTCGAATGCCACGGGGACGTATGAGCTGTATGCCTGGGACCGGGCGACCGGCGAGCAGCGGCAGGTGACGGACCGGCCGAACGGCACGACAGACGGGGTGCTCTCCCCCGACGGCTCGTCGATCTGGTGGTTCTCGGACAGCGACGGGGACGAGTTCGGGGTGTGGATGCGGCAGCCCTTCGGCGGCGGGGAGGACGAGCCCGCGGCGCCGGGGCTCGAGCCTTCGTACCCGGCGGGGCTGGCGATCGGCCGGGACGGCACCTCGGTGGTCGGCCGGTCGACCGACGAGGGCGGCACGACGATCCATGTCGTACGGACCGGTGCGGAGCCGGTCGAGATATACCGGCACCGGCAATCGGCCGGGGTCGGCGACCTGTCGCGCGACGGGACGCTGATCGCGATCGAGCACACCGAGCACGGGGACGCGATGCACTCGGCGCTCCGGGTGTTGCGCATTGGGGGCACCTCCCACGCCGAAGGCGGTGGGGGAGGCTCCCCGGTGGCCGAGCTGGACGACACGAAGGGGGGCACGGAGGAACTCGGTCTGGAGGTTCTCGGCTTCGCTCCGGTGGACGGCGACACCCGGCTGCTGATCGGGCATCAGCGGCGCGGTCGCTGGGAGCCGATGATCTGGGACGTTGCGTCGGGCGAGGAGACCGATCTCGCGATCGACCTGCCGGGCGATGTGAACGCCGAGTGGTATCCGGACGGCACCGGGCTGCTGGTCGCGCACAGCTTCGAGGCGCGGGGCGAGCTGTGGCGGTACGACCTGGCGACGCGTGCGCTGGTGCGGATACAGACGCCGGCCGGTTCAGTCTCGGGCGCGACGGCCCGGCCGGACGGGGAGGTGGAGTACCTGTGGTCCTCGGCCGCGCTGCCGCCGCAGGTGCGCTCGACCGCGGGCGGGGTGGTGCTCGATCCGCCCGGGATGAAGGCGCCGGAGTCGGTGCCGGTGGAGGACGCCTGGGTGGAGGGACCGGGGGGTCGTATTCATGCGCTGGTGCAGAGGCCTGCGGGTGCGACGGGTCCGCTGCCGACCGTCTTCGAGATCCACGGCGGCCCCACCTGGCACGACAGCGACGCCTTCGCGGCTGGGCCGGCAGCCTGGATCGACCACGGGTACGCGGTGGTGCGGGTCAACTACCGCGGTTCGACGGGGTACGGACGGGAGTGGACGGACGCGCTCAAGCACCGGGTCGGGCTGATCGAGCTGGAGGACGTCGCGGCGGTCCGGGAGTGGGCGGTGGACTCCGGGCTCGCGGACCCGGAGAAGCTGATCCTGGCGGGTGGCTCCTGGGGCGGCTATCTGACGCTCCTCGGCCTCGGCACCCAGCCGGAGGCGTGGGCGCTGGGGCTGGCGGCGGTTCCGGTCGCCGACTACGTCACGGCGTACCACGACGAGATGGAAGCCCTGAAAGCGATGGACCGCACGCTGCTGGGCGGCACCCCGGAGGAGGTGCCTGACCGGTTCGAGGCCTCGTCGCCGCTGACGTATGTGGACGCGGTGCGGGCGCCGGTCTACATCTCTGCGGGGGTCAACGACCCGCGCTGCCCGATCCGCCAGGTCGAGAACTATGTGGACCGGCTGGCGGCGCGCGGCACGGTGCACGAGGTGTACCGGTACGACGCGGGGCACGGCTCGCTGGTGGTGGAGGAGCGGATCAAGCAGGTGCGGCTGGAGATCGCCTTCGCGGCGGAGCACCTGGGGCAGGGGGCGGACCTGGGCTAGGGATACAGCGCGGAGGAGCCGGCGCCGGGGCGGGGGCGCGCCCGGGACGGGGGCGGTGCCGGGCGGGGACGCGGAGGTGCCGGGACGTAGAGGTGGCGGGACGGAGACGTGGCGCCGGGACCTGGGAGGGCGCCAGGGCCGGGTGGACGCGCCGGGACTGGAGGGGCACCGGGCAGGGACGCGAAGGCTGGGACGGGAGGTGGAAGCCGGGACCGGGAGGTGGTGCCGGGACCAACAGTGCCGGGACGGTGGTGTCGGGACCTGGCCGGGACGGTGCTGCCGGGACCGGCGGGGTCGGGCAGGGGGGTGGGCCGAGAGGCTGCGGGCACATTCCGTACCGTGGGGGTGTGTACCGGTTCCTGCTGACGCCCCGCTGGTGGGGGATCAATATCTTCGTCGTGCTGGCGATCCCCTTCTGCGTCTTCATGGGCTCCTGGCAGCTCGGCAAGTTCGAGGACCGCGTCGACACGCACGAGGAGGCCAAGCAGCAGCCGGCGCCGGGTGAGCAGAAGGCCGCGCCCCTCGACGCGCTGCTGCCCGTCGACAAGGAGACGTCGGGGCGGCAGGCGATGGCCACCGGGCGGTACGGGAAGCAATTCCTCGCCCCGGACCGGGAGTTGGACGGCGAGCGCGGCTCGTATGTGCTGACGCTGCTCAAGACCGACGGCGGCCGGACCCTCCCGGTGGTCCGCGGCTGGCTGCCCAAGGGCGAGTCGGTCCCGGCCGCGCCGGTCGGCCAGGTCACCGTGACCGGGGCGCTGCAGGCCTCCGAGACCCCGGGCACGGACGGGGTGCACACGGCGGGCGGGCTGCCGGGCGGGCAGCTGGGGATGATCAGCGCGGCCTCGCTGGTGAACCTGGTGCCGGACGATGTGTACGACGCGTGGGTCACGCTGGCCGATGCGGACAGCGGGCTGAAGGCTGTGCCCGCAGCCGCGCCCGAGGGCAGTGGGCTGGACCTCAAGGCGTTCCAGAACCTGGGTTACACCGGGGAGTGGTTCGTCTTCGCCGGCTTCGTGCTGTTCATGTGGTTCCGGCTGATGCGACGCGAGGCGGAGGCGGCGCGGGACCGGCAGCTGGGCTTGGAGCCCGAGCCGGTGTAGTTGGACTCGCCCCGGCGTCCCAAGCTCAGCCCGGTGCCATCTCGCCCGGCCCAGCGCCGTCCGGCGCCATCCCGCCCGGCCCAGCGCCGGCCCAGGGGCTCGCCCGGGCCCGGCGCCCCAATCCCAGCCCGGCCCAGCGTCGGCCCGGCGGCTCGCCCGGCCCAGCGCCAGCCCCGGCACCAAGCCCGGCCAAGGCCCCACACCCACACCCACACCCGCGGCCCCCGCGCCGCGTCCCTCACTCTGCGTTCAGGACACCCGTGCGGTAGATCGTGCCCGAGCACGCGTTGGGGATCGTCGTCTCCGCGCTCGGCGCGCCCGGCTCAGCCGTGTGGGTCACCGTGACGCTGCCGTCCGCCGTGCCGCCGTCCTCGCTGCCGAGCTGGGTCTGGTTGTTCTCCGCGGCCGTGCCCGTGCCGGCGCTCGCGCCCGACGAGCCGCCGTCCGAGGGGGTCGGGTCGGGTGAGGCGCCGGTGGTCGGACAGCCGTCCGCCGGGACCCAGGCGAACCTCACCTCGTACGCCGTGTCGGGCTTCAACGTCAGCGTGGCCGCCTCCTGGGAGGGGTCGGGCAGGCCGGTCGCCGCGTCGCCCGCGGTGTGATCGAGCACACTGATCTTGGCGGAGTCGGCCGCGCCCAGCGCCTGGAAACCGACCGCGCCGTCGCCGCTGACCGCGCAGTCGGTCTCGGAGACATTGGCAATGCGGAAGGTGCCGTACACCTTGCCGTCGGCGTCGGGCTTGGCTGCCTGCGCCGAGGTGACGCCGAGCTGGCCGGCGGCGCAGGGCGAGGTCACTGCCACGGTGCCCCGCGGGTTGACCACGCCGCCTGTCGTGCCGTCCGTGGCGCCGGAGGGCTTCTCCCCCGGCGTCTGGGTCGCGCCGCCCTGGTTCTGCCGGCTGCCCTGGCTGCCGGCGGAGAATTCGTCGGAGCCCGACTCGCCGCCCGCGTCACCCGTCTCGGACCCGGTGCCGCCCTGCGCCTGTTCGCCGTGTCCGGCGTTGACGGGGCGGGCGTCGTCGCCGCCGCTGGAGTTCGCCACATGGACGAAGGCGGGGACCGCGGTGCCCATCAGCAGCGCCGCGGCAGCCATGCCTACGAGCGCCTGCCTCTTACGGGCGCGCCTTGCGGGGACCGCCCTTCGCAGATGGTCGAGGGCGCCGTCGGAAGGCTTGAGGTCCTCCACGGCACCTTGCAGCATCCGGCGCAAGGCCACTTCGTCCCCGCCAAGCCCCTCACCGGGCACCTGCCCGAGGCCGCTCAGCTCATCTTCCGGCCCGTTGTTCACAATTCCGTTCCCAGTCCGGTCGTCAAACGGCCCGTCCGGCCCATACCGCTCAAACCTGTCCAACCTGCGCAATCCGTGCATTCCGTGCAACCTGTGCCACTTCCGACCGTGCCCGCTCATGCCGTGGCCTCCATTGCGACGCGCAGCGCCGCGATGCCCCGAGAGCCGTACGCCTTCACCGAGCCCAGGGAAATGCCCAGCGTCTCGGCGACCTGGGCCTCTGTCATATCGGCGAAGTACCGCAGCACCAGCACCTCGCGCTGGCGGCGCTGCAGTCCGCGCATGGCCTTGATCAGCGCGTCCCGCTCCAGTTGGTCGTACGCCCCCTCCTCCGCGCTCGCCATGTCCGGCATCGGCTTGGAGAGGAGCTTCAGCCCCAGGATGCGGCGGCGCAGCGCGGACCTCGACAGATTGACCACGGTCTGGCGCAGATACGCCAGGGTCTTCTCCGGGTCCCGTACGCGGTTGCGCGCGGAGTGGACGCGTATGAACGCCTCCTGGACGACGTCCTCGCAGGAGGCCGTGTCGTCCAGCAGGAGGGCCGCAAGACCGAGCAGCGACCGGTAGTGGGCTCTGTAGGTCTCAGTGAGGTGATCGACGGTGGTGCCCGCAGCCATCGTTTCGTCAGCGCCCTCGCGCTGGGACGGTATGCGGGTGGTGCGGGACGTGGGCATCGGAGCGATCACCGGCATGCCGCCGGGCGGGCGGGGCCTGCGGAGCGGGCGCACCGATGCGCCGCGAACCGGGACCACCCCTGTGATGTCGAGAACCTCTGCCACGCCTGTTGGACACGCTTCCCCCCGTCAGGGTTGTACGCGTACGCCACCGTTTTTGACGGTGATCCATATACCCTCATGCGTACCCGCTCTTCCCCAATGCCCCATTTTCGCGGCACCGCGATGGGGCGACCGCAAAGACGCTTCCCGCCCAACTACCGGTTGCAGTAAGGGGGAAGCGAATCTTCGAACATCCTTGCACCCCAGTTCAAGCGGTACGGACCTTCGACTTGCTCACAGGGCGTTCACAGATCCTACAAAGCCCTCCGGTTCCCCGGTCGCAGAATAGCCTCGGCGCCCGACCCCGGCCCGATTTCGGCCGCGACCGCCTCCGCGATCTGGGCGGAGTTCAGCGCCGCCCCCTTGCGGAGATTGTCGCCGCATACGAACAGGTCCAGCGCACAGGGGTCGTCCGGCGACCGCCGCACCCGCCCCACCCACGTCGGATCCGTCCCCACCACGTCCGCGGGCGTGGGAAAGTCGCCCGCCGCCGGGTTGTCGTAGAGCACCACCCCGGGCGAGGTCGCCAGGATCTCGTGCGCCCGCTCCACCGTGACCTCGCCCTCGAAGCGCGCGTGCACCGCGAGGGAGTGTGTGGTGATCACCGGTACGCGTACGAACGTCGCCGCCACCCGCAGCCCCGGCAGACCCAGGATCTTGCGCGTCTCTGCCCGCAGCCCCAGCTCCTCCGAAGACCAGCCGCCGTCCTCCAACACGCCGGACCAGGGCACCACATTGAGTGCCAGCGGCGCGTGGAAGGGCCCGAGATCGTCACCCACGGCACGGCGTACGTCTCCGGGCCCGGCGCCAAGTTCCGTACCGGCGACCAGCGACAGCTGCGCCCGCAGCGCGGCGACGGCGTCCCGCCCGGCGCCGCTGACGGCCTGGTAGGAGGAGACGACCAGTTCGCGCAGTCCGAACTCGGCGTGCAGCGCCCCCACCGCCGGAATCATCGCCAGCGTCGTGCAGTGCGGACTCGCCACGATCCCGCGCGGACGGGCCCGTACGGCATGGGGATTGGCCTCGGGGACGACCAGCGGCACATCCGGGTCCATCCGGAAAGCGGCCGAATTGTCCACGACGACCGCGCCCTTGGCCGCGGCGATCGGAGCCCACTTCGCGGACACCTCGTCCGGTACGAGGAAGATCGCGACGTCGACGCCCGTCAGGGCCTCTTCGCTCAGCGCCACGACCTCGCTCTCCTCGCCGCGCACGGCCAGCTTGCGGCCGGCCGAGCGCGGCGAGGCGAGGAGTCGTATGTCGCCCCAGATGTCCGCGTGCTGCGAAAGGATCTGGAGCATCACCGCTCCGACGGCTCCGGTCGCTCCGACGACCGCGAGCGCCGGCTTACGGATCATCGCCCGGTGCCCCCGTAGACGACCGCCTCGTCGGAGTCGCTGTCCAGGCCGAAGGCGGTGTGCACGGCGCGGACCGCCTCGTTGACGTCGTCGGCGCGGGTGACCACCGAGATGCGGATCTCCGAGGTGGAGATCAGCTCGATGTTCACGCCCGCGTCGGAGAGCGCCTCGAAGAAGGAAGCGGTGACGCCGGGGTTGGTCTTCATGCCCGCGCCGACGAGCGAGATCTTGCCGATCTGGTCGTCATAGCGCAGCGACTCGAAGCCGATCGCGGTCTTCGCCTTCTCCAGGGCGTCGATGGCCTTGCGGCCGTCGGTCTTGGGGAGGGTGAAGGAGATGTCGGTCAGGGCGGTGGTGGCCGCCGAGACGTTCTGCACGACCATGTCGATGTTGATCTCGGCGTCCGCGATCGTGCGGAAGATGGCCGCGGCCTCGCCCGGCTTGTCCGGCACCCCGACGACCGTGACCTTCGCCTCGGAGACGTCGTGGGCGACTCCGGAGATGATCGCGTGCTCCATCTGCTGGTCCCCTTGCGGCTCGTTGCTGACCCAGGTGCCGCGCAGCCCGGAGAAGGACGAGCGGACGTGGATCGGAATGTTGTATCGGCGTGCGTACTCGACGCAGCGGTGCAGCAGCACCTTGGAGCCGGAGGCGGCGAGCTCCAGCATGTCCTCGAAGGCGATCCAGTCGATCTTCTTCGCCTTCTTCACGACCCGGGGGTCGGCGGTGAAGACGCCGTCGACGTCGGTGTAGATCTCACAGACCTCCGCGTCCAGCGCGGCGGCAAGGGCGACCGCGGTGGTGTCGGAGCCGCCGCGGCCGAGGGTGGTGATGTCCTTCTTGTCCTGGGACACACCCTGGAAGCCTGCGACGATGGCGATGTTGCCCTCGTCGAGCGCCGTACGGATCCGGCCCGGCGTCACATCAATGATGCGCGCTTTGTTGTGGACCGAGTCGGTGATGACGCCTGCCTGGCTGCCGGTGAACGACTGGGCCTCGTGGCCCAGGTTTTTGATCGCCATCGCCAGCAGGGCCATGGAGATCCGCTCTCCCGCGGTCAGCAGCATGTCGAATTCGCGTCCGGCAGGGATCGGGGATACCTGCTCGGCGAGATCGATCAGCTCGTCCGTCGTGTCGCCCATCGCGGATACCACGACGACCACCTGGTGGCCGTTCTTCTTGGCATCGACGATTCTCTTGGCGACGCGCTTGATGCCTTCGGCATCGGCAACGGAGGAGCCTCCGTACTTCTGCACGACAAGGCCCACGTGCGCTCCTCGCTCGGTTCTTTCGGCAGTAGTCATTACTGCGGTCGGCTCAGTCTAACGAGCGGCCGCACTCCGGCCCGGTGCTATCACATCGTGAGATGTCCCGCTCACTCTGTGATCACCGGGTGAGGGGCACGGCCGCTCGGTGGACATGCCTGCCCCGGTGGATGCGGGGTACGCCGAGTGTGGGGCGGGTCACAGGGCCCGAGCGGGTGTCCGTCGGCGGTGACCGCTCGGTCCGGCCATCCGTCGGCGGTGACGGCTCGGTCCGGCTCTCCGCCGGCCGTGACCGCACAGTCCGGCCACCCGCCGGCCGTGACCGCTCAGTCCGCCTTCGGGCGCCACGACGCACTCTGCCGGACAGCCGCCAGCGAACCCCAGACCCACACCACCAGCGCCAGCACTCCGGCTCCCGCCGTGGCCGCGTACAGGATGGACCAGGACAGCTCGAAACTGAGGCTGTCGGCGGCGCTGGTCAACGGAGTGGCCAGCCAGACATGTGTGCCCAGGCCGACCACGCCGGCCAGTGCCAGCGGCAGCAGCAGCGTGAAGGCCGCCACACTGAAGAAGATCGTTCGGCGTCCGGTGAGGACGCTGAGCGCGGACATACGGCGGGCGAAGCGCAGGAACTCGGCGAGGTTTCCGACGGCGATCGACGCCGCGATCACCAATACGCCCGCCGCTCCGAAGAACAGCACCCACCTGCTCTGCAGGGCAAGGAGGTTGGCCCCGCTCAGCCAGCTGCTGCCGATCGCCCCGACGGCCGGTGAGGTACCGAGGTGGGCATTGGCGATCGTTTTGACGCCAGGTACGGAGAGCTGCTTCCCGCCCGCTCCGACCAGCAGCAGTGTCCGGCCGGACGGGTCCTTCGGCAGCCCTTCGTCGATGCGCGCCGTGAGGCCGTTTCCGGCGCCCATCGGGGTGTGCCAGTAGCCGAGCTCACTCACCCGCGGGTCCAGGTGCGCGGGAGAGAGCGCCGCGCTCTTGGGCGAGCAGGGGAGCCCCAGTTCGGTCAGGCCCCGGCACGAGCCCACGATCTCGGCGGTGCCCTTGCTGTGGTCGACCGCCAGCCACAGTGCGTTCGCGTCGGCGGGAAGCGCGCGGAGGAACGCCTCGGTCCTGGCCCGGTCCTCGGGCGTTTCCACGACCACGACGCTGCTGCCGATACGGGCCTGCGTGGCGCGGGCCTCTGCGGCCGGTCCGCTGTTGCGGCTCTGCCACAGCTGGACCTGGCCGATCAGGACGAAGGCGATGATGACGCCGGAGGTCAGCCGGGCCGTGGTGCCGGGCCAGGCCGCTGTCCAGCGGCCCGCGACCAGGGCGCCCGAGCGGCCGTACCTATGTCCGGCGGCGGCGATCCCCCGCCCGGCGGCCGCGCACAGCAGGGCCAGGAGTGAGGGGATCGTGGCGACGGTTCCGAGGACGCCGACGGCGTAGACGAGCAGTCGGAGACCACCTCCGGGCGCGAGTTCGGGGCCGCGGACCGCGAGCAGCAGCATGAGCGGGCAGAGGTAGGGCCACCAGCGGGGCAGCCGTGAGGAGGAAAGCCTCGGACGCGTCGACCTGCCGCGCTTCTGCTGGGCGGGATGCATCAGCACGACTACGAGGAGTACGAGCAGGAACGCCGGGACCGCCGAGCCGACGACGGCCCAGGACCAGCGGCGGACATCGGCCGCGGACAGCTCGTACGCCACACCGGGCAGGGTGATGTCGCTCAGCAGCGCGGGAACGGTCAGCAGCGCACCCAGCAACGCGCCGCAGGCGGCGGGCAGCAGAGCCTCACCGACGTTCAGCGCGCTGCGCACCCGCCATCCCCCGCCGAGCACACCCAGCAGGGCGGTCCGCTGGTCGCGGGCGTCCGAGCCGGCGCGGGCCGCTGCGACCGCCAGCGCGCCCACCGGCAGGATCAGCATGAAGAGCATCAGGACCAGCAGCATGTAAGGCGGCTTGACCGCCAGCATGTCGCCCAGCGCCGCCGGACTCGCGGCCCCGTAGCCGGAGATCGGGTTCATCGCCGCACGGTCCAGCACAGCGGCCGACGGTCGTACGTACGCCAGTCGCTCCCCCGGCGTCGCCAGCCCGGACTCGTCGATGGACCCGACGGCCTTGCCGTAACGGCCGGCTATGCCCTCACGGGCGCCCGCTTCGAGGAGGGCGTCGGACAGCACGGCCTCACCGGGCGCGGGCCAGCGGGAGAGACCGGGCGGCAGGGGCGCGTCGTCCGTCAGCGGCTCGATGTGGACGACGGAGAACTGACGGTTCTCGACATCGTCGAACTTGTCCGACCAAAGGGCGCGCGCATCGGGGCCCTTGGCCGATTCGGTGAACTGCGGGGAACGGGCCGCGGCGCGGGCGTCGCGGCCGTCGTAGGTGGCGAGTACCGCCGCCACCGCCGACAGTGCGAGCGTCATCGCCAGCGCTGCGCAGCCGAGCGCCACATTGCGGACCCGGCTTGCGGTCCCCGAGCGTCCGGCGGCCCATCCGATGCGGATCAACTGCCACCACAGCGAGTGGCCTTCGGAGCGCGCGCTCACAGCAGCTTCCCGTCCGACAGCGCGAGGGTGCGGTCCGCCCGTCCGGCCACCTCCGCGTCATGGGTGACCACGAGCAGCGCGCAGTCCCACCGACTCGGCACGCTGAAGAGCAGATCGGCCACGCTGTCGCGGTTCGCCGCGTCCAGCGCGCCGGTGGGCTCGTCCGCGAGAAGCAGTCTGGGTTTGTTCACCAACGCCCTGGCTACAGCCGTACGCTGACGTTCACCGCCGGACAGGGTCGCGGTGGCCGCGTTCGACTCGGGCACTCCCAGCTCGCGGAGCAGACCGGCGGCCTCCTCATAGGCGGTACGCCGACCGGCTCCGGAGAGCAGCGCGGCGAGCGCCACATTCTCCACCGGCGTCAACTCCGGGAGCAGTTCGCCGAATTGGAACACCACGCCGATGTGCGAGCGCCGGTGCTCGGCGAGCTGCCGCCTGCTCAGCGCGGAGAGCTCCGCCCCCGCGACCCTGACGCTGCCGGCATCGGGCTTCAACAGCCCCAGCGCGCAGGAGATGAGCGTGCTCTTCCCGCTTCCGCTGGGTCCCATGACGGACACCGACTCCCCTGCGTTCAGGCGCAGTTCGAGACCGGACATGAGAGTACGGCCGCCGATCGAGTAGTCCAGGGCTGTCATCTCGAGCGCGGTGGGGTGATCAGTCATGTTCGTCCTCGCCATGGTTACTCACTGGGAAAGGGGTGTGGGACCACCGCCGCGGACAGTGGTCCCACACCTAAGACGTGCTACGCGCTGAGAACGCTAAGAACGCTGAGAACTACGAGCGCCACGAGTCGCAGCTGTCCGACTCCCAGTCGAGGGAGAGGCAGGCCTGGATCTTCTTGACCGCCGAACCGGTCGGGCTGTACGCCTTCGTGCCGTTGCCGCTCTTGTTGTGCAGCGTCTTCATGTCGCTCGAGCTGGACGAACGGAAGTAGTTCACGTAGACGGAGTCTCCGTCCGCCTTGGTGTCCTGGACCGCGACCTGAGTGTTCGAGCCGTGGCTCCACGCGTGGGCGCCGGTGGCGTACGAGTCGAGGTCCTTCGCCATGGCCGGCGAGCTGCCGAGCACTGCGGCGGCGCCGATGAGAATCGCGGCGGTCCTGATGGCAATCTTGCGCTGCATGCGCAAATCCCTTCCCCTGTTTGAACCCCGGTGCCGAATACGGCACAGGGCATGGGTAAGGGTGGCGCCCCCCTCGCCCGAACGGAGAGAGAGTGGTCACGCACTCCCCGTTGCTGTTGATCTTAGACTCAAGATCGTTTTCGGGCAAGTGTTCTCGTCAGGTGACCGTACGCAGGCCCAGCGGGCCCGCGATCTCCTCCGACATGACCTTTCCGGCCTCCTCCGCCAGCGCGTCCTCGGCCAGATCCTCGTCCGTGTCCAGGCCGTCCAGCTCCTCCAGCGGCTGGTCCAGGCGGACATGGGAGACCAGCGACTGCAGGGCGCGCAGCGTCGCGGAGGCGGTCGGGCCCCAGTTGGAGAAGTACGAGAACTGCCACCACCACAGCGCCTCGCTGGTGCGGCCCGCGCGGTAGTGGGCCAGACCGTGGCGCAGGTCGGTGACGATGTCCGCGAGGTTGTCGGAGATCCGGGAGGCGACCGGGGCCTTGCGCGGCTCGTACGGGTCGAAGACCTCGGAGAAGACGTCGACCGGGTCGAGCAGCACGGCGAAGCGCTCGCGCAGGTCGTCGACGTCCACGTCGGGGCCGGTGTCCGGTTCGTACCGCTCGTCCGGAATGATGTCCTCGTGCGCGCCCAGTCGGCCGCCCGTCAGCAGGAGTTGGGAGACCTCCAGCAGCAGGAAGGGCACCGCGCTGTCCGGCTCGTCGCCCTTCGCGACTTCCGTGGTCGCGACGATGAAGGACTCGATCGAGTCGGCGATCTGGACCGCGAAACTGTCCGGGTCCTGATCGACGGCGTGCAGGTTGGCGTCAGACATCGAGAAGTCGTCTCCCCTCGAAGGCACGCCCCAGCGTGACCTCGTCGGCGTATTCCAAGTCTCCCCCCACGGGCAGACCGCTGGCCAGTCTTGTGACCTTCAGGCCCATCGGCTTGATCATGCGCGCCAGGTACGTGGCGGTGGCTTCGCCCTCGAGATTGGGATCCGTGGCGATGATCAGCTCCGTGATCGTGCCGTCCGCGAGGCGGGCCAGCAGCTCACGGATCCGTAGGTCGTCGGGGCCGACGCCCTCGATGGGGCTGATGGCCCCGCCGAGTACGTGGTAGCGGCCCCGGAACTCCCGGGTCCGCTCGATCGCCACGACATCCTTGGGCTCCTCCACCACGCAGATGACCGACTGGTCGCGGCGCGGGTCACGGCAGATGTTGCACAGCTCCTGCTGCGCGACGTTGCCGCACACCGCGCAGAAGCGGACCTTGTCCTTCACCTCGAGGAGGGCGTGAGCGAGGCGGCGGACGTCGGTCGGCTCGGCCTGAAGGATGTGGAAGGCGATCCGCTGCGCGCTCTTGGGACCGACGCCGGGCAGCCTGCCCAATTCGTCGATGAGGTCCTGGACCACGCCTTCGTACAACGGAATGCCTTCCTGTTCTCTGCTGATACGTACGGTAGTTGGTACGCCTCGACCCTAGAAGGGCAGGCCCGGCATGCCGCCCAGGCCCTGCGCGAGCGGGCCGAGCTTCTGCTGCTGCAACTGCTGTGCGTTCTCGTTCGCGGCCTGGACGGCGGCGACGACGAGGTCGGCGAGGGTCTCGGTGTCCTCGGGGTCGACGGCCTTGGGGTCGATGACGAGGGCCCGCAGATCGCCGGAGCCGGTGACGACGGCCTTCACCAGGCCGCCGCCGGCCTGGCCCTCGACCTCGGTCTGCGCAAGTTCTTCCTGGGCACGCGCGAGATCCTGCTGCATCTTCTGGGCCTGCTGGAGGAGCTCCTGCATATTGGGCTGGCCACCACCGGGAATCACGGTCACTCCTGGCATTTCGACGACGAATGTTCGGTAAGCCGAGCCTACGTGCTTGCCGGGCACCATGCCCCACCCTGCGGGGACCAACTCTTTCGAGTGAGTGGGCCGGGAAACCTCTACCTGATCAAGACCCTCATGTGGGCGGAAATACCGGGATTTCCGGCGCGCAGCCCACCATTCGGCGGTAGGAAGAACGTTGCGCACCAGGACGCACGCGCGCACCGTACGTCACGCAGTGTCACGTCAGTCGTCACGTCGTAGAGGAGTGCACCGGTGAGCCAGCCGGAGAGGCAGCCCGGGGGGCCGGCCCGGGAGGAACGTGGCGAAGCGCCGCGCGGTGACCTGGCCGGGAGGCCGTTTCCGCTCGGCGACTGGGGTGAGCCGGCGGAGCGCCTCTACGAGCTGTACAGGTGGGTCGAACAGGACGCGCTGCGTACGGCGCGCTGGTATCTCGCGGACCGCGTGTGGAAACGGCGTACGGCACGGGTTCTGCGGCTCGGCACGGCCCTGGGGGTGATCGCCGGGGCGGCGCTCCCACTGCTCGACCTGGCGGGCGTGCTGGAGGGGGCAATGGGGTGGGGGTATCTGTCGCTACTGCTGGGGGCGGCGTGCCTGGCCTGCGATCGGTACTTCGGGCTCACATCGGGCTGGATAAGGGACGTCGCGACGGCGCAGGCGGTGCAGCGCAGACTGCTGGCGCTGCAGTTCGACTGGGCGTCGGAGAGCGTACGGGAGGTGCTGGGCCCGACGGAGGGCACGGCGAGCGAGGCGGCGGAGCGGTGTCTGGGGGTACTGCGGCGGTTCTCGGAGGACGTCGCGGAGCTGGTGCGATCGGAGACGTCGGACTGGATCGGGGAGTTCCGGTCGGGTCAGGCACCGCTGGTGACGCAGCCGACGAGGATGGGGATCGGCGGCGCGGGGGGCGCGGGGCGGGCGGACGGGACGGCTGGGCCGGGGCGGATGCCGTTGCCGCCGGGGACGCGGCCGAACATGCCGAGGCAGCGGCCACCGGAGGCGCCGCGCTGAGGGTGGCCGGGGTGATTGCTCCCGCGCCCCGGACGCCCTTCTGGGGGGAATGTCCTCAATCGCCGGACGGGCTGAAACTCAGCCCGTCCGGCGCGAGCCGTGGGGTCCGGGGCGGAGCCCCGGGGCTGGTCAGGCGCTTCGGCGGGACCTGAGCGCTCGGGTCACGATCGGCGGGAGCAGGTCCTTCGCCAGGCGGCGGGCGCGGGAAGGCCGCGGGCGAGCCGCCGCAGCGGGCGCCGGGGCGGGGGCCGGGGCGGGCCGCACGGTCGCCGACGCTGTCCCCACGCGCGGCTCCGCCTCCGGCTCCGACTCGTGGCGGGACTTCGGGTGCGCCGGAGACTCCGCCTTGTTGCCCTTGATGCGGATCAGCGGGAGGCCAGCCACCTCCTCCACCCCGTGCCACATGTCCGTACGCGTCTCCAGCCAGGTCAGCAGCGCCTCGCGCACCGGCTCCGGGTCGCCCCACGTGCCGTACAGCTTCGTGCCCGTGATCACGATCGGCTTCAGGCCCGTCGTGGCCACCGCGCCCCACACCGCCGCCGAGACGCCCGGGCAGTGCTCCGCGCGGAAGTCGTCGAAGGACACGATGCCCTCCGGCTGCAGCAGTGCCTTCGCCGCCTCGATGTCGCCGTGCACATGCTCGTACAGATGCGACGCGTCGACATGTACGAAGCGGCAGCTCCCCGCGCGGACCCGGGAGGTGATCACGGAGGTGGGGGCCTGCACCAGCGTGGGCAGCTCGTCGTGGAACGACAGATAGTTCGCCTCGAACGCGCGCCGCGTCAGCGTCGAGTACGACCGGTCCATCTCCGCGCTGTTGGGGTCGTCCGGCGCCTCGGAGTCCCACAGGTCGCAGACCGTGAACTCCTCACCGTCCCGCAGATACTGCCCCGTGAAGATCGCGCTCTTGCCCAGGTACGCGCCGAGCTCCAGCAGGTCCCCCCGGCCGTCCGGGTCCGTGTCCCGCTGATAACTCAGGAACCAATCGAAGAGCAGCTGGTCAGCGGGCCAGAACCAGCCCTTCACGTCCGCGAAACGCGCCGGCCTGGGAAGCGCTTCGTCCGCGGTCTCGTCCGCGCTTTCCCCCGCGATCGTCGCCGCGGGGGACTGTGCCGAGGTACTCGTCTGTGACATGCACCGGTCCTACCGGACCGAGGTGTCACGCAGTTTAAGACCGCGCGTTCAGCAGATGTGAGCCGGATGTGCGTCGGATGTGCCTCGAATGTGCGGTGGCTTTGCGGTGGCTTTGCGGCGCCCGTGCGTCAGCTGAAAATGATCATTGAGCCCTGGCCGAGGCTTCGCGTCGCGGCCGCATGCAGTCCCAGCCACACATGCCGTTCCCGCGCGAACGGACTCTCGTCGTACGGAATCGGCCCCGCCGGCTCCTCCAGCGAAGTCGGCCGGTCAGGCGGCTGCGGCGCCTCCGGTGGGTTCGCCGGGTCGATGCCGATGGACGGCGCGACGTACTCCAGCTCCCGCAGCAGCCCCTGCGTGGAGCCCAACGGACCGCCGCCCGCCAGAAGTTCGTCGTTGAACAGCGGCGAGGTGAAGTCCACCGGGACATACGCCCCGGCGTGGTCGTAGTGCCACACGAGATGCGACTGCTGCGCCGTCGACTCGAACATCTCCAGCAACTGCTCGTAGTCGCCGCCCAGTTCGTCCACCGGCGTCACCGCGAGCCCGCACAACTGCAGCAGATACGCGCGCCGCAGGAAGTGCAGCGCGTCGTAGTCGAAGCCCGCGACCGGGGCCACATCGCCCGACAGGCCCGGCATATAGGCGAAGACGGGAACGGTCGGCAGACCCGCGTCGGTGAGGGCCTTGTCGTAGGACGCGATCTCTTCGGCGAAGGGGTTGTCGGGGCTGTGGCACAGCACATCGACGAGGGGGACCAACCACAGGTCACAGGCCAAGGGAAGGCTCGCTCTCCAAGGGGTACGAACGCTTTCGTGCGATGGTCGGGACAGCGTAGTGCCCCAGGTAGTTTCAGCGAAGGGTGCCGGTCAGCCGCGCATGCGCTCCGCCCCCACATCCCATACCCACACGCCGCCCACACGCTTCCCCGGCTGCCCGAGGAGTTTCTCCACGGTCGCATACAGCGCCGCGTCGTTGTACTGCGGCGCCAGCACCACCACGCCCGCTCGCCACGCCGCCAGGTCGCCGTGCGCCTGCGCCTGCCAGTTGGGGCCGATCACCGGGACCCGCCCGCTGCCCCGCACATCGTTGAAGAGGTTGGAGGTGTGCCGGGGCGTCGCGCCGTAGATGCCCATGCGCTCAGGGCCCCACGGCCCGTTGAAGTAGCCTCCGGCGACCGGGAAGCCGAGCCCGGTGGCCGACTGCCAGTACAGGACCTCCGCGTTGCCGGGGGACGGCAGAGGCACCGTGACCACCGATTCGCCCTCGGAGAGATATGCGCTGTACATCCCCTCCGTGACGAACGCCGGGATCTCCGCCCGCTCCCGCACCGGATACGGCGTCGGCAGCACAGGTACCAGCGCCGCGACCACCGCCGCCAGACCCACCGCCCGGATCACCCGCTCCCGGGTGGCCAGCAGCTTGTCGGCCGCCAGCGCGATCAGAATGCCCAGCACCGGCGCGCAGATCATGGCCACCCGCGACTCGATGACCGATTCGAACAGCGGCTGGTGGGCCAGCGCCCGCCACGGGCCGGTGAGCACGATGTCGGTGTACGGGATGCGGAACTTCGGGCCGAGCGACAGCAGCGCCGCCACCGCCCCCGTAAAGGCGAGCGCCTTGACCAGCGCGAGCCGCCACAGCCGCACCACGATCGCCGCCGCCAGCGCGACCAGCGGCCAGCCGTAGAAGGCGTTCTGCTCGGTGCGGTTGAACGCGAGCGGGTCCGCGCCCTCGTCCGATCCCATCAGCGAGCGGCCCGCGAACTCCAGGAAGGCGAGCGGGCTGTTGCCCATGTTGTCGCCGTGCAGCACGCTCGTATAGCTCTGCGGGCCGAAGAACTGCCAGCCCAACGGGAAGGCGACCAGCGGCAGACAGACGCCCGCGGCGACGCCGAGCCCGCGCAGCAGCGGCCGCCAGGCCGTCCGCGCCACATCGCGGCGCGCGAGCGCGTACGAGAACGCGAAGAGCAGCATGCCCATCGACGCGAGCAGCAGCGCCTCCTCGCCGAGGAAGATCTGATACGTCGCGAACAGGCCGAGGAGCACTCCGTCGCGCACGACATTGCGCCCCTCACACAGCCGCAGCGCCCGGTCGACGATCACCGGGATCATGAACAGCACAAGGAAGTTGGGGTGCGCGTTGCCGTGCGAGATCATCGGCGGCGCGAAGGCGGCGAAGGCGCCGCCGAGCGCGGCCGCCCACCGGTTCGCCGTCAGCCGCCGGGCGATCAGCCAGTACCAGGCCGTCGCCGTCGCCGTCAGTCCCAGCGTGAGCACCAGCGCCCAGGTGACGGTCGGGCCGAGCAGCAGAGTGACGGGCGTGAGCGGGACGGAGAGCCCGAGCATGACGGTGTTCGCCATCAGGTTCACGCCGTCGGGATACCCCTGCAAGGTCGTGAACAGGGGGTTTCGCAGATGCGCGACATTGTCGGCGGTGACCGCGAAGAACCACTCCCACTGGTTCTGGTCCGAGCCCGCGTCGGCGAGATAGCCGCGGTCCAGGTCCGCCCACAGCCCCTTGTAGAGCAGTACGGAAGCGAGCAGGAACAGGCCGGTGACGGCGAGGTCGACGGGGCGTACGGCACGCGCCCGCAGCCTGACGAGTTCCAGCAGCACCCTGCCGTAGTCCAGCGGCCGGACCTTGGAGCCCGCCTGGTGCGACCAGCGCACCGGGACCTCCGTGACCGGCCAGCCCGCACGCCGGAAGAACCGCAGTATCTCGACGTCGATCCCCCACCCGTCGAGCCGCGAGTCGGCGAAGGCCGCCCGCGCCTTCTCGCCGTCGAAGAGCTTGAAGCCGCACTGGGTGTCGTGGATGCCGGGCACCGCGACGGCGCGTATGAGGCGGTTGCCCATCCGGCCCAGCCATTCGCGCGAACGCCGCTGGTGCACCTCGATACGGGAGTCGGGGTGCGCGCGCGAGCCGATCGCCGCCGCGCTGTCCTCCGCCGCGAGCTGCTTGTCGAGGAGGTCGAGCTCCTCGATGGGCGTCGCGAGGTCTGCGTCGGTGATCAGGACGCGCCGGCCGTACGAGGCGAGCACGCCCCGCCGCAGGGCGCTGCCCTTGCCGTGGTTGCCGCCGCCGGAGAGGACATGGATGCGCGGCTCCTCGGCCGCGAACTCCTTGGCGATCTCGGCGGTGCCGTCGGTGGAGCCGTCGTCGACGACGATCAGCTCCCATTCGCCCCAGCGCCCCGGTTCCCCGCGCAGATGCGCGCAGATGGCGTCGAGGGTGGGACCCAGCCGGTCTTCCTCGTTGTACGCCGGGACGACGACGCTCAGGTCCACGCTCACCGCTCCAGTCGATCCGCCCAGGCAAGCCCATGATCATGATACGAGTCGATGACCGCGCGCGCCTTTTCTGCGTCGCCGAGCGCGACGGCGTCCACCAGGTCCTCGTGGCCGCGCCACAGCCAGTCCCGCAGCTCGGCGTCGGCGCGCAGATAGGGCACGGCGAACACCCAGGCCTGGACCCGCAGCCGGTGCATGAAGTCGGATATGTAGCGGTTGGCGACAACCTCGCCGATCTCGCGCCAGAAGCGCAGATCGTAGCCGATGAGAATGTCGAGGTCCCCGCAGCGGGCCGCGCGGGCGGCCTCCTCGGCCCGGCGGCGTACGGACACGAGTGCCTTGCCGTGGAGGCCGGGGCCGCGCTTGGAACCGGGCTTGGAGATGTGGCGGAAGACACCGTCCACGATCAGGGAGCGGGCCTGGATCATGCCGCGGTAGTCCTCGACCGAGAACTGGTGCACCTTGAAGCCCCGGTGCTCGTCGGAGTCGAGCAGCCCCTGGGCGGAGAGGTCGACGAGGGCTTCCCGGACGGGCGTCGCGGAAACGCCGTACTGCTCGGCGATCTGCTTGACGGTGAATTCCTGTCCGGGCTGCAGACGCCCGGCCAGAACCTCGTCACGCAGCGCGTCCGCGATCTGTCGCCGCAGGGTGTTGCGGGTGACAGCGGTACTGCTGTCTGTACCGCGCATCGTGGCCTTCTCCTTCGCCGGGGGTCCCGGACACGATAGGCCAGAGGTTACGAACCGGGTGCGGGGCATACGGATTGGACGGCGCGGTCGCGGCCCGGGCCCCGGGCCCGGCGACGGCCGCGGCGACCTCGTCCGCGGGCGCTACTGTGACGGGCATGGCTCATGTCTTCGAGCCGGCCACCGGCGACGGCGAGGACGTACGCGGCCGCGACCGGGTCGCGGAGGTGCGGACCGCGTTCGACGGCCTGCTCCAGATCCGCCGCGTCACCGGCACCGCCCCCGCCGCCTGGGAGCTCAACCAGATGGTGCGCGCGGTCGCGCTGACCCTGGAGGCCGCGGGCATCCCGCCTTCCGCCACGGACGCCTCGGGCGCCCGGACGGCGACGGGCTACCGCGTACGCGCCGCGGACAGCCCGCGCATGGTCTGCGTGGACTGGCTGGGTCCACCGGGCAGCGGTGCGCCCCAGGAGGAGGAGACGAAGCTCACTGAGTGCGCCACCAGGCTGACGGGCCTGGGCTGGGAGGCACTGCTGTACCGCGGCCCCCGCCACCGCCGCTTCCTGGAGGTGGAACCGGCGGCATCAAGCCCGCCCGGCCGCTGAGGACAGAGTCGCGGACGAAGCTGCCGACGAAGCGGACAAAGTTGAGGACGAAAAGTCCGCCGGACGCCCCCGGCCATCCGTGCTGGGCGAAGCCTGCGCTCGGAATGTCTGGCGGTACGCCATCGGCGACACCCCGGTCGTCGCCGCCATGTGCTGCCGCAGCGACGCCGCCGTCCCGAACCCCGCCTCCCCCGCCACCCGGTCCACCGGCCAGTCCGTCGTCTCCAGCAGCCTGCGCGCATGCTCGACGCGCTGCTGCGCCAGCCACTGCCCCGGCGTCATCCCCACCTCGTCCCGGAACCGCCGCGAGAACGTCCGCACGCTCATCCGCGCATGCGCGGCCAACTCCCCGAGCGTGAGCGGCCGTCCGAGCTCCCCGAGCGCCCAGGCGCGGGTCGCCGCCGTGGTCGCCGCCGACGGCTCCGGCACCGGGCGTTCGATGAACTGCGCCTGGCCGCCCTCCCGCCACGGCGGTACGACACACAGCCGCGCCACCCGGTTGGCGACCTCGCTGCCGTGGTCGCGGCGTACGAGATGCAGGCACAGGTCGACCCCGGCGGCGACGCCCGCCGCGGTGAGCACATCGCCGTCGTCGACGAACAGCACGCCCGGATCGACCTTGACCTGCGGAAACACCCGCTGGAAGCGCGCGGCCTCGTTCCAGTGCGTGGTGGCTGGGCGGCCGTCGAGGAACCCGGCGGCGGCGAGGACGTACGAGGCGGTGCAGATCGAGACCGTCCGGGTGCCCGGCCGCAGCCGGGCGAACGCCTCGGCGAGCGGTTCGGGCAGCCAGTCCCGCTGCTCGTCAGGGCCACAGGCGAAGGGCGGGATCACCAGGGTGTCCGCGGTCGCCAGCACGTCGGCCGCGTGGGCGACGGTGACGGAGAAGTCGGCGCTGGTGCGGACCGGGCCGCCGTCGAGGCTGCAGGTGATCACCTCGTAGAGCCGCTCGCCGTCCGCTCCCTCCGCGGTGTCGAAGATCCGGACGGGGATGGTCATTTCGAAGGGATAGACGCCGTCGAGCGCGAGTACAACGACACGATGCATGGCCAGATCCTTGCACACCATGGCCATCTGGCCACTCGAAGGGCGTGGCCGTCTCCCACAGGGTTGTCCGTACACACCGACGGACAACCCAAGGAGCTGGGACTATGCGCGCCATCGGCCAGGACACCCTCGGCGGACCCGAAGTCCTCAGAATCGTCGAGACCGACAGACCCGAGCCCGAGCCCGCCGAGGTTCTCGTCCGGGTGCACGCGGCCGGCGTCAACCCGACCGACTGGTGGCACCGTGCGACGGGCGGCCTGCTGGGCGACGGGCGGCCGGTCCCCCTCGGCTGGGACGTCTCCGGCGTGGTGGAAGAGGTCGGCCTGGGCGTGACGATGTACCGGCCCGGCGACGAGGTCTTCGGCATGCCGCGGCTGCCCCAACCGGCAGGCGCGTACGCGGAGTTCATGACCTCGCCCGCGCGTCATCTGGCCCGCAAGCCCGCCGGGATCTCCCACGTGGAGGCCGCCGCGCTCCCCGTCGCCGCGCTCACCGCCTGGCAGTGCCTGGTGGACACCGCCGACGTACGCCCCGGCCAGCGGGTCCTGGTCCACGCGGCGGCGGGCGGTGTCGGCCATCTCGCCGTCCAGGTGGCCAAGGCCCGCGGCGCGTACGTCATCGGCACGGCGCGCTCGCCCAAGCACGACTTCGTGCGCGGCCTCGGCGCGGACGAGGTCATCGACTACACGCAGACCGACTTCGTCACGGCCGCCCGGGACGTCGACGTCGTGCTCGACACCATCGGCGGCGACTACGGCCCGCGTTCGCTGCGGACGCTGCGCCCGGGCGGCATCGTCGTCTCGCTCGCCTCCCCGGCGGAGGCGCAACTGGCGGCCGTGGCCGAACAGCAGGGCCTGCGCGCCGGGTTCACCATTGTGGAGCCCGACAACGGCGGCCTGAAGGAGATCGCGGCGCTGATCGAGGCGCGGAAGCTACGCGTCCATGTCGACACGGTGCTGCCGCTGGAACAGGCGGGGAAGGCGCACGAGATCGGCGAGGCGGGCCGTACGACCGGCAAGATCGTCCTCACGGTGGCGTAGCTGTTCCCACCCCGCCCTCCCCTACGCCCTGCGGGCGTGGGGGGGGGAGCGTCCAGGGCGGAGCCCCGGGCTGCCTACGCCGTGTGCTCGTCCGCCGCCGACAGCGCCGCGTCCAGCGCCGCCAGGCCCTCCTTCGCCTCCGCCTCGGTGACGTTGCAGGGCGGGACCGCGTGCGTACGGTTCATGTTGACGAAGGGCCACAGGCCGTTCTTCTTGCACGCGGCGGCGAACGCGGCCATCGGCGCGTTTGCCTCGCCCGTCGCGTTGTACGGCACCAGCGGCTCGCGCGTCTCCCGGTCCTTGACCAGGTCCAGCGCCCAGAACACGCCCGTGCCGCGTACCTCGCCCACGCTCGGGTGCCGCTCGGCGAGCTCCCGCAGCCCCGGGCCGAGGACCGTCTCACCGATGTGGGCCGCGTGCTCGACGACCTTCTCCTCAGCCATCACGTTGATCGTGGCGACGGCGGCGGCGCAGGCGAGGGGGTGGCCGGAGTAGGTGAGTCCGCCCGGGTAGGGGCGGGTGTCGAAGGTCGCGGCGATCTTCTGACTGATCGCGACGCCGCCGAGGGGCACGTAACCGGAGTTGACGCCCTTGGCGAAGGTCAGCAGGTCGGGGACGACGCCGAAGTGCTCGGCGGCGAACCACTTGCCGGTGCGCCCGAAGCCCGCCATGACCTCGTCGAGTACGAAGACGATCCCGTAGCGGTCGCAGATCTCGCGTACGCCCGCGAGGTAGCCGGGCGGCGGGGTCATGATCCCGGCGGTCCCGGGAATCGTCTCCAGGATGATCGCGGCGATGGTCGCCGGACCCTCGAAGGCGATCGTGTCCTCCAGGTGCTGGAGCGCGCGGGCGCACTCCTCGGCCTCGGTCGTCGCGTAGAACGGCGAGCGGTAGAGGAACGGCCCCCAGAAGTGCACGACGCCGGAGGTGCCGTTGTCGGAGGCCCAGCGGCGCGGGTCGCCGGTGACGTTGACCGCGGTGGCGGTGCCGCCGTGGTACGAGCGGTAGGTGCTCAGGACCTTCGGACGGCCCGTGTGCAGGCGGGCCATCCGGATGGCGTGCTCGATGGCCTCGGCGCCGCCGTTGGTGAAGAAGATCTTGTCGAGGTCGCCGGGGGTGCGCTCTGCGATGAGGCGTGCGGCCTCGGAACGCGCCTCGACGGCGAACGCGGGCGCGAAGGTGGTGAGCTTGCCGGCCTGCTCCTGGATCGCGGCGACGACCTTGGGGTGCTGGTAGCCGATGTTGGTGTAGACGAGGCCGCTGGTGAAGTCGAGGTAGCGGTTCCCGTCGTAGTCCCAGAAGTACGAGCCCTCGGCACCGGCGACGGCGAGCGGGTCGATCAGGCCCTGGGCGGACCAGGAATGAAACACATGCGCGCGGTCTGCGGCCTTCACGGCAGCGCCGGCCTGGGGGTCGGGATGAGGGGTCATGGGCCTCAGCGTAGAGACACGCCGGTGGGGTGGGACATGGCCACGGTGTATGGCCTGAGCCACGTTCCTGGGCACTGTGTCGCCCTCGCGGCGGCCGAGACCTCCCGAGACCGCCCGGGCGCGGGGACCGGGCGTCCGGAAGATGGTTGACAGCATCCTGTCGAGATGACAGACTACTGTCATCCAACCGGGAGGCCACCATGAACCGCACCGTTCATCTCGCCGTCTACAACACCTACGCCGACTGGGAGACCGGCCACACCACCGCGCACCTCACCCAGAACGGCTTCGCCGTCAAGACCGTCGGCCCCACCACCGAGCCCGTCACCACCATGGGCGGCGTCCGCATCCAGCCCGACCTCGCGCTCACCGACCTCCGCCCCGAGGACAGCGCCCTCCTCATCCTCACCGGCGCGCACCTCTGGGACAGCGGCGACGACCTCGCCCCCTTCGCCGGCAAGGCGCGCGAGTTCCTCGACGCCGGGGTGCCCGTCGCCGCCATCTGCGGGGCCACCGCAGGGCTTGCCCGCGAGGGGCTGCTCGACGAACGCGAGCACACCAGCGCCGTCTCCTTCTACCTCGACGCCACCGGCTACAAGGGCGCAGGGCACTACCGCGACGCGGACGCCGTCACCGACGGCGACCTGATCACCGCCGGCCCCACCGAGCCCGTCGCCTTCGCCCGCGAGGTCTTCGCGCGGCTGGGTGTGTACGAGGGCGAGAAGCTGGACGCCTGGTACCGGCTCTTCCACGACTCGGACCCCACCGCCTTCGAGATCCTCAACTCGGACTCATGAGCGGCGAAGTGAGCCACGAAGTGGGCCGCGCGAGGAGCCGCGAAGTGGGCCGCGAACACCAGGACCTGCTCAGCCGCACAGCCCTCGGCGTCTTCCGGCTGAACGGCCAGTTCCTCGCCGTCTCCGACGAGTTGGCCAGACCGGCCGGGCTGACCGCCGCCTGGTGGCAGGTCCTCGGCGCCGTACTGCGCGAGCCCCAGCCCGTCGCCGGGATCGCCCGCGAGATGGGCATCACCCGCCAGAGCGTCCAGCGCATCGCCGATCTCCTCGTCGAGCGGGGCCTCGCCGCGTACGAACCCAACCCCGCCCACCGCCGCGCCAAGCTGCTGCGCCCCACCGACGAAGGCCGCGCCGCGATCGCGAAGATCGACCCCGGTCACGCGGACCTGGCGGCCCGCCTCGCCGAAGCCCTCGGCGAAGACCGGTTCGCCGAGACGGCAAAAGCCCTGGAGCGGCTGTCCAAGGCCCTCGACAGCATCAGCGGCCAGGAGCCCCCGGAAAGAAGTCCGCGCTCGTGACGTAGTCCATCGCTTTGCTGAACACCGGGTCCCCGAGGCGCCGTTCCATCTCCTCCTCGCTCACATCCTCGATGTGCGTCTGGATCCAGTACAGGTTGCCGAACGGATCCCGCACCCGCCCCACCCGGTCCCCGAAGAACAGATGCGTCACCTCCGTGACCGACTGGCCACCCGCCTCCACCGCCCGCCGGTGGACCGCGTCCGCGTCCTCGACGTACAGCCGCAGGAACGCCGGCGTCGGTGGCCAGTCGGCGCTCGGCGCGTCGAAGAGCATGACGACGGCGTCCCCGATCCGTACCTCCGCATGCCCGATCCGGCCGTCCTCGCCGGTCATCCGCGCCAACTCGACCGCCCCGAAAGCCGCTTTCAGATAGTCGATGACACCGGCCGCGTCCTGCGAAATGATCCACGGCGTGACGCTCGTGTAGCCCTCGGGAACCGGCTTTACCGCCATGACAGTCTCCTCGCGTACGGGGTCGGGCTCGCAGGACCGACGGTAGGCGGTGACTAGGTCAGATTCTGGCCTACAAGGCCCGGCTGATCGCGCACTATCCTCAAGTCCGACCAACACAAGCGGTACCGGGGGAAGGCGCGCGGCGATGGAGCAGCTGGCACCAGGGGATCCACAGCGCATCGGCGAGTACCGTCTGCTGGCCCGGCTCGGCGCGGGCGGCATGGGCCAGGTCTTCCTCGCCCGTTCCGACCGCGGCCGCACGGTCGCCGTCAAGCTCGTACGCCAGGAGCTCGCCGAGCAGGAGGAGTTCCGCAGCCGCTTCCGCCAGGAGGTTCGCGCCGCGCTGCGGGTCGGCGGTGAGTGGACCGCCCCCGTCCTCGACGCCGACACCGAGGCCCCGATCCCCTGGGTCGCCACCGGCTACATCGCCGGTCCCGCCCTGCACACCGTCGTCTCCGGCGACCACGGCCCGCTCCCCGAGCGCTCGGTCCGCCTCCTCGCCTCCGGCCTCGCGCACGCCCTGCGGAACATCCACGGGGCCGACCTCATCCACCGCGACCTCAAGCCGTCCAACATCCTGATCACCATCGACGGCCCCCGCGTCATCGACTTCGGCATCGCACGCGCCCTGGAAACGGTCACCGACGGCGGCCTGACCCGCACCGGCGCGCTCGTCGGCTCCCCCGGCTTCATGGCCCCCGAGCAGGTACGCGGCGACCGCGTGACCGCGGCGTGCGACATCTTCTGCCTCGGCTCGGTCCTCGCGTACGCGGCGACCGGCCGGCTCCCCTTCGGTTCGGCCGACAGCGGCGTGCACGCGTTGATGTTCCGCATCGCGCAGGAGGAGCCGGACCTGGCGGATCTCCCAGAGGGCCTGCTGGATCTCGTACGGGACTGCCTCCACAAGGACCCCGAGGCCCGCCCGACGATCGAGCAGATCCTGGAACGCACGACCTCCGACGCGGACCCCGAACCCTGGCTGCCGAGCGCGCTGATCGCCCAACTCGGCCGCCACGCGGTCCAGTTGCTGGAGGTGGAACAGCCCGCCGCGGCACCGGTGCAGCAGCAACAGCAACAGCCGCCGACGATGACGGCGGTGAGCGCGGAAGCCCCGAAGCCGCCCGTGCGGATGCCCACGCCTCCGCCGCCCCCGCCGCCCCACGCGTACGCCCACAACAGCTATGGCTACGGCCCCCAGCAGCCCGCTCCCCCCACACCCCACGGGACCGGCCCCACCAGCCCCTACTTCCCGGCCGCTCCCGCGCCCCCACGCCGCCGCGGCACCGTCGCTCTCGTCGCAGTCGCCCTGCTCGTCGCGGTCGCGGCAGGCACCTCGGTCTACGCGTTCATGGGCGACGCCGGCAAGAAGAAGGACACCGGCGCCATCGACGATCCCAAGCCGGGACCGACGACCTCGTCACCGGCCAACTCGCCCACACCCGGCCCGAGTACGTCCTCCTCCGCGCCCCCGAGCCAGGACGACGGCGTCCCACAGGAGTACGTCGGCACCTGGCAGGGCTCCTTCGACACCGCCGACGGCACCAACACCCGCGTCATGACGATCACCGAGGGCGCGACGGGCGAGACGGTCATGACCCTGTCGGGCACCGGCCCGAACTACGACTGCCGCTGGTCGGCCACCCTCCGCGCCCCGGGTCCGCCCCTCGAACTCGGCCCGACCCAGGTCACGTTCGGCGACCCGAAGCAGTGCTCACCGGGTCAGTGGAGCCGACTGGACATGCCCGACGACACCACGATCGTCCGCGAGCTGATGGGCTCCGGCGGCGAGCCCATCACGTACACGAAGCAGGGCTGAGACCTCAGCCCCAGCTCGCGCTGTAGAAGCTACGGAAGTTCCTGCGCTCCTGGGCCGACAGAATCCAGCGGGCGGCCACGAGTCCGACCAGACTCGCGCCGATGACGACCAGCCCCGGGCCGAGACTTCCGAATTCCGTGATCCCGGTG
This sequence comes from Streptomyces sp. NPDC002870, assembly GCF_042888505.1. Taxonomy (NCBI): domain Bacteria; kingdom Bacillati; phylum Actinomycetota; class Actinomycetes; order Kitasatosporales; family Streptomycetaceae; genus Streptomyces; species Streptomyces sp. NPDC002870. The sequence continues at coordinate 65,653 of NZ_JBIAPW010000014.1, forward strand.
ACCCTTCTCGTTCCGTCCGCCAGCCCGGAAGACCCGGGCGACGCCGGCGGGACTGCTCCGGCGGTGGCCGATGGGGCGGGGGCGGTCCCGTCATCACCGCCGCCGGAAGCCGGAGGGGCGGCCACCAGGCTCACCCCGAGGGCTTCCAGGGCCTTGGTCGCGGGCTGGAAGAACGTCGTGCCCCCGCTGTCGCAGTCCCCGCTGCCACCCGAGGTCATGCCCAGCGCCAGCCCCTCCGAGAACAGCGGGCCCCCGCTGTCCCCGGACTCGGCGCAGACCGTGGTCTCGATCAGGCCGGTGACGGTGCCCTCGGGGTAATTCACCGTCGCGTTCAACGCGGTCACCTGTCCGGAGCGGAACCCCGTGGTGCTGCCGCTGCGGAAGACGCGCTGACCGACGACGGGATCGGCAGCGCCGATGATCCGCACCCCCCGGCCGTCGCCGATGCCCACGACGTTGGTCACGTCGACCGGCTCGCCACTCTCGTACCGCACGAGGGAGTAATCGGCGCCCGGGAAGGAGGAGTCCGTCGTGGTGCCGACCAGCTCGGCGCGCCGACCGTCCTGGAACCAGGTGGTGCCGACGGGGCCGCAGTGCCCGGCCGTGAGTATGAAGTTGTTCTGGCCGTCGGTCACATTGAAGCCCACGGAGCAGCGGCCGTCGCCGGAGAAGACCGGGAGGCCATCGCTCACCCTGGTGGTGAAGGCGCCCTCGGTCCGTTCCATGTGGACGGAGCCGCCGATCCCCTCGGCGACGTCGGACATGCGCGACCAGTCGTCGGCGGAGACGGTGCTGTCGGCGCGCACCATGACCCTGTTGGACGCGTAGTCCACCGCCCAAGCGGTACCGGCCACCCGGGGCGCCGAGCTCAGGGCCTCGGTGGCCGAGCGGAGTTCCCCCATGCTGTAGCGCACGACTTCGGCGCGCGCCCCCGCCTCCCGCACCTCGTCCGCCGCGTCCGCGTCGGTGACCGCGACGACCGGGCGCCCGTCGGCCCCCATCCAGCTCCCCGCGGTACGGGACGCACCGAGCTGGGAGACCAGACTCGCGACCGGATCGGCGGACGGGGCGGGCGGTTCGCTCGCCACGGCGTTCGAGACCATCAGCCCGCCGCAGACCAACCCGCCGACGGCCGCCAGCCGCGCGATCCGCTGGAGTTTGCGTCGTGCGTGCCTCATACGCGGCCCCAAGGTCGTACCGACATAGCGTCACAAGCCCGTGGGCCCCTGAAACCAGGGGCCCCCACACCTCAGTACGTGCCGCTCCGCCGGACTGTTCAACTCAGGAGCGCGGACGCGGCGCTGAGGAGAAGGAGCGGGTGTACGAACCGGTCCGCCTCGACTGGCGGGAAACGCCAGGACAGCGGCCAGGTGCGGCCGCGCAGGGCGGGCACGGGGACGTAGCTGACGTGCGCAGGGCCCGAGTTGAGCCGGGTAACCCCGCGCGGCCAGGCGCGGTACGACGTACTGCCCGCCGGTACGAGGAAGTACAAGGACCGTCTCCCGTGCGCCTCGATGACGACCGGCCCGGGGTCGCCGCCGGTCATCGCCTCCAGGAGATCGGCGAGTCGGCGACCGTCTTCGTCGTCGACCCGGACGGCGTCGAATTGCACGCCGGCCTTACGGAGCTGGAATCCGGAAGCCGGAATCCAATCGAGGTTTAGTTGGCGACTTTGCGTATCCACACGGACAGTCTGGGTGACCTTGGCTAGCGTTTTCCATGACTCGCAGGGGGCGTCGGGCAGGGGTTGACCTGCGCGAACTTCCTTTGGGGCGGGTTGAATTCGGCGGGGACTGGTTGAGACCGGTTGAGTCCGGTTGAGTCGAAACGGTGATCGCAAATGGCACGTGCGGAAAACAAGGAAACGGCGGGCCCGGCGACGCGTCTGGTGGCGGGCATCGCCCGCAATATGCGCATCAAGAAGGGGTGGACGCAGGAGCAGGCGGGCAGCGAACTCGGATTCTCGGGAGCGGCGGTGAGCGCGATGGAGACATGCGCGCAGCCCGCGAGCGACGAGATGCTCGTCGCGCTGGAGCGGGTGTTCGGGGACGGGATGGGGATCTTCGAGCAGGCGCGGGAGTATGTACGGCTGGACAAGTACCCGGCGCAGTTCAAGGACTACGCGCTGCTGGAGCAGAGGGCTCTGGGGCTGTCCCTGTACGCAACGTTCGTAGTTCACGGCCTGTTCCAGACGGAGGAGTACGCGCGGGCGCTCATCGGCGGGGGTTATCCGCCGCTCTCCGAGGAGCGGGTGGAGGAGCTGGTCGAGGCGAGGATGGCGCGGAAGGCGCTGTTCGAGCGGGAGCCGGTGGCGCTGATCGAGCTGGTGCTGGAGGAGTCCGTGGTGAGGCGGACGATCGGCGGCGAAGAGGTGATGCGCGGCCAGCTGCTGCACCTGGCGGAGTGTGCGCGAAGGCGCAACGTGACGCTCCAGGTGCTGCCGCTGGACTGCGGCTTAAGTGGCGAGCACGCAGGCGCCCACAGCGAGTTGACTCTGGTGGAAACCCCGGAACACGACCACCTGGTGTACCTGGAGGCGCAGGACGAAAGCCTGCTGATCAAGGACCCTGCAAAGGTGAGCACATGTGCCCAGCGGTATGCGAAGATCCGGGCACAGGCCCTGGGTCCTCGTGAATCGCTGGGCCTCATCGAGCGGTTGGCAGGAGAGCATCCATGAGCAGCACCCTGCGGTGGTTCAAGTCCAGCTACAGCAGCGCCAGCGGCGGCGAGTGCGTCGAGATCGCCTTCGACTGGCGCAAGTCCTCGTACAGCGATGACAGCGGTGGCAGCTGCGTAGAGGTCGCCGCCTGCCCCCACACCGTCCACATCCGCGACTCCAAGGTCACCGACGGCCCCACCTTCGCCGTCGCCCCCACCGCCTGGACGAACTTCCTCGACTGGGCGAGCTGAACCCGTACGCAGGAGGAGCCATGACGACAACGGACACACCGGTACCGGGTCCGGCGGGGCTGCCGTTACTGGGCTCGATGTTCGAGCTCAAGCGGGACTCGCTCGGCACCTTCCTCAACGCACAGCGCGAGCACGGCGACGTCGTCAGGATCACCGCGGGCCCGCCCGGGCTGCGGGCCGAGCTGTACGCGGTGTTCTCCGCGGAGGGCGCACAGCAGGTGCTGGCGACGGAATCGGCCAACTTCCGTAAGGACAACGCCTTTTACCAGGAAGTCCGGGAGTCGTTCGGCAATGGCCTGCTGACCAGCCAGGACGACGACTACCTCCGGCAGCGGCGGCTCGTGCAGCCGCTGTTCACCCGCCGCCGGGTCGACGGCTACGCCGACGCCGTCACCGCCGAGACCTCGGCTCTGCTCTCCACCTGGCGCACCGCCCCGGACGCCACGGTGGACGTCGTCGCCGAGACGACCCGGCTCACGCTGCGGGCGGTCGCCCGCATCCTGTTCGGCACGGACGTCGACGCGGCGGTCGACGTCGTGCAGCGCTGTTTCCCGATCATCGGGGAGTACACGCTCACCCGCGGCTACTCCCCCGCCAACTTCCCGCGCAGCTGGCCGACTCCCGCCAACCGGCGGGCCGCCGCCGCGATGGAGGAGCTGTACGCGGTGTGCGACGGGATCGTCGAGAAGCGGCGCGCGGAGGGGGATGCGGCACAGGGCGAGGATCTGCTGACTCTCCTCTCCCAGGCCGAGAGCGCGGAGGACGGGTCCCTCGACGCGTCCGAGATCCGCGACCAGGTACTGGTGTTCCTGCTCGCGGGGCATGAGACGACGGCCACGTCGCTCGCGTTCGCGCTGCATCTGCTGGCCCGCCACCCCGAGCAGCAGGCACGGGCGCGGGACGAGGTCGTACGCGTACTGAACGGACGGACACCAGGAGCCGCGGATCTCGACGCACTCCCGTATCTGACGCAGGTGCTGAAGGAGGCGATGCGCCTCTATCCGGCGGGTCCGGTCATCGGCCGCCGGGCGGTCGCAGCGGCGGAGGTCGGGGGGCACACGATCCCGGCCGGCGCGGATGTGATCGTCGCGCCCTGGGTGACGCACCGGCATCCGGGGTACTGGGACGATCCGGAGCGCTTCGACCCGGAACGGTTCACGCCGGAGCGGGAGAAGGAGCGGCCGCGGTACGCGTGGTTCCCGTTCGGCGGCGGACCGCGTGCGTGCATCGGCCAGCACTTCTCGATGCTGGAGTCGGTGCTGGCGCTGGCGATGATCCTTCGGGAGTACGAGCTGGACGCCGTCGACGTCGATGTCCCGGTCGACACGGGGATCACCCTGCGCGCGGCGGGCCCGGCGCGGTGCGCGCTGCGCCGCGTGGACGGGTCTCAGTGACCTGACGCGAAGGCGCGGGGCTCGGACGGTTCCGGGCCCCGCGCCTGGTAAGCGGTCAGCGCTGTTCGGGCAGCCTGATCGTCCGTACCAGCGGCATGTCCGCGTACAGTTCTGGCTCGGCCGTCACCACAGGTCGGCCGTCCGGCCAGTCGATCGACGGGCGGGACAGGTGGATCGCGTGGCCCAGCCGCCACTCCACCCCGTCACGAATCAGTGCGCCCACTGCGCATACACCCGAGAAGTCCAGCTCCACGATCTCGGCAGCGGGCAACGCGCCCACGTGCTCGGCCAGCCCCTTCCGCATGCCGTCGGCTGCCATCAGGGAGAGAGCGGGTACGTACACGTGCCGAGTGGGGCCGTGCTCGGTGTTGGACATGAACTGCGAGGCCAGCCGGTTGCCGGAGCCCAGCGCGAGGAGTGCGGTCTCGTCGTAGACGACTGCGGTGGATCGGTTCACAGGCTGTCCACGGGCCGACCGGCCTCGAGCTCCTGCCAGACCTTTTCGGCCCTGTCGTGGTCCTCGTCCGTGAGCGTCACTCCGAAGTGGGTCTCGCAGTAGGCCTTGGTCTCCTCGTACCGCTTCCTGAGCTCTTCCTTGGTGGGTGTGGCTCCGGCCAGCTCTGCGATGAGATCGCGCATGGTCATGCCGCGCTCCCGGGCAAGCACCAGGAGGCGGTCGCGGACAGCGGGGTCAACCTTGACGGTGGTGTCAGCCATGACGACAGTATACCGGTGGTATACCGTCTCGGGCCGGTCTAACTGGATGGTCACGACGACCTTCCTTCTGTCGGGTCCGGTGACCGTATCGCCACGCACCGTGATCACCGCAAGTGCCAACTGACTATGCCAAACCCGCAGTTCGAATTACCCGATGCCGGAAATCGGTCCTGCCGACCCCTCATTTGCCGAAAATGGGGTCGAATCCACGGGCGGCCGAGCCCGCTCCCCCGTCAGGAGTTCACCCTCCAGGGCGAACTGAACGCTCGGCGAACATCCGGAGTCCGGACGCCAACTCCCCATCCCCGCCGCCCCACTTCCCATACGGTTGCCGCCGCCGAGAGTGCGAGGAGAAGAATCCGTGGAGTGGCTCAGCGCCGAGAACGTCGTCGCCGTCGGCACCGCCGTGCTCGGCATCTTCGCCTCCGCCGCCGTGCTCTGGTACGAACGCCGGGTGCCGCGGCGCAAGCGCATCGGGTATCGCGTCCAGCTGGACACCCCCATCGGCAGCGACGTACGCGCCGGGCGGCCCAACTTCCGGCTCGGGCTGTTCAATGAGGCCCCGGAGATGTCCGACGCCACGCTCGTTCTCCTGCGCATCGAGAACGACGGCTCGCAGAGCATCGCCAACGACGACTACACCGGACGTGAAGTCCACGGCCTGACCGCCGAGTTCACCGACCGGACCGTACGGGCCATCGCCGTCACCCAGCCCCCGGGCGCCGAGTATCTGATGGACCACTTCACCCCGGCCGCGGGCATGCGCCACACCGGCAGCACGATCCATCTGCCGCGGGTCCCGCTCAACCGGGGCCAGCACTTCAAGCTGCTGGTGCTTCTCACCGGCGGCCCGATCGGCTGCGAGGTCAAGGTCACCGGCGGTATCCGCGACGGGGACGTGATGCCCAACCGCAGCACGACGCCCGACGACAAGGCTCCGCTGTTCAGCCGGGCGGCGCGCTGGATCACCGTGCTGCTGACCGTCTGTGTGGTCACGCTCTCCACGATCATCGTCGTACAGGACGACACCCGGCCCCCGATCGGCTGCGCCAAGGGCACGCTGACGCTGACCGGTTCGACCGCCTTCGCGCCCGTCGTGAAGGAGCTGGCGAAGAAGTACGAGAAGGACTGCGAAGGTTCCACCGTCGTTGTCGACGCGCACGGCAGCACCGCCGGGATAAGGGCGCTCGCAGAGGCGGGCGCACAGGCCAAGAGCGGCGCTCCCGCACTGATCGCCCTCGCCGACGGGCACAAGCCGGGTGGCTATCCGCAGCTGCGGGAGGAGCGCGTCGCCGTCTCCGTCTTCGCTCTCGTCGTCAACGACAAGGTGCCGGTGCGGAATCTGTCGACCGACGACATTCGCAGGCTCTACCGCGGCGAGATCAACAACTGGAACGAGCTGGGCGGGCCCGATATGCCCATCCTGCTGGTGAGCAGGGACGCCAACTCCGGTACCCGCGAGGTCTTCCAGCGCCGGGTGCTGCTGCGGAACGAGCCCGCGAACTCCTCGCGGGACTGCGAGAGCAAGGACGACGGCGAGGCCGAGGTCGTACGCTGCGAGCTCGACAGCACGGAACAGGTGCTGAGCACCGTGGCCCGGCTGCCGGGAGCGATCGGCTACAGCGAACTGCGCGCCGGGACCGGGCTCAAGGGGCTGCACCGGTTGAACATCGACGGAGAACCGCCGTCGGTGGACGACATCGGCGAGAGCGCGTACCCGTACCGGGAGATCGAGTACGCGTACACCTACGGCCAGCCGCCCGCCGACTCGCTCGCCTCCAGTTTCCTCGGCTATATGAGCCGGGGGAACGGGCAGGACGTCATCCGCACGCACGGCCATCTGCCGTGCGCGACGCCGAAGGGGCTGCGGATCTGCGGCGAGGGCTGAGCGGGGGGCTCTCCGGGGCTCCGCCCCGGACCCTCCCCCTACGCCCTGGCGGGCTTGGGGGGACCCCCGCGCCTCATTCGCCGGCCGGGCCGGATTTGCCGGCCGCGACCTGTTCCGCGGACTTTTCCGCGACCTGTCGGGCCGCCAGGACATAGTGGCGCACCAGATCGCGCCGGTCATCAGCCCGCCAGGCGACGGCGAGCCGGCTCGGCGAGACGCCGGTCACGGGGCGGGTGACGACACCGCCCAGGGTGAGCAGCGGCGCGTTGCCCGTGGCCACCAGACATACACCGCGGCCGTCGACGAGCGCCTCGTACGTCTCCTCCGTACCGGCGATCTCCGCGCCGATTCGGGCCGGGCGACCGCCGCGGGCGTCCAGCGCGAGCCAGTAGTCGCGCAGCTCACCGGTGCTCTCCGGCAGCGCCAGGAACGGCTCGTCCAGCAGATCCGCGAAGTCGACCGTCTCCCGCACGGCCAGCGGATGCGTCTCAGGCAGGGCGACGAGGCGCGGCTCTGCGGCCACCACAAGCCACCGGTAGCGGTCCGGGTCCGGGAGCGGCAGCCACACGTACGCCACATCGCTCGTGCCGTCCGCCAGCCCCGCCGTCGCGTCCTCCCAGCCGACCTGGCGCAGCCTGACCTGGGCGTGTGCGCAGGCGGCGGTGAAGCGGGAACGGATCGCGGGCAGCAACCCGCCGCGGCCGGGGCTGGTGCTCATGCCCACCACGAGGGTGGCCTGCTGCTCGGCCTTGGCGCGCTCGACGGCCTCCTCTGCGGCGGCCCAGGCGGCGAGGGTCCGGCGGGCGTGGGGCAGCAGCGCCGTACCGACCGGGGTCAGCCGCACCCCACGACTGTCCCGCTCGAACAGCGGCGCGCCGAGCTGCCGCTCCAGCATCCTGATCTGCTTGCTCAGCGCGGGCTGTGACAGGAACAGCCGCTCGGCCGCGCGGGTGAAGTGAAGCTCCTCGGCCACGCCGACGAAGTACCGGAGATCCCGTCCGTGCACGTCCATAACCATTGGCTATCACGCCAGGTCTTGGACGGCCACTCGCGTCGCGAGGCACGGTGGTTGAGGACTTGGAGAGATCGACGATCGAGGGAGTGACCGATGAACAAGGTCTGGCTGATCACGGGAGCGAACAGCGGCTTCGGCCGGGCGATCGCCGAGGCGGCGGTCGCCGCCGGCGATGTCGTCGTCGCCACCGCCCGCCGCATCGCCACGCTGGACGACGTAGTCGCCGCCCACCCCGGCCAGGTGGAGGCGCTCGCGCTGGACGTCACCGACACCGCCGCGGCCGAGGACGTCGTACGGGATGTGACCGACCGGCACGGCCGGATCGACGTACTGGTCAACAATGCGGGCCGCACCCACGTCGGCGCGGTCGAGGAGACCACAGACGCCGAGCTGCGCTCGCTGTTCGACGTCCATGTCTTCGGCCCCGCCGCGCTGACCCGGGCCGTACTGCCGCATATGCGCGCCCGCCGCTCCGGCGCGATCGTGCAGCTGAGCAGCGTGGGCGGGCAGATGTCCTTCGCCGGTTTCTCCGCGTACAGCGCCACGAAGTTCGCGCTGGAGGGCCTGTCCGAGGCGCTGGCCGACGAGGTGGGGCGGCTGGGCATCAAGGTGCTGATCGTGGAACCGGGGTCCTTCCGCACCAGCCTGTTCGGCAAGAACAGCGCCAGCGCGGAGATCGCCGGTTCGGCGGACTACGAGGAGTCGGTGGGCGCGACCCGGCGGATGGTGGAGACCGGGGACGGCGCGCAGCCGGGCGATCCGGCCAAGGCGGCGACCGCGATCCTCGCGGCACTGGACGCCGAAGAGACGCCGCTGCGGCTGGCGCTCGGGGAGGACTCGATCGACGCGGTGCTCGGCCACCTCGACCAGGTGCGCGCGGACATCACGGCGTGGGAGAAGGTCGGCCGCGACACGCGTTTCGCGTGAGCCCCGCGCCCCGGCGCCCACCAGGGCACCGGGGCGCGTTTCAACTGCCGCCCTACAGGAACGAGTTGATCTGGATCGTCTCGGTACGGCCGGGGCCCACACCGATCGCCGAGATCGGCGCGCCCGACATCTCCTCCAGCGCCTTCACATAGTCCTGCGCGTTCTTCGGCAGGTCCGCGAAGGTCTTGGCCTCTGTGATGTCCTCGGACCAGCCCGGCAGGTACTCGTACACCGGCTTCGCGTGGTGGAAGTCGGTCTGGGAGTACGGGAGTTCCTCGACACGCTTGCCGTCGATCTCGTACGCGACGCAGACCGGGATCTGCTCCCAGCCGGTCAGTACGTCCAGCTTGGTGAGGAAGAAGTCGGTCAGGCCGTTGACCCGGGTCGCGTACCGCGCGATGACCGCGTCGAACCAGCCGCAGCGGCGGTCACGGCCGGTGGTCACCCCCCGCTCGTGCCCGATGCGGCGCAGCGCCTCGCCGTCCTCGTCGAAGAGCTCCGTCGGGAACGGGCCGGCTCCGACACGGGTCGTGTACGCCTTGAGGATGCCGATGACCCGGCTGATCTTCGTCGGGCCGACGCCGGCGCCGGTGCAGGCGCCGCCCGCGGTCGGGTTCGACGAGGTGACGAAGGGATACGTGCCGTGGTCGACGTCGAGCAGCGTGCCCTGGCCGCCCTCGAAGAGGACGACCTTGCCCTCGTCGATCGCGTTGTTCAGGATCAGCGTGGTGTCGGCGACGAACGGCTTGATCTGCTCCGCGTACTGGAGCATCTCTTCGACGATCTTGCCGGCCTCGATGGCGCGTCGGTTGTAGACCTTGGCGAGGAGCTGATTCTTGGACTCCAGCGCCGCCTCGACCTTCTGCTCCAGGATCGACTCGTCGTAGAGGTCCTGGACGCGGATGCCGGTGCGGTTGATCTTGTCGGCGTAGGTCGGGCCGATGCCGCGGCCGGTCGTGCCGATCTTCCGCTTGCCGAGGAACCGTTCCGTCACCTTGTCGATGGTGACGTTGTACGGAGTGATCAAGTGCGCGTTACCGCTGATCAGGAGCTTGGACGTGTCGACACCGCGGTCGTTCAGCCCGCTCAGCTCGGAGAGCAGAACCGCCGGATCCACGACGACGCCGTTGCCGATGACCGGAGTACATCCCGGCGAGAGGATTCCGGAAGGGAGGAGATGCAGCGCATACTTCTGGTCGCCGACGACAACCGTGTGGCCGGCGTTGTTGCCGCCCTGGTAACGCACTACATAATCCACGGATCCACCGAGCAGGTCGGTGGCCTTTCCCTTGCCTTCGTCACCCCACTGAGCACCGAGCAGCACAAGTGCGGGCACAGGCGTACACCCCTTCCGGGCGGGGCAAGACCAAGGTCAGGGGGCCTGAGCCGTGCCTGAGTCTTCGGACCGGTTGCCCCGGAATAGACGAAGCCCCTGGCGCAATAGCGCAAGGGGCTCTTGCACAAAGATGCTACCCGAGGAAGGACCGAGGTGTCGGCTCACGACCAGCTACTGGTGGTCATCGACCCGGTCGCCCGCCGAAGTGACGGCGAGTCCGTGCGAATTGCGAAAGATGTGCTGTGTGGCGGGTCGGAGGCGAAGATCTGCCTCCCCGAGGGGCCGGAGGAATTCGCGCGGGCACTGGCCCGCAGGGGGTCGAGGCGGCCGGTGGTGATCGGTGACGACCGGGCGCTGCTGCGTGCGGTGGCACTGCTGCACCGGGATCGCTGGCTGGGTGACGGGGCGCTGGCGCTGGTGCCGGTGGGGCCGTCGGCCTCCGTGGAACTGGCGCATTCGCTGGGCGTGCCACGGGGGGCGGTGGCGGCGGCACGGGCGGTGCTCGACGGGGCCGTACGCCGTCTCGACCTGCTGGTCGACGAGAGCGACGGGGTGGTGCTGGGGGATCTGTCGATCCCGGCGGCGTCGGCGCGGACGGCTTCCGCGGCGAACGGCGTGTCGGTGTGGGACACCTGCCGCTCGCTGGTCCGCACGCTGGTCCGCACGCCGCCGGCTCCGGTGGTGCGGACGCACCGGCTGCGGGTGGAGGCGGACGGAGTGCTGCTGACGGACCTGGACCAGGTGGTGGAGGCGGTGACGGTGCGGGCGGGAGACGGCCGCGCGGAGGTGGTCGTCCGGCACGGCGCGCATGCGGACCCGGTCATGGCGCGCGCCCTGACGGTGACGGTGTCGGGCGCGGACTTCCGCTACCGGGCGGACGCGCTGGTGACGGGGCCGGTGAGGACGCGGACGTGGACGCTGCGGGCGGGGGCGTGGGGGTTGACGTTGCCGGCGGCGGCGGTGGCGGGGTAGCCGGGGGCGTCGGGCGGCAGGTTGTCCTCAACCGGGGCTCCGCCCCGGACCGGGTGGGGGAGGGTCACAGCTCGACCAGCAGCTCCCTCACGCCCCGGATCACAAACCCCGCCTTCCACTCCGGCTCCCCCGCCAGCCGCATCCCCGGCGCCTCCCGCAGCAACTCGCCGAATGACGCCGCCAGTTCGATACGCGCGAGCGGCGCCCCGAGGCAGTAGTGGATGCCCGCGCCGAAGCTGACGTGCGGGTTGTCGGCGCGGGCGAGGTCGAGGGTGTCCGGGTTCTCGAACTTCTCCGGGTCCCGGTTCGCGGAGCCGAAGAGCAGGGCGAGTTCGGAGCCGCGCGGGACGCGGGTCCCGTCGATCTCGATGTCGTCGAGTACCCAGCGTTCGAACAGCTGGAGCGGGGTGTCGTACCGCATCAGCTCCTCCACAGCTGTGGACAGAAGTGTGTGGTCGGCGCGGAGCGCGGCGAGCTGGGCAGGGTTGCGGAAGAGAGTCCACCAGCCGTTCGCGGTGGCGTTGACCGTCGCCTCGTGGCCCGCGTTCAGCAGCAGCACACAGGTGGAGATCATCTCCTGCTCGCTCAGCCGGTCTCCCTCGTCGTGCGCGGCGATGAGCGCGGAGATCAGGTCGCCGCCGGGCGAGGTGCGCCGCTCGGCGATCAACTCCCGTAGATATGCGCTGAATTCGACCGAGGCGCGGACCGCGCGGGCGGCGGTCTCCTCGGACGGATTCAGCTCGTACATCCCGCAGATGTCCGCCGACCAGGGCCGCAGCAGCGCGCGGTCGGACGGCGGAATCCCGAGCATCTCCGCGATGACGGCGACCGGCAGCGGCTCGGCGACCTCGGCGAGCAGATCACCTCCGCCGTTGTCCTTGAGCCGGCCGACAAGCTCGGCCGCGAGCCTGCGCACGGTGGGCACGAGCGCCTCGACGGTGCGCGGCGTGAAGGCCTTCGACACGAGTCGCCGGATGCGAGTGTGGTCGGGAGCCTCGAGGTCGAGCATCCCGTAGTCGTTGAGCGTGTGGAACGGCTCGTGCGCGGCGGGCGGGGGCGTACGCCCGAACTCATCGTGCGTGAAACGGTGCAGGTACGTCCGCCCTAGCCGCCGGTCTCGCAGCAGCGCGGAGACGTCGGCGTGGTGCGGGATCAGCCACTGGCGGGTGGGCTCGTAGTAGTGCACGCGTCCGCGGGCGCGGAGCTCGGCGTAGGCGGGGTAGGGGTCAGCGACGAATGCGGGTGACCAGGGTTCGAAGGCGTCTGCCATACGGGGACGCTAGCCGACGGTGAGCCCGTCCGTCAGGGCCCGGCGTCCCCGGTGCGGGCCCCGCCCGCGGGGTCCGGGGAGACCCCCAGGTCGGACGGGGCCGAGCCCCGAAACCAGCCCCGCCGACCTTTGAGGCGCGGGCCCGGGGGCCGAGCCCCGGGGAGTGCTCAGCCCGGCGTGACCAGCCTCGCCTCGTACGCGAACACCGCCGCCTGCGTACGGTCCCGCAACCCCAGCTTCACCAGCACCCTGCTCACATGCGTCTTGATCGTCGACTCCGCGACCACCAGGTGCGAGGCGATCTCCGCGTTCGACAGACCCTGCGCGATCAGCACCAGCACCTCCGTCTCGCGCTCCGTCAGATCGCCCACCTGGGCCAGCGCCGGCGGGCGCGGGTTCTGGGAGAGCTTCGAGAACTCCGTGATCAGGCGGCGCGTGACCGTCGGCGCCAGCAGCGCCTCGCCCGCCGCCACCACCCGTACACCGTCCGCGAGCTGACGCGCGGACGCGTCCTTCAGCAGGAAGCCGGACGCCCCCGCGCGCAGCGCCTGGTACACGTACTCGTCGAGGTCGAACGTCGTCAGCACCAGCACCTTGGACCCGGGGTGCGCCGCGGCGATCTCGCGGGTCGCCTCGATGCCGTTCAGCTCCGGCATACGGATGTCCATCAGCACCACGTCCGGTGCGAGTTCGGCGACCTTGGCGATCGCCTCGCGGCCGTTCACGGCCTCGCCCACGACCTCGATGTCGGGCATCGCGTTCAGCAGGACCGAGAAGCCCTCGCGGACCATCATCTGGTCGTCGACGACGAGCACGCGGATCGTCATGACGGCTCCTCGTCGGCGGGGACGGCGGCGGTGGCGGCGGGGACGGCCGCGACGGGGATGAAGGCGGTCACCTGGTAGCCGCCGTCCTCCGTCGGCTCCGCGGTCATCTCGCCGTTCAGCATCGTCACCCGCTCCCGCATGCCCGTGATGCCGTGGCCCGCGCCCGGCGACGGTTTCACCAGTCCCCGCGGCGCGGTGTTCACGATGCGCAGGCCGAGGCCGCCGAGTACGTAGGAGATCTCGACCTTCGCCGAGGACCCGGGCGCGTGGCGCAGCGCGTTGCTGAGCGCCTCCTGGACGATCCGGTACGCCGACAGCTCGACGCCCTGCGGCAGATCGCGGACCGCGCCCGTCACCGTCTTCTCCACCTCCAGCCCCGCCTCGCGGACGTTGGAGAGCAGGTTCTCTATGTCGGCGAGCACCGGCTGCGGGGCGTCGGGGGCCTGGTAGTCCTCCGCCCTTACGACACCGAGGACCCGGCGCAGCTCGGTCAGCGCCGCCACCGCGTTCTCGCGGATCGTGGCGAAGGCCTTCTCCAGCTCGGGCGGTGGGTTCTCCACCCGGTAGGGCGCGGCCTCCGCCTGGATCGCGACCACCGACATGTGGTGGGCCACCACGTCGTGCAGCTCGCGGGCGATGGTCGTGCGCTCCTCGAGGAGTGTGCGCCTGTCGCGCTCGACGGCCGTGACGGTCTGCTGCGCCGCGACCTCCTGCTTCGCCTCTCGGCGGACGTGCCGCACGGTCGTCACCAGCAGCACCATCGCCGAGATGAAGAGCATCTGCGGCGTGGTCGACACTCCACCGCGGGAGAGCAGGACCTCGGCGAAGAATCCGAACGCCGCGGTCAGCAGCCACATCCAGGCGGCGGCCCGCGGCCGCGTCCGCACCGCCACCACCGTCATCACCGTCAGGTGCGAGATGAACGAGCTGGGCGTCCACGGCCAGCCCTGCCAGTAGCCGGCCAGCACGCCGACGACGGGTGTGCTGAGCAGGGAGAGCCAGTACGCGCCGACCGGCCTGAGCAGCGTCATCACCATCGCGGCGGCGGGAACGAACCCGGTCACGACGAATTCCGGTCCGGCGCCTCCACTGTCGCCGTCGACATACGCCATGACGAGCACCAAGAACGCCCCGAACACGAGCACGGCGTGCGGGGTCCACCCCGCAAGGTCGCGTATCCGGCCCGGGAGTCGACGGGTGATCGGCCCGTCCGTCCGCCTGCGCGGCAGGGGGCGGTAGGCGAAGGCATCGTGGAAGAGGTCCTGGCGGAGGCCGCTCAGGGCCTCCATGGCCAGGCGGAATTCGGGGGTGCGGGTCTTCTCGGTCACGTACAGAACGGTAAGCGGAAGGACGGACGCGGTCGTCAGCATCGCTACGGATCCTGCCGCGTCCGTCCTGAGTACTACGAGGCGCTACGAGTCGCTACGAAGCGAGACGAAGCGGTACGGGATGTATGTGTCGGTACGGGACGGTATTTGGCGTGGGGCGCTCATTACGCGCGGAACGCGTCCGCGTGCTCCGCCGCCCACTCGGCGAAGGTCCGCGCCGGGCGGCCCGTGACCTTCTCGACGGTGTCGGCGACCGTACGTCCGACGAGCGGCGTGTTCCCGTACGCCTCCAGCAGGAAGCCGATCACATCGTCCGGCTGGCCGGCCGCCTTCCACTGCTCGACAGCCTGCTCCTCGGTCAGCTCGACGAGCCGGATCTCCCGGCCGCGGGTCGCCGCGAGGACCTCCGTCTTGTCCTTCAGGGTCAGTACCTCCGGGCCGGTGACCACGTAGGCCTTGCCGTCGTGGCCGTCCTCGGTGAGCGCCACCGCGGCGACCGCGCCGATGTCGCCCTCGTGGACCATCGCGCTCAGCCTGCCGGTGAACGGCTCCCGCACCTCGTCGTCGCCGCGAATGCCGTCCGCCCACTCCAGCGCGTTCGACATGAATTCCACCGGCATGACCACGGTCCACGCGAAACTGCTCGCGCGCACGGCGTCCTCCAACGGGCTGGGGCCGCCGCCGTGCAGCACGGTGACCCGGCGAACACCCGCCTTGCGGGCCAGTTCGAGAATCTGCGGGCCGGTCTCCAGCGGGGCGAAGTACGGCCCGCCGAAGGTGATCAGATGGAGGCCGGTCACGTTCTCCAGAGCGGGCGTGAGGGATTCGGGGTCGGTGAGATCGCCCTGCGCAACCTCGACGCCGGCGGGGAAATCCGCCTTGGCGGGGTCACGGGTCAGGGCACGGACGGAGTGTCCACGGCGGAGGAGTTCGGCGACGACCTGGCGGCCAACGGTTCCGGTCGCTCCGGTGACCAGGACGATTCCTTCGGTGCTCTCTCGATTCGTCATGTGACGACCGTAGAAAGGCTTGCGGTCATCTTCTGTCCGCAACCGAATGCCTCACCAGGCGAGCTGGTCGATCTCCTCCGCGACGACCGCGCACGCGTCCGCCGCCGGGTCGATGAGCGGGAAGTGCCCGACTTCTTCAAGCAGCGTGAGCCCGACGGTCTCCCCGGCCTTCGCCGCGGCGTCGACGTACGACTCGGAGACGGAGTACGGCACGACGATGTCGACGCGCCCCTGCACGACGGCGGTGGCGATGCCGGTGGGCAGCAGCGCCGCCGGATCGGCGTGCGCACTCCTCGACGCGAACTCCGCCTCCCCGCCGAGGAGCTGGACCACCGCGCCGCCGCACACATCGAGCTCGACGGCCTGCGCGAAGTCCGCAATCGGCGCGAGCGCGACGACCCCGCGCAGCGGGGGCGGCGCGGCCAGCCGCCACGGCGACCCGACGGGCAGCACATGCCGCGCGGCGGCCCACAGCGCGAGCTGTCCGCCCGCGGAATGCCCCGTGACCACCGTGCGCAGGGCATCCGCCTGCGGCAGCGCGCGCCGCGCAAGCCCGGGCAGCGCGTCCATCGCGGCGGCGACATCGTCGAACGTCTCCGGCCACCGCCCGGCCACCGGCTCGCTCCCCCGCTGCTGCGGAATCTCGCTCCCGCGCCGGTATTCGACATTCGCGACGGCGAACCCACGCCGGGCAAGAAAGTCCGCGAAGGGGGTGACATGCTGCCGGTCGTACGCTGCCCGCCACGCCCCACCGTGCAGCACGACGACGAGCGGCGCACTGGCCTGCTCGCCTCGCGGCGCATAGAAGTCGATGACCTGGTCGGGGTGATCCCCGTACGCGACGGAGGCGTCCGGCGCGACGGCAGGATGCGAGAGGAGCGACTCGGCCTCGGCGGCGTCACGGGCGACAGGGTCCGGCATTGCTGCTGCTCCAACCTTCCGACGGAGTGGCGGGATTGACCGCGGAGTCGGCCGCGGAGTCGGCCGAGCAACCGACCGCGAACCGACCGCGGAGTCGACCGCGGACCGACCGCGAAATTGACCTGACCAGCGGGAAGGTACCAGTCTCCCCGCTGGTCGGTTCAGCTCGGCGCAGCGTCAGGCGGCAAGTACCTCCGCCAGGACCGACGCCGCCCGCTCCGTGTCGCCGAAGCCCACGTACAGCGGCGTGAACCCGAACCGCAGCACATCCGGCCTGCGCAGGTCCCCCACCACTCCGCGGGCGATCAGCTTCTCCATCACCGACGGGGCGTCCGCGCAGCGCAGTGCGATCTGGCTGCCGCGCGACGCGTGGGCCGACGGGGTCATGGAAGCGACCCGGCCTTCCGGGACGTACGACTCGACGCACTCCAGGAAGAAGTCCGTCAGGGCCAGGCTCTTCGCCCGTACCGAGTCGATCGAGATGCCGTCCCAGACGTCGAGCGCCGCCTCCAGGGCCAGCATCGACAGGATGTCGGGCGTCCCGACCCGGCCGCGGGTCGCGCCCGGCGCCGGCCTGAAGTCGGTCGTCATCGCGAACGGGTCCGAGTGCGAGTTCCAGCCCGGCAGCGGGGAGTCGAACGCGGCCTGGTGGCGCTGGGCGACGTACAGATACGCCGGTGAACCCGGGCCGCCGTTCAGATACTTGTAGGTGCAGCCGACCGCCAGGTCCACGCCGTGGGCGTCCAGGCCGACCGGGAGGGCGCCCGCCGTGTGGCAGAGGTCCCAGACCGCGAGGGCGCCCGCCTCATGGATCGCCGCGGTGAGGGACGGCAGGTCGTGGAGGCGGCCCGTGCGGTAGTCGACGTGGTTGAGCAGCGCGGCCGCCGTACGCGGGCCGAGCGCGGCGGGCAGATCGGCAGGCGCGACCGGGACCAGGCGCTTGCCCGTGAGCCGGGCCGCCGACTCGGCGATGTAGCCGTCCGTGGGGAAGGTCGTCGCGTCGACCAGGATGTCCGTACGGGAGTCGTCCCCGCACAGCCGTACCGCTCCCACAACCGCCTTGAAAACGTTGACACTTGTGGAGTCACCCACCACCACCTGGCCCGGGCCCGCGCCCACCAGCGGTGCGATCCGGTCACCGATCCGCTCCGGCGCCGTCCACCAGCCGCTCTCGTCCCACGAGCGGATCCGCAGCTCGCCCCACTGCCGGGTCACTGCATCCGCGACCCGCTCGGGCACATGTGCCGGCAGCGCGCCGAGGGAGTTCCCGTCGAGATAGACCGTCTCATCGAGCGCGAACAGCTTGCGCACGCCGGCCAGTTCGTCTGCGGCGTCCAGCGCCGCGGCCTTCACGGCCAGTGACTCAGACATGGCTGCGCGCCGTCCACAGCTCCGGGAAGACGTTCTTGCGGGCCCGCTTCTCCAGCCAGGCAACCCCCGCCGAACCGCCCGTACCCGCCTTGGAGCCCATCGCCCGCCGCGTCGCCACCAGATGGTCGTTGCGCCAGCGCCACACCAGCTCGCCGACATCCGTCAACGCCTCGCCGAGCCGCACCAGTTCGGTGTCCTGGTCCGCGCCGCCGTACACCGCGGCCCAGATCTCCTCGATCTCCTCCGACGGCTCGTACTTCTGCGAGAGATCCCGGTCGAGGACCGCGGACGGCACCGGCAGCCCGCGCCGCGCGAGCAGCCTCAGCACCTCGTCGTACAGGCTCGGCTCCTGCAGCGCCTTCTCCAGCTCCGCGTGGACGCGCGGCGCGCCCCGGTGCGGCACCAGCATGGACGCGGACTTCTCGCCGAGCAGGAACTCCATGCGCCGGTACATCGCGGACTGGAAGCCGGAGCCCTCGCCCAAGGCACTGCGGTACGCGTTGAACTGGGCGGGCGTCAGGTGCGCGAGCGGCTTCCAGGAGGCGTTGAGCGACTCCAGTTCGTACGTGCTGCGCTTCAGCGCGGCGAGGGCGACCGGCAGATCATCCTCGCGCAGTGCGCGCGCCGCCGTCTCCCACTCGTGGACGATCACGGTGAACCACAGCTCCATCACCTGCGTGGTGACGAGGAAGACCATCTCTCCCGGGTCGTCAGAGAGGGGCTTCTGGAGGTGGGTGAGAACGTCCGCCTGGACATAGTCCTCGTACGGAGTGGTGCCCGCGAAATCAAGGTTCGGGGCCGCGTCATGTGACATCGCTGTCTCCTCGACGTGTCCGGGTAGCGGTCCGCCCCTTCCTGTTGGCTCGGGAGCCCCGGTCCCCACCGGCATCATAGGCCGGTGGCCATCTGGCAGGTCAGAGCGTCGGGCCTGTGATGTACGTCCCGTCCTCTTCGTACGGCCAGGCGTTCGAACGGCAGCCGTCCAGCCCCTTGATCTGCTGCATCATCACCGGCGCGAGCCTGCCCGGGCCCGGGCAGCCCAGGTGGTCGCGGTTGCCGATTTCGTGCCCGACCTCGTGGTTGATGATCAGATGCCGGTACTCCGCGGGCGGGCCGTCGAACTTCGGCGAGCCCAGCATCCAGCGGCGCAGATTCACCACGACGCCGTCGGCGGTCTCGCAGTTCAGCTCGCCGCCGGTGTCGAGGCCCTGCGCGAGGCAGAGCTGGTCCGCCGTGTCCGGCGTGGCGATCCTGATCAGGAAGTCGGCGTCGTCGTCGCCGGAGACCAGCTGGAAGGAGCCACGGCCGTGCGCGGCCCAGCCGCGGGGGTGGGCGAGGATCTGCTGGATCTCGGCGGCGGCGTCCTTCGCCGAGATGTCAATGCCGTTCTCGACCTGGACGCGGTAGCGGCGCAGCGGCCCCGAACCCGTGGCGCTGCCGAATGCCTGCGCGGTGCTGAAGGTGCCCGCGCCGGATGCGGGGACCTTGACCGGCGGCTTCTTCAGCTTCGGCTTCGGCTTCGGCGGCCGGGAGGACGGGGTTGCACGGCCTTGCTCCGGCACCGAGCGGTCGGCGCGGGCCGGGTCGGACGCCTCGGGAGTCACGGTCGGGGACGCGAGCGGGCGGAGGGGGTCGTCGGCCGCCTCGGGCACGGATTCCGCCCGGCCGTGGCAGTGCGCGATGGCCGCGCCGCCGCCGAGCGAGAGGACGACGAGGGCCGCGCCGAGCGGGAGTATCCGGGCGAGCGGGCGGCGGCTGGGTCTCTTGCCGGTGCTGGGTCTCTTGCCGCTGCTACGGCTCCCGCTGCGCCCTCCACGTGCGGCGGCACGCTTGCCCACGACAGACCCCCTCGCTTGCCATCCGACAGGCCGAAGGCCCGTACCCCATGATCAAGACAGGGGATACGGGCCTTCGGTTCCATGCTTCGGCTCAGCGTGCCTGCCTTCAGCTCACCGTTTCCGCCGCTTCAGCCCAGCGTTTCCGCCGCTTCAGCCGAGCGTGTCCGCGGCCGTCTGGGACGAGTCGCGCAGGAACGTCGTGCAGCGCTCGTACTCCTCCTGCTCACCGATCGACTGAGCCGCGCGGGCCAGCGCGTGCAGCGCGCGCAGGAAGCCGCGGTTCGGCTCGTGCTCCCACGGCACCGGGCCGTGGCCCTTCCAGCCGCTGCGCCGCAGCGAGTCGAGGCCGCGGTGGTAGCCCGTGCGGGCGTAGGCGTACGACTCCACGACACGGCCGCCCTCGAAGGCATCGTCGGCGAGCCGGGCCCAGGCCAGCGAGGAAGTCGGGTACTTGGCGGCTACGTCCGCCGGGGCCGTGCCGGCCGCGAGAAGCTCGCGCGGCTCGGGTTCGTCGGGCAGGTGGGTCGGGGGAGGTCCCCCCAGCAGATTTTCATGGTTGACCATGGGTTCCAGTGTCACAGGTCCAGGAGGATCCGTGGAAGCGGTGCGGGGGGGCCGAGCTCCCAATCCAGCCCCGTGGGGGTCCCCCCGGACGAAGTCTGGGGGAGTTTGAGGCGCGGGTCCGGGGCGGAGCCCCGGAGCAAGCCCCCGGTCAGCGCTCGGGCGCCGGCGCCTGCTCCAGCGGCGGCGCCACCACCCCGCAGTTGACCCTGCACTCCGGCCGCACCCCCGCCACCTCCCGCGCAGGCCTCCGCACCGTCGACCACGCGATGAGCGCCCCCACCACCAGCACCCCCGCACACATCGGCATCGCCCGCCGGAACGTCTCCCCGAACTGCTCCGCCGAGCGGTACGCCTCCGGCCCCATCCCGGCCAGCAGCGGCAGAGCCGCCACCGCGAGCAGACCGGCCGCGCGGGCCGCCGCGTTGTTGATGCCGCTCGCGAGCCCCGCCCGCCCCGTTTCCACGGACGCCAGGACGGTCGCGGTCAGCGGCGCGACCAGGGTCACCATGCCCATGCCCATCACCAGCAGCGCGGGCAGCACATCGGCCACGTACGACGCGTTCTCACCCACGCGGAGCATCAGCAGCATCCCGCCCGCGCAGAGCAGCGGCCCCACGGTGAGCGGAATGCGCGGGCCGATCCGCTCCCCCAACTCGCCCGATTTCGCTGACATGAGCAGCATCAGCACCGTGGTGGGCAGCAGCGCGGTCCCGGCGCCGAGTGCCGAGTAGCCCGACACCACCTGGAGTTGCAGGGCGGTCAGGAAGAAGAACCCGGCGAAGGCCGCGTACACGCACACCGTCACCAGATTGACCGCGGTGAACTGCCGTGAGTGGAAAATCGACGGAGGCATCATCGGGTCCGGCCGCCGACGCTCGACCACCACGAAGGCCGCCCCGACGACCACGCCCGCGACGCCCGCCCACACCAACGGCGCGATGAGCCCGTACGTCACCAGCGCCAGCGCCGCCGCGCCGAGCACCGCCCCCAGCACGTCGAACCGGCCGTGGTGCTGCGGGTCGCGCGACTCCGGCACATGCTTCAGCGCGACCGGTACGCACACCGCGGCCAGCGGCACATTGATCAGGAAGATCCAGCGCCAGCCGGGCCCGTCGACGAGCCAGCCGCCGAGGAACGGCCCGACCGCCGCGCCGACGCCGCCGAGCCCCGACCAGAGCCCCACCGCGCGGGCCCGGTCCTCCGGGTGGAAGCTCGCCTGGATCAGGGCGAGCGACCCCGGCGTGAGCAGCGCCGCGCCGATGCCCTGCAAGGCGCGGGCGGCCACCAGGAGAATGTCGTTCGGTGCGAGGCCGCAGAGCAGCGAGCCAAGGGCGAACCAGATCGTGCCGAAGACGAAGACCCTCCGCCGCCCGTAGCGGTCGCCGAGCGCCCCGCCGAGCAGGATCAGCCCGGCCAGGGTGAGCGTGTAGGCGTTGACGGTCCACTGGAGGACCGCCATGTCGGCGTCGAGGTCCTCTCCGATGCGGGGTAGTGCGACATTGACGACGGTCGAGTCGAGCAGCGCCATGCTCGACCCGAGCACGGTCGTGAGAATCACCCAGCGGCCGGTGGCCGTGGAAAGCCGGATACCACCCGGACTGTTGTCCATAGCCGGATCATCCCAGCCGCCCCCGGCTGGGACGCGTCGGCGGAGGGCACGGATCCGGGCGTCCACCGCGACCCCTTCCGGGACATGCAGCCGGGCCCGGCACCCCGTGAAGGGGGTGCCGGGCCCGGCTGCGTTCAGGCTGCGTACTGAGCGCTCTTACTTGAGCTTGGTGCCCGTGGAGCGCAGGGCCGCACAGGCCTCGGTGACACGCTTGGCCATGCCGGCCTCGGCCGCCTTGCCCCAGGTGCGCGGGTCGTAGGTCTTCTTCGAGCCGACCTCGCCGTCGACCTTCAGGACGCCGTCGTAGTTCTTGAACATGTGGTCCGCTACGGGGCGGGTGAAGGCGTACTGGGTGTCGGTGTCGAGGTTCATCTTCACGACGCCGTTCTCCAGCGCGGTGGCGATCTCCTCGGCCGTGGAGCCGGAGCCGCCGTGGAAGACGAAGTCGAACGGCGCGGTCTTGCCGTACTTCTCGCCCACGCCCTGCTGCAGGTCCTTCAGCAGCTCGGGGCGGAGGACGACATTGCCCGGCTTGTAGACGCCGTGGACGTTGCCGAATGAGGCGGCCAGCAGGTAGCGGCCCTTATCGCCCAGACCGAGCGCCTCGGCGGTGCGCAGCGCGTCGTCGACCGTGGTGTACAGCTCATCGTTGATCTCGTGGGTGACGCCGTCCTCCTCGCCGCCGGTCGGGGTGATCTCGACCTCGAGGATGATCTTGGCGGCGGCGGCCTGCGCCAGCAGCTCCTGGCCGATGGCCAGGTTGTCGGCGAGGGTTTCGGCCGAACCGTCCCACATGTGGGACTGGAACAGCGGGTTCTGGCCGCCTGCGACGCGCTCGGCGGAGATGGCGAGCAGCGGGCGGACGTAGCCGTCCAGCTTGTCCTTGGGGCAGTGGTCGGTGTGCAGCGCGACGGTGACGTCGTACTTGGCGGCGACAATGTGCGCGAACTCGGCGAGGGCGACCGCGCCGGTGACCATGTCCTTGTTGTACTGGCCGCCCAGGAACTCGGCACCGCCGGTGGAAATCTGGATGATGCCGTCGCTCTCGGCCTCCGCAAAGCCGCGCAGCGCAGCGTGCAGAGTCTGGGACGAGGTCACGTTGATCGCCGGGTAGGCGAACTTGCCGGCCTTCGCCCGGTCGAGCATCTCGTTGTAGACCTCGGGAGTCGCGATGGGCATATGTCCGCTCCTTGTGATGTGCGGGTGTGTGGTGCTGGCCCTGACCTGGGGGCGACGTCATCGTCGGCGCCTATCTTTCCAGACTCTCGGCTCGACTCCACCAGGCGTGCGGCACGGACATGCGTGAGGGGTGTGGGGGTTGACGGGTAAACCCCCACCCCCCCCCCACACCCCCCGGGCGGGGCGGCTGGGCCGGGCGTACGCGCGGCTGGAGCGGGTAAGCGGTGTCGGTTTTTAAACCCGGC
>NZ_JBIAPW010000014.1:88983-193324 GCF_042888505.1 Streptomyces sp. NPDC002870
GGGGGGGGTGCCTGCTGCGGGGTCTTTATTTTCCCCCCCCGGGGGCCGCCCCGCCGGGGGGGGGGGCGCGGGTCCGGGGGGGGGGGGGGGGGCCCCACCCCCCCCCCCCCACACCCCTCACCATCACCGCAGGTCAGAGCCTCGTCTCAGGCGAGACCGAGCTCGTCGAGCGAGTACGCGTAGAGGTATGGAACCCCTGCCGTGCCGCTGATCTTCTCGCCGGCGCCCGTCGCCCGGTCCACGATCGTGGCCACCGCGACGACCTCGCCGCCGGCCTCGCGTACGGCCTCTACCGCGGCCAGCGGGGAGCCGCCGGTGGTGGAGGTGTCCTCGACGACCAGGCAGCGCCGGCCCTTGATGTCCGGGCCCTCGACCTGGCGCTGCATGCCGTGCGCCTTGGCCTCCTTCCGTACGACGAAGGCGTCGACCCGCTCTCCGCGGGCGGCGGAGGCGTGCAGGATCGCCGTCGCCACGGGGTCCGCGCCGAGGGTGAGGCCGCCGACGCAGTCGTAGTCCAGCTCCGCGGTGAGGTCGGACATGACCTGACCGACGAGCGGGGCGGCCGCGCCGTCGAGCGTGATCCGGCGCAGATCCACGTAGTAGTCGGCCTCAAGACCCGAGGAGAGGGTCACCTTGCCGTGAACCACGGCCTTGTCCTTGATCTGCTGGAGCAGATCGGCGCGTACGTCAGTCATGCCCATGAGCTTAAAGGCGGCGCCAGCTCCAGGTCGTCGCGATCTCCAGGGGCTCGATCGGGGTGACGAGCTGGGGGTGGGTGTTGAGGCCGTTCGGCGGGCCGGACTGCGGTTCGACGCAGAAGGCCGCCTCCTGCTCGTCGTAGATCACGACCCATTCGGCGCGGCTGGCGATCGTGAGCTCCAGCTGCCCGGGCCAGGTGAGGGTGACCGAGACGCCGTCGGGCATGCCGAAGCAGTCGTCCCAGGGGCCGGGGAGGGGCGGGATGCGCCGGCCGGTCGGCAGGTGGTCGTCGTCGCGCTCCTCCTGCCATGCGGCGGTGAAGTCGATGCGCACGTCCTCGTCGGGTGCGCCCTGGCCGCCCTGGCCGCCCTGGCCGCCGAGGTTGCGCAGGAACCAGGGATGCCAGCCGGCCTGGGCCGGGAAGGACGTGCCGTACGTCTCGATGGCCATGGTGAGCGTCAGCGAGTCCTCGGCCAGCTCGAAGGCCTGGGTGACCCGCCCGGTGTACGGCCAGGGCTCGGCCAGGTCGTACGTGAAGGCCGCCTCGCTCTTGGAGGTACGGGCGGTGCGCCAGGCGGTGTCGCGGCCGGTGCCGTGGATGGCGTGCGGCGGAGAGTTGAGCGGGAGCTGATGCGATACGTCGCCGTTGCGGAACCGGCCGTTCGCGACGCGGCCGCACCAGGGGACCATCGGGAAGGAGCCGTACCGCTCCCCCTGGCGCAGCAGCTCGGTGCCGCCGATGGTCAGGCTGGCGACGCGGCAGCCGTTTCGCGGGTGCACGGTCAACTCGGCGTCTGAGGCGGCCAGCCGGATGCTCTCTTCGCTGCTACTCACACCACGACACTACTTGCGCCGGCGCAGCACGCGTCCGACGACCACGGCAGAGGCGACCACGAGGGCGGCGGCGGGCGCGACCCACCGAAGAGTGGCCCGGGCGCTGCCGGCATCGGGCGGGGGCGTGGGCGCGTAACGTCCGCGCGGCGGCGCGTGATCGACCTCCTCGGCGCTCCGGCCGATCATGGTCCGCCGTGCATGGGCGGCCTCGGCGGGGGGCTCGTCGGGGATGACGGGGATCTCCTGCAGTTCCTCCGCCTCCGCCGCGTCGGTGCCGTTCAGTGCGCCGAACTGCTCCTCGGCGACGGGGTCGAGGGAAGGCGGCGGCACGGGGGCGTCAAACACGGACGCGTTCGCATCGTCGTCGGTGTCGGCGGTGTCGGCGTCGTCGGTGTCGGCGTCGTCGGTAGCGGTGGCGTCGACATCCGGCGCGGTGGCGTGGTCCGCAGCGGTCGGGCCCGCGTCGTCGGCCGCGGTGGCGTCGTCCGTCCTGGACGGGCTTGCGTCGTCGGCGTCGCTCGCGGGCTCCGGCGCCGCACCCGCGTCCGCCGGTGTGGCCCCCGCCGCCTCACCCAACCGCTCCGCGAAGCGGTCCAGCAGGCGGTGGGCAGCCGCGGTCGTCTGTGCGGGATCCAACTCGGCCAAGCGGCCCTCCGCGCGGGTCGTAGCCGTGAACGTGAGCGTGGTGCCGCCCTCCGCCGCTTGCGGACGGATCGTCAGGGTCACCTTCGCCGAGCCGGTGCCGCGTGCCTCAACGCCCTCGCCCTCGACCGCGAAGACCTCGCCCTGCTCCACGATGCGCAGCGTGCCGCGGTAGGTGATCGTGTGGCCGCCGATGCGGACCTTCAGGCGGCCGGAGAGCGGGCCTGCCGACTCGTCCGCGTCCTGTTGGAGCCCCGGCACCCACCGGGCGACCCGGGCAGGGTCCCTCAGTGCCTGACGGACGGTCTCTGCCGGAACCGGAACGTACGCCTCATGCTCCATGGGAGTCGAGCCTACTCAGACACGACCGCCACGTCTGCGTTTCCCTCTCTGTGTACAGCTCAGTCCGTCTGCGACGCGGTCCATGCACGACTGGTCCATCAGTCAATCAGTCCACTAGTCCATGTACCGCGGGTGCACCAATGTCGACGGCGGCAGCGCCGGCAGCCTTGTGCGCTCCGCACCCCGTGCCCCCGCGGCTAGCGCGGACGGGCCCAGCGTCCGCAGCCGCGGCGCTTCGGGGTCGAGTCCGAGCCCCGGCGCACTCCCCGCACCGGCGAGCAGGAAGCCCCAGTCGGGCGGTGCGGACGCCGTGCCGGTCGAAAGGTCCGGGCCCGCCGTGAAGCCGGAGAGCCGTCCGGTGACGAAGTACGGACGCGTCCCGAACCCCGCACCCCGCAGCGTCGCGTCGACCGTCCAGAACGTGTGCGGACGGGAGCCGGCCGACCCCGCGTGCACCACGAGCCGCCCGCTGTCCGTGAGGACCCGCGCGGTGAGTCCGTAGAACTCCTGGGAGTAGAGCTTGGTGCTCGGCGTGATGCCCGGATCGGGCAGGTCCGAGATCACCACGTCGTACGCCCCCCTCGGCTCCCGCAGCCAGGAGAAAGCGTCCGCGGCGACGACCCGCACCCGCGGGTCCTGGTACGCGTACCCGTTCAGCACCGCCAGCGCCGGATCAGTACGCGCGAGCCGGACGACGCCCGGGTCGAGCTCGACGACGGTCACCGACTCGACACCGGGGTAGCGCAGCACTTCGCGCGCCGCCAGCCCGTCGCCCCCGCCCAGGATCAGCACCTGCGCATGCGGCCCGCGCATCGCCGGGTGCACCAGCGCCTCGTGGTAGCGGTACTCGTCGCGCCCGCTGACCCGCAACCGCCCGCCGATGAAGAGGTCCAGCGGCCCCGACCGGTCGCCGGTGAGCACGACTTCCTGCAGATCGGTGCGGATGGCGACCCGCACCTCGTCGCCGTAGACCGCCCGCCGCGCCGCCCGCTCGAAGTCGTCGACCAGGACGGTCGCGGTCGCCAGCAGCGCCAGCACCGTCACATTGGCGGCGAGCAGCCACGCGCGCCAACGCACCGTCAGATCCCGCCGGAACAGCCACAGTACGAGCGCGCCGCCCGCCACCGCGTTGACGCCCCCGGTCAGCAGCGCCCCCGTGAGCTGACCGAACCACGGCAGCAGCAGAAACGGAAACGCGAGCCCGCCGACGAGCGCCCCCACGTAGTCCGCGGCGAACAGATCGGCGACAGTGCCCTCCGCGTCACGCCGCGAGATGCGCTGGATCAGGGACATCAGCAACGGGACCTCCGCGCCGATCAGCACCCCGATGGCGAGGGAGAAGCCCACCAGTACGACGCGGGACTCGCCGAGCCAGGCGAACGCGGCGTACAGAACCATCGCCGAGCAGCCGCCGACCAGCGCGAGCGCCGCCTCCAGCAGGCCGAAGCCGACCGCGGGCCGGCAGTGCAGTCTCTTGGCGAGGAGCGAGCCGATGCCCATGGCGAAGACCATCAACGACAGCACGACGGAGGCCTGGGTGACGGAGTCGCCGATCAAGTACGAGGCGAGGGCGACCAGTTCGAGTTCGTACACCAATCCACACGCGGCGCAGACGAAGACGGCCGTCAACACGAGATACCGGCCGGCGTCGGGGCGCACGGGCAGCCGAACCGCGTGCGGGGGCTGCGGTGTCGGCGGCCGATCGATCATGTTTGCAACGCTACGTCAGGGGTAGAGCGCCGCCTGTCACCCACAAGGGTGCTACTGGAGCGCTGTAGGCATGACTACAGCGTTGCGGGCATACGGGCACCGACCCGCGTACGAGTGACGACGAGACGGCCCTCCTGCGGATACGCGTGCCATGTACGCCACCGCACCTGCCCGTCGAGCCGCTGCGCCAGCATGGCCGTAAACGCGTGCGGCGAGCCGGGAAACGTGCCCGCGAGACCCTGGGGATGGTCGGCGACCAGGGCGAGCAGCTCCTGCGCGCGCCCCGCGAAGGATCCCTTCGAGAGCGTCTCGACGCGAGCCGCGAACTCGTACTCCCAAGCACCGAGCCGCTTGGCCACGCCGAGCGGCAGGGGCGTGCTACTGCCGGGCATGCAGGCAACGGTCTCGGAGCAGCTGCCCTGCTCCTCCTCCAGCAGCACCTGGTGGGACGCGCCCAACAGTCTCAACTGCAGCTTTGCTCCGGACAGTTCGAGGTCGAGGACGGCCAGGGCGGGCAGCGCCTCCCGTCCCAACGCCCAGGCGAGATCGTCGGCACGGGTGTCGGTGTAGGCCGTATGGAGGGTCGTGAGCATGGGTCGGCTCCGCAAACACGCTTTGGCGGGTGAAGGACACGTGGACCGGGGGCGCCCCTGAGAGGGAGATGAAGAAGATCCGGGGACCGCCTGCTCGGGTCCACATCAGGTCCGAGGGCTGGATGGTTCCAACAGGTTCCGACAGCGAGAGAATCATGAACTACGCGGCGTCCACAGCGTTTTTACCCAACTTGAAAGGGTTTCCATCCCCTCGGGGGCCTAACGGTTCAACTGTTCAACTAAAAAGTCTCAGTGAGGTCACTGAACGGGGACAACAAAGAGGCACCCGGCGGGAGTTCACCCGCCGGGTGCCTTAAGTGGCCGCGGACCAGCTGCCCCGTGTCAGCTGCCTCCGCCGCCGCATCCGCCCCCGCCGCCACCGCCACCGCCGCCACAGGACGAGCTGCTGCCGCACGAGGAACCGCCCCCGCACGACGAGCCCCCGCCGTCGCCGGCCCACCAGCTACCGCCGCCACCACCCGCGGCCCCGCGCCGACGGCCCTTGCGGCCCTTGCGGCCCTTCGAGCCGAGCCCCTTGATGATCAAGACGAGCACGAACCCGACGATCAGAATCCCGAAGAAAGCTGCCACTGCCCCCACCGTCCTTCCGTTCCCCCGAAGTCTTGCGTGTGAGGGGGATGCCCCCGGCCCCGCGGACCCAAAGCAGACTTGAGCAACTCCAGAGCTTCGGCACAGGACGGCGAACATGACGCATTGCTGGAGATCCCGTCGGGCCGGCCAGTGCGGGGCCTCGGACGACCGCCGCCCCGCGGGCAGAACTAGCCGACCGATCGGACCTGGGACCCCGGCCAACAAGCCCTCACCATGCTCGGCCCCTTCGTGACGTTGCTGAGTTTTCGGGGGCGTGTCGCACGCGAGGCAGAACCTGGTATTTGCCGAACCGGCGCCGGACTCGGCCCGGCGAACTGGTCGATAGAGGCTAGAACACGCCAAGCAACGGCTGGAATTGATGAAACATATGGGGAGGGCCAGGTAGTCAAGCAAGTGACAGGACAGTCAGAGGATGGAGCTGCGCATGGATGGATACCTGGCACGCGGAATCGTGAAGCGAGGCAGGATGCGTCTCGGGGCCGTGGGTGGCGCACTGGCCATGGTGGCAGGCGGGCTCGTGGGGCTTGCCGGGGGTGAAGCTGCAGCGGCAGCGCAGGCCGGGAGCACGGTCTCGATGGACACCCCAGACGTTCCGGCCGACGGCAGCGTTACACACACGGTAACCGTGCACGCGGCGGAGCAGGGGCGGCTGACCGTGTCCTTCAAGGCATCGGAGGAGCAACGGTGGTGGGACCTCAGCGAGGAGTGGACGCTGGGGATCCAGGCGTCGGGGACGGACGTCAGGTGCGAGTACCCGCGGACGCTGGTGTCAGAGAGCATCTCGTGCGACCTTCCGCCGGGTGACCACACGATCTCCTACGCGATGAGCGCGAGCGCCAACGCCGCCGCGTGGAAGATCGACGTCACTGCCGCATTCTCAGACGGCTCGAAGGCGGAGGGCGGGTTCACGGGAGCGGTCGGCAACCGCGCACCGGCGATGGACTACTGGCTGTTCGGGCGATCCGAGGACGGCACGTTGTGGTCGCACAGCATGTCCATGGGTGAATTCGGACCGCTCGACATCGAGTGGCGCAATAAGGTCGCTGCCGCCTGGGACCGGTACGACCTGCTCACGAAGACCGCACCGATCAACGTGCGCGGCAAAGGCGGAGACGTCGTCACGCGGGACACCACCGGTCATCTCTGGTTCCATCCCACATTGCAGGGTGACGTGGGTGCGCTGGGGAAGCCGGTGGACGTCGGCCGCGGCTGGCACCAGTACACCTCTGTGCGCGGAGTGGGCGATCTGGGCGGTGACGGTGAGCCGGACCTGATCGCCCGGGGCGGCGACGGCACTCTGTGGCTTTACCAGGGCACAGGCAATGACTCCGCACCGTTCACGACCCGTACGAAGATCGGCTCGGGGTGGAACATATACAACGCGCTGACAGGCGGCATGGATGCCACCGGTGACGGCACGGCGGACCTGCTGGCCCGGGATGCGGCGGGTGATCTGTGGCTGTACGAGGGCACGGGCAACGCCGGGCTGCCGCTGAAAGCACGCGTGAAGATCGGAACCGGCTGGAACATATACAACGCGCTGGTGGCGTACGGCGATGTATCCGGCGACGGTCACCCCGACCTGATCGCCCGCGATGCAGCCGGCGGGATGTGGGAGTACCCGGGCACCGGCAAGGCCGCACTGCCATTCAAGGCCCGGATAAAGGTGAACCAGTACTGGGACAGGTACAACGCCGTGCTGTGATTCCGCCGAGTTGAGCAGCAGTTTCACGGGGGCGCCTGACGCTTGCCCGGACACTCCGCCGAGTGAACGGCGCCCCTCGCTGTCCGGACACACGAACTCTCCTGCGAGAAAGCAGTGTCCGCCGGTGACTGTGCTCAGCCCGCCGCGCGCGCGTTGATCAACTGGACAACGGCCTTTCGGATCGAGTCCTCGCGCTTGCAGAACGAGAAGCGGACCAGCCATGCCGGAGCACCCGCACTGAGGTAGAACGCCGACGTCGGGATGGCCACCACACCCGCCCGCTCCGGCAACTCCCGGCAGAACTCGACCCCGTCCGAGTAACCCCACGGCCGCACATCCGCCTGCACGAAGTAGCCGGCATCCGCACGGAAGGGCCGCAGTCCGGCCTCCGCAAGGCCGGTGCTCAGCAGGTCCCGGTTCCCGCGCAGCGTGTCCCGCAGACCCGCCGCCCATTCCTCCACCGAGCCGAGCGCATGCGCCAGCGCCTCCTGATACGGCGTACCCGAGGCGTACGTCAGGAACTGCTTGGCCGCGCCCACCGCAGCGACGAGCGGCGCGGGTCCGCAGACCCAACCGACCTTCCAGCCCGTTGCGTTGAAGGTCTTGCCGGCCGAGGAGATGACCACGGTCCGT
This sequence comes from Streptomyces sp. NPDC002870, assembly GCF_042888505.1. Taxonomy (NCBI): domain Bacteria; kingdom Bacillati; phylum Actinomycetota; class Actinomycetes; order Kitasatosporales; family Streptomycetaceae; genus Streptomyces; species Streptomyces sp. NPDC002870. Next base: position 96,754 of record NZ_JBIAPW010000014.1, read on the forward strand.
TCCCGCATCTCCGGCAGGGCCGCGATCGGGAGATGGCGCGCACCATCGTTGTAGACGAGGTGTTCATAGACCTCGTCCGTGATCACCGTCAGCGAGTGCTCTCGGCACACATCGGCGATCGCTTCCAGCTCTTCAGCCCTGAAAACCTTGCCCGTGGGGTTGTGCGGAGTGTTCAGGAGCAACACCCGGGTACGCGGGGTTACCGCCGCCCGCAGCGCGTCGGCGTCGAGGGCGAACCCGTCGCCGTCGAGGACCAGGGGGACGGCGGCCAACCGAGCCCCGGCAAGCCGGGCATCCGCCGCGTACGCGTCGTAGCAGGGGTCGAACGCAATGACCTCATCACCGGGGTCGCAGAGCGCCAGGAGGGCCGCAGCGAGGGCTTCCGTCGCGCCCGTGGTGACCAGCACCTCACCTTGCGGCTGGTATTCGAGGCCGTAGCGCCGCAGCTGATGGGCGGCGACAGCATCGCGCAGCGCCGGGAACCCATGAGCCGGCGGGTACTGGTTGCTGCCCGCGAGCACGGCGTCCGCTACGCCCTTGAGCAGCCCGGGCGGACTGGCCAGCTCCGGCACCCCTTGCCCGAGGTTCACGGCACCGGTGCTCCGCGCCAGCTCCGTCATCTCCGTGAAGATCGACGTGCCCATGCCCCGCACCCGAGCCGCAGGGCTCCAGCCTGCCGAGCCCACTACGCCGCGCGCGTCAGCCGTCTCCACCGTATTCATGCGATCCCGCTTTCCCGAGTCCACCAACCAGGAGATTCGGCCCTCACGATAGGCATCAAAGGGGACACCGGCCTATTGGCGAGCATGTTCAGGCCTTCACCAGCGCTCGCGTGCGGGTTGGCCGCTCATGGTCGGGTTGACCGACCCTGTGCGCGTGCCTGCATTCCCGCTGCTGCTGCCGCCGGCGTGCGCGCTGACGAAAGCCCGGCCGAGGACGGCGGTCGTGGTGACCGTCGTCCTGGCCGGGCTTTCGTTCGGCTACGGGGCGTATCTGCTGACGCTGTCCCCGATCGCGCTGTAGGGCGCGGCGGGGAACTTCAGGTCAGTGCAGGTCAGGCGTCGTCGGCGGGCTTCTCGTCCGCCTCCGCCGGCTCCAGGCCGAGCTGCTCGACGAGCCACTTGTCGAACTCGATCGCAGCGCGGACCCAGCTGACGGTCGACGACACGAAGTGCTCCAGGTTGACGCCGGTGCCGATCAGCATCTGCGCCTCGCCGATGAGGCGGACGGTTGTCGGGCCCTCCTCCTCGTCATGGATGTGCGTGTAGACCTTCGGCCACAGGGTGCGGCGGTTCCAGTCGTCGATCGCGTCGAGGAGCTTGGACTTGTCCTCGAGGGCGTGCGGCCGGTCGTAGAACGTCCGGACCGAGAAGACCTGCTGGTCCTCCTCGCCGCGGAACATGAAGTACGTGCGGAATTCCTCCCACGGCGCCGCAAGGTCACCCTCGTCGTCGACGACGTACTTCAGCTCCATCTGGTCGAGGAGCTGCTTGACCAGGTCCTGGTCGGGAACGACGGGGCCCGCCGGTCCTGCGGCCTGAGGCTGGGGCTGGCCCCCGAAATTCGGAATCGAGGACGGATCGATGGTCACCGTGGATTTCCCTTCGTACGGTTCCTGCCATCCTCCCCCATGTCGGGCGGGTGGTGGCAACCCCTACCGGGGGCGCGGCGGGATGCGGGCGTGAGGCGGCCGACCCGCGGGAAGCCCGGCCGCCGGGCGAGGGTGCGGGGGCCGCCTCCGCACCCCGGCCCCACACCCCCTGCGCCACACCCCGCCCCCGCATCCCGCCGCGGCCCGCACCCCGCACCGCGGCGCGGCAGCGTCGCGGCGCCCGGCGGGCCGGTTACTGCGCCGGGCCCACCAGCAGGCCGTCCTCGAAGCGGTCCACGCGCACCGTGTCGCCGTCCGTGACCTCGCCCGCCAGGATCTCCTTGGCCAGGCGGTCGCCGATCGCCGTCTGGACCAGGCGGCGCAGCGGGCGGGCGCCGTACGCCGGGTCGTTGCCCTCGTCCGCGAGCCACTCCAGGGCCGCCGGGGTGACCTCCAGAGTGAGGCGGCGTTCTGCAAGGCGCTTGGCGAGACGGTCGATCTGGAGCTTCGCGATGTGGACCAGATCGTCCTTGGACAGGGCCGAGAAGACCACCATGTCGTCCAGCCGGTTCAGGAACTCCGGCTTGAACGAGGCCCGTACGACCTCGAGGACCTGCTGCTTCTTCTCCTCCTCGCCGGTCAGCGGCTCGACCAGGTACTGACTGCCGAGGTTCGACGTCAGGATCAGGATGGTGTTGCGGAAGTCCACCGTCCGGCCCTGGCCGTCCGTCAGCCTGCCGTCGTCGAGGACCTGGAGCAGGATGTCGAAGACCTCGGGGTGCGCCTTCTCGACCTCGTCCAGGAGGACGACGGAGTACGGGCGGCGGCGCACCGCCTCGGTCAGCTGGCCGCCCTCCTCGTAGCCGACGTAGCCCGGAGGCGCGCCGACCAGACGGGCCACCGTGTGCTTCTCGCCGTACTCCGACATGTCGATGCGGACCATCGCCCGCTCGTCGTCGAAGAGGAAGTCCGCCAGCGCCTTCGCCAGCTCCGTCTTGCCGACGCCCGTCGGGCCGAGGAAGAGGAACGAGCCGGTGGGCCGGTCCGGGTCCGCGATCCCCGCGCGGGTGCGTCGTACGGCGTCGGACACCGCCTGGACCGCCTCCGTCTGCCCGACCAGCCGCCGGCCCAGCTCGGACTCCATCCGCAGGAGCTTCTTGGTCTCCCCTTCCAGGAGGCGTCCGGCCGGGATGCCCGTCCAGGACCCCACCACATCCGCGATGTCGTCCGGGCCGACCTCCTCCTTGACCATGGTGTCCTTGGCCGCTTCCTGCTCGGCCACCGTGGCCTCCTCCAGCTCCCGCTCGAGGCCCGGGATCTCCCCGTACAACAGCTTGGACGCGGTGTCGAAGTCGCCGTCGCGCTGCGCGCGTTCCGCCTGGCCGCGCAGGTCGTCGAGCTTCTCCTTCAGCTCACCGACGCGGTTGAGGCCCTGCTTCTCCTTCTCCCAGCGCGCGGTGAGGCCACGCAGCTCCTCCTCCTTGTCGGCGAGGTCGCGGCGGAGCTTCTCCAGGCGCTGCTTGGAGGCCTCGTCGGACTCGTTCTTGAGCGCCAGCTCCTCCATCCGCAGCCGGTCCACGGCCCGTTGCAGCTCGTCGATCTCGACGGGCGAGGAGTCGATCTCCATCCGCAGCCGGGACGCGGCCTCGTCGACGAGGTCGATCGCCTTGTCGGGCAGGAAGCGCGAGGTGATGTACCGGTCCGAGAGCGTCGCGGCCGCGACCAGCGCGCTGTCCGCGATCTGCACCTTGTGGTGGGCCTCGTAGCGGCCCTTCAGACCGCGCAGGATCGCGATCGTGTCCTCGACCGTCGGCTCGGCCACCAGCACCTGCTGGAAGCGCCGCTCCAGCGCCGCGTCCTTCTCGATCCGCTCGCGGTACTCGTCGAGCGTCGTCGCGCCCACCATCCGCAGCTCACCGCGGGCCAGCATCGGCTTGAGCATGTTGCCCGCGTCCATCGCGGAGTCCCCGCCGGCGCCCGCGCCCACGACGGTGTGCAGCTCGTCGATGAAGGTGATGATCTGCCCGTCGCTCTCCTTGATCTCGGAGAGGACGGTCTTCAGCCGCTCCTCGAACTCACCGCGGTACTTCGCGCCCGCCACCATCGCGCCCAGGTCGAGCGCCACCAGCCGCTTGTTCCTCAGCGACTCGGGCACGTCGCCCTTGACGATGCGCTGCGCCAGCCCCTCGACGACCGCGGTCTTGCCCACGCCCGGCTCGCCGATCAGCACCGGGTTGTTCTTCGTACGACGGGACAGCACCTGGACGACCCGGCGGATCTCCTGGTCCCGGCCGATGACCGGGTCGAGCTTGCCCTCGCGTGCCGCGGCGGTGAAGTCCGTACCGAACTTCTCGAGTGCCTTGTACTGCCCCTCAGGGTCGGCTGTGGTCACCCGGCGCCCTCCCCTTGCCTTCTCGAACGCGTCCAACAGCTTCTTCGCCGTGGCCCCCTGCCGGTCGAGCACTTCCCCGGTCTTCCCGCCCCTCGCGGCGATGCCGATGAGGAGATGCTCGGTGGACAGATACTCGTCCCCGAGGTCCTTGGCCCGCTGCGCGGCGTCGGCGATGACGGCGAGCAGCTCCCGGTTGGGCTGCGGCGGCGCGACGGTGGACCCCGCCACGCTGGGCTGCGCGGCCAGCACCCGCTCCGTCCCGGAGCGCACGGCGGCCTGGTCCGCGTCGACGGCGGCCAGCAGGTCGATGATGTTCTCGTTGTCCGCGCCCGCGAGCAGCGCGAGCAGCAGATGCGCGGGGGTCAGATCGGGGTGCCCTTCGGACACGGCCCGGGTGGTGGCGGCGTTGATTGCATCCCGGCTCTTGTTGGTCAGCTCGGCGTCCACGTGCGCTCTCTCCTCCTTGCGGGTAGGGCTGTCTCCCTCAACGCTGACTCATTTAACGTGCACAAAGTTGAGTCTATTCCACTCAACCCAGTCTGAGACAGCCGCCGCCTGTAGGTTCCGGGCATGGCGATCGACCCACGCAACCCCGACGCGTCCTATCTCCGCTTCTGGCGTGAGTACCACATGTGCACCCTGACGACTGCGCGCCAGGACGGAACTCCGCACGTCGCGCCGGTCGGCGTCACCTACGACCCGGAGGGCGGCCTGGCCCGCGTCATCACCAACAAGCACAGCCACAAGGTCGACAACATCCTGGCAGCGGGCCCCGACGGGGCGCCGGTCGCGGTCTGCCAGGTCGACAAGGGGCGCTGGGCGACCCTGGAGGGCCGCGCGAGGGTCCGTATGGAGCCGGAGCTCATCGAGGAGGCGGTGGAGCGCTACGCGGAGCGCTACGGACGCAACCCGTCCTCGAACCCGGACCGGGTGCTGATCGAGATCACCCTGACAGGGGCGATGGGCCGGGCCTAGCCCAGGGAAACCGAGGAAACCGGGAGAGCTGGGGAGGCCGGGAGAGCCGGGACCCCGCGAAAAGGCCCGGAAAAAGGCCTGGGAAAAGCACAGCGGCGCCATCGTGTTTCAGGTCCACGATGGCGCCGCTGTGTGGGGGAAGCGCCCGAGCGATTTACAACGACGGGGGAACCGCTCAGGCACTGCGGGGGGTGGCGGTGGTGGTGTCGGGCTCGACCAACTGGTGGTCCCGCTGGTCAAGATTGACGAAAATCATGCCGTACCGGATGGCACAGCGGACGGGCTGCGGAGCTCCACGGGGCCGGCGAAGGCACCGATACGCGCGGACGTCCTCGTCCTCCTCGCGTGCCACGACAATCGGCTCTCCGAAGAGGGTGACCATCAACGAGTCGCCACGGTGGGGGATTGCCGTGACGAGGTCGATGAAATGCCACCCCGATCTGTAAGCCGTAGCCATCTCACGCCGGAAGACCCGGTCGTCCGGTGGAACGGTCATGCGTCCGTGCGGGCCGGAGCGACACCCCAGGAGGGCTCACCGTTCGTACCCGTGACAGCTGCCGGACCGGCACCCCATGAAGGCTCTCCTGGCGACTTGGCCACAGCGTCCGCGGGAGCGAAGCCCCACGAAGGTTCGCCAGGGGCTGCCGTCACCGCACCGGCGGGAGAGCTACCCCAGGAGGGCTCACCGGAGGCCACCGCACCGAGCGCGGCCGCCGCTATGGCAAGAGCACAAAGAGCACGAAGCGTCCTAGACATGGGTGATCTCCACCTCTTTTGATCATTCCTCCTCCCCCGCGCATAAGACGATGTCTCACTCCGAACGCTTGCACCAGCGACGGCAGGCATCATGTTCCTGTAATGCAGGAGCCTGAGGGGGTACATATGCCAGCTATTGAGGGCGAATCGGGACACCCTCACGCAGACGGCGAGCTGTGCGAGGCGGGGAAGGGTCTTTACATCACCGCGCTGCGTACCGGGCGAATAGCCCGGTCAGAGGCGGAACCCACACCCTGTCTCTTCGATCTGGCCCTGCTGCACCCGGATCCCGACGACGCTCAGTGGCTCCGCCCGGTCCCGCCGACCACTGCGCTGACACAGCTGATACACCCCATCGAGCGGGAGATCCAAGAGCGCCGACGACGAACTGTCGCTCTGACCGATGCTCTTGAGCCATTCATGGCGTTCACCGCTCAGAACTCCACCGTCCCACAAGGGATAACCGTCCTCGAGGGCCTCAACCGCATCAACACAACCCTCGACCAAGTCACCGCAGACTGCACCGAGGAGCTTCTTACTGTCCAGCCCGGCAGCGGGCGACAGCCGCACATTCTGGAGAAGGCGCTGCGCCGCGTGGAGCCGCTGATCGACCGTGGCGTACGGATGCGCACGCTCTACCAGCACACGGCCCGTCACCACCCGGCCACGCTGTCCTACATGGAACAGGTCGGCCCGGTCGGCGTGGAGGTGCGCACGCTGGAGGAGATCATCGACCGGCTGATCATCGTCGACCGGAAGGTGGCCTTCATACCGGCGAGCAGCGACCGCCTGTCCGCCCTCGAACTGCGGCACAAGGGCATCGTCGAGTATCTCGTCGGCGTCTTCGAGCAGTTCTGGCTGCACGGCATCCCATGGGAGGAACAGATCTCCTACGGGCCCCAGTTGGACGGCATCACGGGCGTCCAGCGCTCGATCGCCAAGCTTCTGGTCGAGGGGCATGTCGACGAGGCCATCGCCCGGCGCCTCGGCATGAACGTCCGCACCTGCCGTGCACACATCGCCAAGCTGGGCTCCGCTCTCGGCAGTGGCAGCCGCACCCAACTCGGCTATCTCATCGCGCAGTCGGGGATTCTGGAACACGAGGACTGACAGCGACGGCCCCCGGCGGCGGCACTGCCCGCGGTGCCCCCACGCCGGGATCACCGTCGACAGCGTGCCGCCGCCGGCTTCGCCGCTACGACAGAAGGTCGTCCTGATCTCGCGGTCCGGCGGCGCCTCGCCGCCAGGCCGGCGACGCCTCGTCGGCCTGGCGGGCCGAAGCCCTGTTTCATTCCATCCCAAAATGGATTATCTGCCGCATACTGGGCTGCCTTGAGGGATACGCAGCGTGCGGTGCGCGGGCGCCGGACGACAGACGGGCAGGAGGAGTGCGATGGACGGCCACCGGCGGGAGCGGCGTGTACGAACCGGCGAAGCTCTCGGAGCTCGAGGCCACCGGTGGACCTGAAGATTCTTCCGCTCGCCGTCACCATGATGGTGGGCCCCCAGATCCTGTCGGCGATCATCTTCGTGACCAGTCCGAGGGCGGTCCGGGCGTCCCTGGCGTTCCTTCTGGGGATCGCAGCCGGAACCACGGTCGGCGTGGCTGTCATGCGGGTCATCGCCGCGCTCCTGGGCCAGGCGGTCGACACGGGCAGCCCGTCCGACAAGGGCTCGGTCGGCCACATCATCGAGTACGTACTGGTCGGCCTGCTGGTGTTCGTCGCGGTGAAGAACTGGGTGGGGCGCAGAACGGCCGAGCCGCCGAAGTGGCTGGAGTCCCTGATGACGGCAGGCCCGGGAAAGGCGTTCACGGTCGGCCTGCTGCTGATTCTGCTGATGCCCTCCGACCTCGTGGTCATGCTGACCGTAGCGGTTCATCTGCAGCAGCACGACGCCGGTCTGGGCGCGGCGCTGCCCTTCATCGGACTGACGGTCCTCATCGCGGCGCTGCCACTGCTCGGCCGCCTCCTGTTCGGCAGGAAGGCCGAGCGCACCATGCCGAAGGTGCGCGAGTGGATGAACACCCACAGCTGGCTCATCAGCATCATCGCCTGCGGGATCTTCATCGCCCTCATCCTGTCCGGAGACTGACCGGTCCTCGGCAGGCCGCGGGGCCGCACACGCCGAAGGGGCCGGAGAGCGACTCGCTCTCCGGCCCCTTCGACCGTACGGCTCTCGTCCTACTCAGGCCGCTTGTTGGGGCGCCAGACCACCAGCGCGCTCGCCCGCTGCGCATCCTGGTACGGCACGAGATCGCGCCGGTACGAGGCGTGCACCTGGGCTTCGCGCTGCTGCATCGCCGCCGCCGCGCCATCGACCGCCGTCGACAGCTCGACAACCCGCTGCTGGAGCGCGGCGACCTGGTTCTCCAGCTCGATGATGCGCTTGATTCCAGCCAGGTTGATGCCCTCGTCCTGTGACAACTGCTGGACGGTGCGCAGCAGTTCGATGTCGCGGGCGGAATAGCGCCGGCCCCGGCCCGCGGTGCGGTCCGGGGAGACCAGGCCGAGCCGGTCGTACTGCCGAAGGGTCTGCGGATGCAGGCCGGAGAGCTGGGCCGCCACCGAGATGACGTACACCGGCGACTCTTCGGTCAGTTCGTAGGGATTGCGGCTGCGTCCGGTCCGGCCATCCATCTCATGCTCCCTTCGCGGCCTGGAACAGCTCGGCCCGCGGGTCCTCGGCCGCGGTGGCTTCGCGGTAGGCCTCCAGCGCTTCCTTCGCCTTGTCGCCGAGGTCCTTGGGCACGGCGACCTCGACGGTGACCAGCAGGTCCCCGCGGGTGCCGTCCTTGCGGACTGCGCCCTTGCCGCGGGCTCGCATCGTACGGCCGTTGGGGGTCCCTGCGGGCAGCTTCAGCGTGACCGGCGGACCGCCCAGGGTCGGCACCTTCACCTCGCCGCCGAGCGCCGCCTCCGCGTAGGTGACGGGCACGGTGATCGTGAGGTTGTCGCCCTTGCGGCCGAAGACCGGATGTGCGTCGACGTGCACGACGACGTACAAGTCGCCCGCCGGGCCGCCCCGTTCGCCCGGGGCTCCCTTGCCGCGCAGCCGGATCCGCTGGTTGTCGGAGACGCCCGCGGGGATCCTGACCTGCATGGTGCGCGAGGAGCGGGCGCGCCCGCTGCCCTTGCACACGTCGCAGGGGTCCTGCGCGATCAGTCCGCGGCCCTTGCAGTCCACGCACGGGTCGGTGAGCGAGAAGGAGCCGCTGCCGCCGCGCGAGACCTGGCCGGTCCCGAGACAGGTCTGGCACACCCTGGGCGTACCGTTTTTGTCGCCGGTGCCCGCGCACGCCTTGCACGCCGCCGAGCTGGACATCCGCAGCGGGACCGTGGCCCCGTCGACCGCCTCGGTGAAGCTGAGCGTCACCTCGGACTCGATGTCCTGGCCACGGCGCGGCTGGGTACGCGTACCCGTGCCGGCGCCGGCGCCGCGGTTGAACAGGCCGCCGAACACGTCGCCAAGGCCGCCGCCGAAGCCCCCGGCGCCACCTTGCGTGCCGCCCTGGGCGCCCCCGAAGAGGTCGCCCAGGTCGAAGTTGAAGGAGCCGCCGGGACCGCCGGCCCCGGCAGGCCGGAAGCCACCGTTGCCGAAGAGGGCGCGTGCCTCGTCGTACTCCTTGCGCCGCTTGGGGTCGCCGAGGATGTCGTTGGCCTCGGAGATCTCCTTGAAGCGCTCCTCCGCCTTGACGTCGCCCTTGTTGGCGTCCGGGTGGTACTCGCGGGCGAGCTTCCGGTACGCCTTCTTGATCTCGGCCTCGGTGGCGTCCTTCGGGACGCCGAGGACCTTGTAGTAGTCCTTCTCGACGAAGTCCTTCGTACTCATCGACGTCCCTCCTCTCGGACGATCATTGCGTCAGCCCTCGTCCGGGCCACCGCTCTCCTCGTCGTTCGCCGTCTCTTCCTTGCCTGCCACCGGGGTCGCGCCCGGCTGGGGCTCGGCCACCGCCACACGCGCGGGGCGGATGGTCCGCTCGCCGATGCGATACCCAGGCTGCAGGATCGCGACGCACGTGGTCTCCGTGACATCCGGTGCGTACGAGTGCATCAGGGCCTCGTGGATCGTCGGGTCGAAGGGCTCGCCCTCCTTGCCGAACTGCTGCAGGCCCATCTTGGCCGCCGCCGTCTCGAGAGACTCGGCGACCGACTTGAACCCGCCCACCAGCTCCCCGTGTTCACGGGCGCGGCCGATGTCGTCGAGCATAGGCAGGAGTTCGGTCAGCAGATTCGCCGTGGCGATCTCCTTGACCGTGATCCGGTCGCGCTCCACACGACGGCGGTAGTTCTGGTACTCGGCCTGGAGCCGCTGGAGGTCTGCCGTGCGCTCGCTGAGCGCCATGCGGACCTGGTCCAGCTGAGCCGTCAGGCCGGCGATCTTTGCTGCGTCCCCTGCCGGGGCCGCCGCGCCCTCCTTCTGGGAGGACTCGGCGGACTCGGCGGCGTCGTCAGAGGTGGCGCCGGAAGGGACGTCAGGCTTCTCGTCGAAGCCCGGGGTCTCCTCCGTCACGCGGCACCGCCCTTCGCGTCCTTCTCGTCGTCGACGATCTCGGCGTCCACGACATCGTCCTCAGCCTTGGCCTGCTCACCCGCCGGGGCGTCGGCTCCGGCAGCGCCGGCGCCGTCGGGCGTGGCATTGGCGTACATCGCCTGGCCGAGCTTCTGGCTGACCGCTGCGAGCTTCTCGGTCGCCGTGCGGATCTCGGCCGTGTCCTCGCCCTTGAGCTTCTCCTTCAGCTCGCCGACGGCGGACTCGACCTCGGTCTTCACCTCGCCCGGGACCTTGTCCTCGTTGTCCTTGAGGAACTTCTCCGTCTGGTAGACGAGCTGCTCGCCCTGGTTGCGGGACTCGGCGGCCTCGCGGCGGCGGTGGTCCTCGTCCGCGTACTGCTCGGCCTCCTGGCGCATCCGGTCGACCTCGTCCTTCGGCAGCGAGGAGCCGCCGGTGACGGTCATCTTCTGCTCCTTGCCCGTGCCCAGGTCCTTCGCGGTCACGTGCATGATGCCGTTGGCGTCGATGTCGAAGGCGACCTCGATCTGCGGGACCCCGCGGGGGGCCGGCGGCAGACCCGTCAGCTCGAACATCCCGAGCTTCTTGTTGTACGCCGCGATCTCGCGCTCGCCCTGGTAGACCTGGATCTGCACGGACGGCTGGTTGTCCTCGGCCGTCGTGAAGATCTCCGAACGCTTGGTCGGGATCGTGGTGTTGCGCTCGATGAGCTTGGTCATGATGCCGCCCTTGGTCTCGATACCGAGGGACAGCGGGGTCACGTCGAGGAGCAGGACGTCCTTGACCTCACCCTTGAGGACACCGGCCTGCAGGGCGGCGCCGATGGCGACGACCTCGTCGGGGTTCACACCCTTGTTGGCGTCCTGGCCGCCGGTGAGCTCCTTGACGAGCTCGGCGACGGCGGGCATCCGGGTCGAGCCGCCGACCAGGACCACGTGGTCGATCTCGGACAGCTGGATGCCGGCGTCCTTGATGACGTTGTGGAACGGGGTCTTGCAGCGGTCGAGCAGGTCCGTGGTGAGCTGCTGGAACTGGGCGCGCGTGAGCTTCTCGTCCAGGTGCAGCGGACCCTCGGCGGAGGCCGTGATGTACGGGAGGTTGATCGTCGTCTCGGTCGAGGACGACAGCTCGATCTTCGCCTTCTCCGCGGCCTCGCGCAGACGCTGGAGAGCCATCTTGTCCTTGGACAGGTCGACGCCGTGCCCGTTGGCGAACTGCTTCACCAGGTAGTCGACGACGCGCTGGTCCCAGTCGTCACCACCGAGGTGGTTGTCACCGTTGGTGGCCTTCACCTCGACGACGCCGTCGCCGATCTCGAGCAGCGAGACGTCGAAGGTGCCGCCACCGAGGTCGAAGACGAGAATCGTCTGGTCGTCCTTGTCCAAGCCGTAGGCCAGGGCGGCCGCGGTCGGCTCGTTGACGATACGCAGGACGTTGAGGCCCGCGATCTCACCGGCCTCCTTGGTGGCCTGCCGCTCCGAGTCGTTGAAGTACGCCGGGACAGTGATCACCGCGTCGGTGACCTTCTCGCCGAGGTAGGACTCCGCGTCGCGCTTCAGCTTCTGGAGGATGAAGGCGCTCATCTGCTGCGGGTTGAAGGTCTTCCCGTCGAGCTCGACCTTCCAGTCGGTGCCCATGTGGCGCTTGACCGACCGGATGGTCCTGTCGACGTTCGTGACTGCCTGACGCTTCGCAACCTCGCCTACCAGCACTTCACCGTTCTTCGCGAAGGCGACGACGGACGGCGTGGTCCTGGCACCCTCGGCGTTGGTGATGACGGTGGGCTCGCCGCCCTCCAGAACGCTGACGACGGAGTTAGTCGTGCCCAGGTCGATGCCGACCGCACGTGCCATTTCAATTCCTCCAGCTGACTTGAGTGGATCTGGCTCAAGGATGCATGAACGGATCCGACGCGTCAACAGACCTGAGTCGGCCCCACTCAACTTTTATCCGGCGCTTACGTGCAGGCTTGCGCGGGAGCCAGCGTCGCACGCGTGGCGCGTCGGCTCATCATGCCTTCATCTGCGAGAGTCATAGCCCACAAAAACGGTCAAGAGATACCAATCGCGGCGGAGATGATGGCGGCGCGAGGGGAATCGTGACGAAGACCGTGATGAAGAGCGTGACGAAGGGCCTGCGTCCATGCCTGCGAAGCGAGCCGTCGACCTGGCGGGCAGTCTGATCCTGCTGCTTCTCCTGTCCCCGGTGCTGCTCGCCGTCGCCGCCACCGTCGCGGCGACCTCCCCCGGCGGCACCCTGACCCGCCAGGACCGCACGGGCCTCGGCGGCCGTACGTTTGCGATGCTGACGTTCCGTACGCAGCGGGCAGGCGACTTGGGCCCCACGCCCGTCGGACGGCTACTGCGCCGCTACTTCCTGGACGATCTCCCGCAGCTGATCAATGTGGTGCGCGGCGAGATGTCCTTGGTCGGCCCGCGGCCGCCGGGCCCGGACGACTCCGACGACGCAGATCGGGCGCGGCTCGGCGTACGCCCCGGAATCACCGGGCTGTGGCAGATCAGCGGCCGCTCGGATCTCCCCTGGGAGGAGATGGCAGTGCTCGATCTGCACTATGTGGAGCAACATTGGCTGGGACTGGACCTACTGATCCTGGCCCGCACCCTGCCGACCGCTCTCGCCGGACGTCCGGCGGCCCGCTCGGTCAGGCTTGCCTGAGCGACACAGATCACCGCGTGCGCGGCTACAGTGCGGCGGAACAAGTGGGTACTCTCAGCACGGACTGAAATAAGTTACCGCTTAGTAGAAGCCACACTTTCCCACCTCGCAGGCCCGAGGAGCCCCGAAATGCAGCTCGCCGCGATCACCGTGTCGTTGATCCTGACCGTGGTCGGCGTTGCGCTCATCGCCCGAGCCGTCGCGCAGATCTACCGGTTCGTCAGACTCGGTCAGCCCGTACCGGCAGGCAGTCGCACCGACGATCCGAAGCAGCGCACGATCACCCTGGTCAAGGAATTTCTCGGCCACACCCGGATGAACCGGTGGGGGATCGTGGGCTTCGCCCACTGGTTCGTCGCGATCGGCTTCCTCACCCTGCCGCCCACCCTGGCGCAGGCATACGGCCAGCTCTTCCAGGCCGACTGGACGCTGCCCATCCTCGGCGGCTTCCTGCCGTTCGAGATGTACATCGAGTTCATCGGCCTGATGACCGTCGTCGGCATCGTCATCCTGATGGCGATCCGGCTGCTGAACCTGCCCTCACGGGCCGGCCGCAAGTCGCGCTTCGCGGGCTCCAAGGCCTGGCAGGCGTACTTCGTCGAGTACGTCATCCTCACCATCGGCCTCGCGATCCTCGCCCTGCGCGGGCTCGAGGGCGCGATCCACCACGTGGAGCACTACGAGCCCGCCTACTTCGTCTCGTACCCCCTGGTCCTGGCCTTCAAGGGGCTGAGCGTCTCCACGCTCCAGACGCTGATCTACTTCACCGCGATGATCAAGATCGGCACCTCGCTGATCTGGATGATCACGGTCTCGCTGAACACCAACATGGGTGTGGCCTGGCACCGCTTCCTGGCGTTCCCGAACATCTGGTTCAAGCGGAACGCTGACGGCTCGACGGCGCTGGGCGCGCTCCAGCCGATGACGAGCGGCGGCAAGGAGATCGACTTCGAGGACCCGGGCGAGGACGACGTCTTCGGCGTCTCCCAGGTCGAGCAGTTCTCCTGGAAGGGCATCCTCGACTTCTCCACGTGCACCGAGTGCGGCCGCTGCCAGTCGCAGTGCCCGGCCTGGAACACCGGAAAGCCCCTCTCCCCCAAGCTGCTGATCATGTCGCTGCGCGACCACGCGCACGCCAAGGCCCCCTACCTGCTGGCCGGCGGCGGCAAGGACATGGAGGGCAACGAGAAGGCGTCCGGGGAGCAGCTGGCCGGTGTGCCGGCCGCGGCTCTCGCGGAGGCCGAGCGCCCGCTGATCGGGACGCTCGAGGAGAACGGCGTCATCGACCCGGACGTGCTGTGGTCCTGCACCACCTGCGGCGCGTGCGTGGAGCAGTGCCCGGTCGACATCGAGCACATCGACCACATCGTCGACATGCGCCGCTACCAGGTGATGATCGAGTCCGCGTTCCCGTCCGAGGCGGGCACGATGCTCAAGAACCTGGAGAAGAAGGGCAACCCCTGGGGCCTGGCCAAGAAGCAGCGCCTGGAGTGGACCAAGGAGGTCGACTTCGAGGTCCCGGTCGTCGGCAAGGACGTCGAGGACCTGTCCGAGGTCGACTATCTGTACTGGGTCGGCTGCGCGGGCGCGCTGGAGGACCGGGCGAAGAAGACCACCAAGGCCTTCGCGGAGCTGCTGCACATCGCGGGCGTGAAGTTCGCGATCATGGGCGGCGACGAGAAGTGCACGGGTGACTCGGCCCGCCGTCTCGGCAACGAGCCGCTGTTCCAGCAGCTCGGCCAGGAGAACGTGGCCATGCTGAACCTGGCGTACGGACAAGACGACGAAGACCCCTCGACGAAGAAGCCCAGGTCGGCGAAGAAGATCGTCGCGACCTGCCCGCACTGCTTCAACACGATCGCGAACGAATACCCGCAGCTGGGCGGCGAGTTCGAGGTCATCCACCACACCCAGCTGCTGCAGCACCTGATCGACGAGGGCAGGCTCATCCCGGTGACCCCGGTCGACGGTCTGATCACCTACCACGACCCGTGCTACCTGGGCCGGCACAACAAGATCTACACGCCGCCGCGCGAGATCATGTCCGCCGTCCCGGGCCTGCGCCAGCAGGAGATGCACCGCCACAAGGAACGCGGCTTCTGCTGCGGCGCCGGCGGCGCGCGGATGTGGATGGAGGAGCGGATCGGCAAGCGCATCAACACCGAGCGGGTGGACGAGGCCCTGTCCCTCAACCCGGACATCGTCTCGACGGCCTGCCCGTTCTGCCTGGTGATGCTCACGGACTCCGTGAACGGCAAGAAGAACGACGGCACGGCCAAGGAATCGCTCCAGGTCGTCGACGTCGCCCAGCTGCTCCTCGACTCGGTGCGTACGCCTCCGGCCGGCCCGGCCAACGACGAGGAGCCCGCGGGCACGCCGGAACCTGAACCGGTGAAGTAGCCCGTGCGTCTGTGAGTACAGGTAAGCGGCCGGATCTGCCTTGGGGGCAGAACCGGCCGCTTCCGCGTTCCGTTCCGCGTTCCGTTCCGCGTTCCGTTCCGCGTCCCGTTCCGCGTCCCGTCCGCGTCCCGTTCCGCGTGCCGTTCGGGGTTTCGCCGAGCGGGTTTACGTCATGCGTATCCCCTCCAGGATTCCCCTAGGGGATGTCACAGCTCAGCCGCAAAGGCGCCCCCGTTCCCGGTCTCTTGTCACCCGGCGGACGCGGACCGGGTACGTTCGATTACGTGGCTGGATTCAGGATCGGACGCGGCCGGGACAACCGCACCTCGCAGCAGCAGCAACCGCAGCAGGCACCGCCGCCTTACAGAGGCGGCGGCGGCCATGCGGCACCGCCGTATGCGCAGCAGCAACCACCGCCGCAGTGGCCCCAGGCGGGCGGCGGCGGCCATCAGCAGCCCCGGGGCGCCCAGGGCGGCCCGTACGGCGAACCGGAGTACTTCGGCGACCCGTACCAGCAGCACCCCGCCGCACCCGACCCGTACGCGGCCAACAACCCTGGTCACACGCAGGCGTTCAGCATCGACGAGGACCCGTACGGCAACGGCGCGACCTACCGCGCGGGTGCCGCCAACGCCGCGCCGAGCGGCCCGCGCCTGCACTGGAAGCAGCTGCTGAGCGGCATCGTGCTGCGGCCGGGCCCGACGTTCTGGCAGATGCGTGACTACCCCGTGTGGGGCCCCGCGCTGATCGTCACGTTCCTGTACGGCCTGCTCGCGCTGTTCGGCTTCGACAAGGCCCGCGAGGAGACGATCAACGCGACGATCTCCACGGCCATCCCGTACGTACTGACGACGGCGGTCGCCTTCGTCATCGGCGGCCTGATCCTGGGCGCGGTGACCCACACGCTGGCCCGCCAGCTCGGCGGCGACGGCGCGTGGCAGCCGACGGTCGGGCTCTCCATGCTGATCATGTCGATCACGGACGCGCCGCGCCTGGTCTTCGCCCTCTTCCTGGGCGGCGAGAACTCCCTGGTGCAGGGGCTGGGCTGGGCGACATGGCTGGCGGCGGGCGCGCTGTTCACCTCGATGGTGAGCAAGTCGCACGATCTGCCGTGGCCGAAGGCGCTGGGTGCGTCGGCGATCCAGCTGATCGCCCTGCTGTCGATCATCAAGCTGGGAACGATCTGACCCGTACGACCGTGAGCCCGTACGCCTGGTGAAGGCCCCTATCGCGCCGGTAGGGGCCTTCAACCATAGGCAAGTAATGCTGGGTGGGGCTCAGGCGTCCAGAATCTGCCCGGATCGCTGCACGACGGGCTTCTCGACACTCCAGGGGAAGTTGATCCACTCGTCGGTGCGCTTCCAGACGTACTCGCACTTGACCAGCGACTGCGACTTCTCATAGATGACGGCGCTGCGCACCTCGGCGACGTGGTCGACACAGAAGTCGTGCACCAGCTTCAGCGTCTTGCCGGTGTCGGCGACGTCGTCCGCGATGAGGACTTTCTTGTCAGAGAAGTCGATGGTGTTCGGTACGGGCGCGAGCATGACTGGCATGTCGAGCGTCGTACCGACTCCGGTGTAGAACTCCACATTCACCAGGTGGATGTTCTTGCAGTCCAGCGCATACGCCAGCCCACCGGCGACGAACACCCCACCACGCGCGATGGAGAGCACGATGTCGGGCTCGTAGCCGTCGTCGGCGATGGTCTGCGCGAGCTCGCGGATCGCGCCTCCGAACTTCTCGTACGTCAGGTTCTCGCGGACGTCACTCATAGCTCACACCTGCGTCCGGTGGAAGTTCATGAACGACCGCGAGGCCGTGGGCCCGCGCTGCCCCTGGTAGCGGGACCCGTAGCGCTCGCTCCCGTACGGGAACTCGGCCGGCGAGCTCAGCCGGAACATGCACAGCTGGCCGATCTTCATCCCCGGCCAGAGCTTGATCGGCAACGTCGCGAGATTCGACAGCTCCAGCGTGACGTGCCCAGAGAACCCGGGGTCGATGAAGCCGGCGGTCGAGTGCGTGACGAGCCCGAGCCGCCCGAGGCTGGACTTCCCCTCGAGGCGCGAGGCGAGGTCGTCAGGCAGCGAGATGACCTCGTACGTCGAGGCGAGCACGAACTCCCCGGGGTGCAGGATGAAGGGCTCATCGCCGTCGGGCTCGACGAGCCGCGTCAGATCCGACTGCTCGACGGCGGGGTCGATGTGCGGATAGCGGTGGTTCTCGAACACCCGGAAGTAGCGGTCGAGCCGCACATCGACGCTCGAGGGCTGCACCATGGATTCTTCGTACGGGTCGATGCGCACCCGTCCGGCGGCGATCTCGGCCCGGATGTCCTTGTCTGAGAGAAGCACGCCATGAGGATACGCAGAGCGCGCGGGCCCACCCCAATCGGACGGCCCCACGCGCCCCCTGGCCACCGCGTTCCCTACCGCTTTACGGGCTCCACAGGCACGACACTCCGAAGCCGCGCACAACGCGGACACCGGATGAGCCGCCCGGGCCCGATCCGGTCGGGGCCGAGCTGCTGCAACGGGAACGAAGCGGTACTGAAGACGTGCCCATCGGCACAGCGGACGACGGTGCGCTCCATCAAGTCCATCGAGTCCCTTCCCCATAAATGCGGACGAACGCCCACATTAGGGGATCAACGGGACGCACCCACGAGCGGCACTCCGTCGCTCAAAGGTACGCCTCAACTCCCGTGCCCCGCAGCCGCATCGAGCCACGGGAGAGCACGAAGGCCCCGCGGCTTCATTCGCCGGGAGCCTGCGATGGGGTAGAGTGTGCGCCGATGCGGTGCCGGTGACGGCTCGCTACGCGGGTGTAGTTTAATGGTAGAACATGAGCTTCCCAAGCTCAGAGCGCGGGTTCGATTCCCGTCACCCGCTCCACAACGAAGGCCCAGGTCAGCAACCTGGGCCTTACTTGTTGTCTAGACCTCTTTGGGCCTCCGTGCCCTCCGCGTGCCCCATCTCGCGAAAATGCCCTGCCCAGAGGGGTATTGGCATGCCGTCCACACCCCATCGACGAGCAGTCGTCTCGAATGATGAGACCCATTATCTATGAGCTGCGTCATCCAGTGTGTGGGGTGTGCGAATTCGCTGTCACAAAGCGGCCCGTTGGCCACCGGTGTTATCGGAGGGGGCGCCCACCAGAGCGCCGGGACCATCGCACGGCGATGAAGGCCAGGTCGGCCCCGAGGAGCACGATGCCGATGATCAGCAGATAGCCCAGGCCCTCTGCCACCGCGCCGATGATTCCCAGCACGACAGCCACCAGGGCGAGGAGTTGCCTCTCGCCGACGGCGCCCGGCTGGTAGGGCATGTCGTAGTGCTGGAAGATCGCTTCCTCTGCCTCGGCTGGCAGGATGTCGTCCGTGCCGACCGAGGGTGCCTTCTTCACCAGTGCCCGGGAGTAGGAGACCTTGAGGTAGTCCGGTCCGAGGATCGCGTCGTCGAGGGGGACGAAGGCGAGGCGGTGACGGGTGGGGACTCCGGTCCGGATCGTGGCCATGGCCGGCTCGTCGGTGGTGGTGTCCACGTAGATCGCTTCGAGCACGCCGGTCTTGTGGCCCTTCGGATCGACGACGTTGTGGTTGCGCCACTCACGGATATCGGCTGCCTGGCGGCTTGCTCTTCCAGGCTATCCGGGAACCCGCGCCGCGCCCTCGCGCGACGACGGTATCGACCGTGGTTGTCGACAGGCATGCCGATGAAGCCATCCAATGCAGCAGGCCCTGCATCTCTGTTCGGACGGCTACGCCGCGCGATCAGCCATTCACCAGTCGGGCGCGGATGGCGTCGGAGCAGCGATCTGGAGTTGGGGCCGCGTTCGCTGGGTTTCGCGGCGCTGGGGTTTCTGACGCTGGTGCCGCTGCTGATCATTGTGTCCTCGGCCGATCCAGAGCATGGGCGGGGGTTCGCGCAGTGGCTGGGGGAAGGACTCGTCGTGTCGACCGCCTCCAGAGAAGAGGTGGAGCAGCTGTTCACCCGGCCCGGCCAGGCGCTGCGGGCCACGACCGCGTTCGGCATCGCCGCCCTCGCCGTCTTCGGCCTGACCTTCGGAGCGGCGGTGCAGACCGGCTACGAGAAGGTATGGGACCTGCCGTCGGCCCGCCAGGTTCTCGCTACCCCCGGCCGCCGGGGATCGTGACCGTCGCAGGCGAATCCGGCAGCCGAGCGCAGCAGATGCGCGAGAAGGCAGAGCAGCTGACCGAGCGTGCGGAGCGCACAACCGACCCGCTGGAGCGTCAGAAGCTCCAGGAAACCTGGGTCCAAGGAGGCAGCTGGTCCTACAACTCGGACCACGACGGCTTCACTCTCGACGATCGGGGTCCACCCCTGGTTCGCCCCGGTGGCGGTCCGGCCCTCGGCCGCCACCGAAGGCAGTTACACGCGACTGAGGTCAGCCACGCGGGTGCTGGTAGTAGGAGCCAAGACGCTGGTGGTAGTCCGGGTCTCCCAGGTGCTTTTCCTTGTCGAACTCCGGCGCGTCCTTGATCTCGTCCTTCGTCCGGGACACGTACACCTTCCGCTCGGAAACGTCCACGCGCTCGATGATGCCCGCCGGCAACAGTACGTCCTTGCCGAAAATCCACACACCGGTGTCGACCACAATGCAGGCCGCGCCGACTTCGTCGGAATGCTTGTCGATCTTTCCAATGCTGCCGTCAGTGGCTTCTACCTTGAAGCCGACCAGGCTATTTCCTGCGTTGTGGCCGGCGGCCCGAGCGTAACCCCAGAGATCACTCACGAAATTCCCCTCCTCGAATCTCACCAGAACAGAAGGGCAGATTCCTTCTCCCCACCCTGCCGCTGGCCGAGTCCCCCCATCGCACGTCACCAAACACCCCGACCGAGCTTCGAACGCCGGGAACTCGGCACCGCGGATTCCCCGCTCCGGAGCGACAGCCAGGACGAACGCACTGGAGGGTCGAGGTCACAACTTCCGGTGCCGCCTGGCGGGCGCTCGCTGTCACCGGCGGTCCGCTGCGTGGAGGCGGCGCAAAGCATGCCGCAGCGCCTGTTGCATGGCGTCGGAGAGGGCCTCGTCCTCCGTGGTGGCTACCAGGGCCGCGGCTACGTCCCTGAGTTTGACGTTGCAGTGCTGCGATACGTCCACCAGCAAGCCCCAGGCACTCTCACCGGAACACGGCACCAGGGCCATCACCATGCCACGCGCCTGGTCGATCACCGCACGACTGGCCAGCGCCCGGCTCAACTGTTCATTCTCAACCTGCAGTTCCAGAATTTTCCGCGACCAGAGCGGCGTTTGCCACCGAGCCCACAGCCGTGAAAGTCCGCTGCTCTTCATGGATCGTGATCGTCTGACGCATGGTGCATACCTCGCAGCGCAGTCATAGCGTCCGGCCTGAGCGAAGCACACCCCCGAGCGCCTGGATACAGGGCCACCCCATCGCTCACCTGCGATGATCGTGGTCCCGACGGTCCTGGCGATTCCAGCGGCTCCGGCGTTGCCGACTGTATCGGCGGTCCCAGCGGTCCTGTTGATCGCGGTAGTCCCGGTAGTCCCGGTAATCGGGATCGTCGCCATAGCCCCGGCGCCCGGAACCACCGCGGCCGTAGTGGACGAGGCCAAAGATCAACATGGCCGCGGCCACCCACCACATGGGGTTGAGGAAGCCGAAGCCGATCAGAGCCGCGACGAAGATGAGAAGCAGAACGAACATGGCGGGCCTCCCTGGAGCGGAGCAGGTCATCGCTGCCAGGGGCTGGGGCCTCACCGAACAGCGTAGCCCTGCCCAAGCATTGCGGATAGCGCCCCCTGTCGACTCGTACTGCCGGGCGTAGACGCCTACTTGACACCGGCTCGGGGACGAATTCATGTGCGAACAGCTGGAGGACCTGGCCCACATAGGCGCCCAGTCGCACATCACCTGCCCCCGACGAGGTGCAGATCAATACGGGGTTCCGGCCCTACGCCCGCGCCTGCGGGGCTGAGTGGTCAGTGTTTGAAGGCGTCCTTGATCTTCGCGCCGGCCTGCTTGATGTTGCCCTTCAGTTGGTCACCGCGGCCTTCGGCCTGCAGGCGCCGATTTCCGGTGACGCGGCCGACAGCCTTCTTGGCGCTGCCTTTCACCGCTTCGCCTTGATGTGCGAACTTCTTCGCGATACTCATGGGTGGCCACCCTGGGTGGGTTTCTGCTGGGGTGCGAGGGGGACATCGGTGGCCGCCTGCCGGTGAGCGACCTGCGCGTGCGGCGGCGGCCTACTGGGGGGCGGATCGGTGCCCGAACCAGTGCGACCTGCTCCGGCGACCCCCGTCCGAGGCGACAGGGCGATCGCCTTGGGGTGAATCGTTCCCCCGCGCATTCGGCGTCTCCGCGCGGGCGGTCTCTCGCTGGTCGATCAGGTCGTCGCGACCCTCGTCGGCGGCCGTCTCGCGGCGCGACTGCTTGAGTACATGGCGCCCGGTGCTGCCCTGGCGAGAGGTGCGGCGTGCACCGGTCAGGAGCAGGCTCAGCCCGAACAGCGCCGCCGCCCCGACGACGATGCCGTAGAGGAAGAGCGTGCCTGTGGAGCCGGTCGCCTCGAAGCCGAATACCGAGAACCCGCCGGTGAGCTCATGCGCGCTGCCACTGTTGGTGACAACAGCGGCCACGCCGACGACTACCGCGGCGAGCAGGATGATGAGTCCGAGGATGACGATCATGACGCGCTCCAAGGATCTGCTTCGTATCTCCCTACGGTAGATCTGCGTCGTCCAGGAAGCCACTGCCACAGGGGCCGTCGTTATCCGAACGCCGTGCAAGGGTTTGTCCCGAAAGCGGGCGGGGACCAGCGAGACAGGGAGATTTACTCCGCGAGATCGGCGGACACCATGATCGTCCTCGGAATCATCCTGCTCGTCATCGGGGCAGTCCTGTGGATCCTGGGATCGCTCGGTCACGCGGTCCGCGGACGACGGCACTACTGGTAGAGGGAGCAGGCCCCCGCGCATCATCCCAATCCGTTCCTGGCAGCACGACCCGCCATCCGGACCGCTTTTCGCCCTGCCGCACGTCGGCACGACCACCCTCCCGCGGCGTCGGCACGCGCAACAGGCGTGCGGCCACCCGGCGGTACTCTCGGGCGACGTTCGGCGCTCGGCGGACAGAATGTGAGCCGACGCGTCAGCGGACCGGGCGTCGGCGTGAGCCCAATGCGGAGCGAACAGCGAGGTACGCCACACCGGCGACGAGGAGCACTACGCCGATGGAGAGCAGATAGAGCATGCCCTCGACGGCCACTCCGATGATGCCCAGCACGATGGCCACGACGAGCACGAGAAGGAACAGGACCATGAGGCGGGTGCCTCCTTCGTAGGAGCGGGCGCTCAGCGCCGGGCGAGCTGCCGCTCACCGTCGGTGCCCGGCCGGTAGGTCAGGCCGTAGTGCCGGAAGATCGGTTCCTCCTCCTCAGACGGTAGGACGTCGTCCGTGCCGATCGAGGGGCACTCCTTCACCAACGCCTTGTCGTGGGCGACCCTGACGTGACCCGGCCCTACGGTCGCGCCGTCCAGCGGTACGAAGACCAGGCGGTGACGGGTGGGCAGACCGATCTGGACGGTCGCCATGGCCGGCTCGTCGGTGCTGGTGTCCACGTAGATCGCTTCCAGCATGCCGATCTTGTGTCCGTCGCGGTCGACGACGTCGTGGCCGCGCCAGTCGCGGATATCGCCCACCTGGATCATCCTGGGTCCCTTCGCGAGGCCCCGCGGCTCGGAGCGTGCGCGTTCAACTGGCAGCAGCACCTGGCCTCAGGCCTGTGGCCTACGCACTCCTCAGTGTGCCCCTGCCTGCTCGCCCAAACCAGCGCACGCACTCTGCGACCGCGCGTGGGCTTCGCATCGCGCTCCCGACTTTGATCTCTGCGCAGCCTCCCCCAAGTGGAGAGCACCCAGGGCGATGGGGGAGAAACCGGCCCCCCTGTGCCCACGAGCTCCTCGGAGCGGAACAGGTCATCGCTGCCGGGGGCTCGGGACTCTCCGACCAGCGAAGTCCTGCCCAGCCGTAGACAGCCATGCGTGGGACAGCCCTGCCCGTCGCCCGATGCCCCTGCCGCCTGTTCAGGGAGTGCGTCGACGACTAGCTTGTGTGGTGCGGCCCGGGCCCCCGGCAGCGTCGAGAAGTTACCGCGCTCCCTCGGGGGCGCACCTTGCGCATCGATGCCGGAGCCCGCCTCGTCACGAGCGTGGCCGTTCCGCAGTCGCCGTCGCTATGCGATCCCGGCGCCGCGTCGATGCGCCCCATGTGGGCACCTCTTCCGCTGCCCGCCACGTCGCACGTATCCGACAACTGGCGGTACGCATGTACGCGCTGATCGTTCCGGCTGCACTCCCCTTCGTCCTGCTCGGCACCGTGATGGGCCTGTCCTGGTGGGAGGACCATGTCCTGCCATCGGCCGAGCCCCCCGAAGCCCCTGCCGAGGCTCCGTCGACACCAGCGGCCCCAACCGCCGTAGCACAACTCCCCAGCAACTCCGGCACGTTGACAGGGGTCGCCGACGGGCGTTGACTGACACCGACGGCGTAGGGCTGTGGTGCTCCGGATTCCCCGGGCAAAGCCTTCACCTTCGCTTCGCCCAGCCCCCGCGGAACGCAGGACATGTCCCTGTGACCGCGTGGAGGCGCAGCCATGCTGCTCTGGATTCTTCTCCTTCTGCTGATCCTGGTTCTGTTCGGGTTCGGCTTCACCATGCAAATCCTCTGGTACGTCGCGGTTGTACTGCTGGTCGTCTGGATCGCCGGGTTCGCCATGCGCGGCCACCGTGGTGGTCGCAGTCGAGGCGGGCGCCGATACGGCCGAAGCCGCAGGTAGCCCGTACCAAGACCCGTCCCGCCCGCGGGAATGGCCAGTTGTACGGCAATCCCGCGCGGGAGCCCCACCCAAGTAACGAGTAGAGGACAGTCATGAGCTTCGAACAGAAGATCAGGAACAAGGCACAGGAACTCAAGGGCCGGATCACGGAGGGCATTGGCCGAGCAACCCGCAACCCGCGGCTGAAGAGGCAAGGGAAGACCGACCGAGTCGCCGGCAACCTGAAGCAGTCCGGCGGGAAGGCCAAGGACGCCTTCAGGCGCTGACCACCACCGCCCCGGGTGGTGGTCACGTCGCGTGGGCATCACCCGGCAGGCACCGATGCGGGGCACGAGCCGACAGGGGTTGATGGGAATGCAGCAGAGCAAATTACAACACAAGAGCCAGAGAGGGCAGCCATGTTCACGGCCGTGATCATTGCCGTGGC
The DNA here is from genome assembly GCF_042888505.1 of Streptomyces sp. NPDC002870. Lineage (NCBI taxonomy): Bacteria > Bacillati > Actinomycetota > Actinomycetes > Kitasatosporales > Streptomycetaceae > Streptomyces > Streptomyces sp. NPDC002870. The sequence goes on from NZ_JBIAPW010000014.1 coordinate 121,304, forward strand.
CGTCATTGTCGTGGCCGCCGCCCTCTTCGCCGGACTCGGCCGGGGCGGTGGCGGCCGCGGGTTGAAGCGGCGCTTCGGCCCCGAGTACGACCGTGCCGTCGCCCGCCACGACGGCGACACCAAGGCAGCAGAGCGGGAACTCGGCGAGCGAGTGAAGCGGCACGGTTCCCTCGAGGAGCAGCCGCTTCCGCACGAGGCCCGCGAGCAGTACGTGGCCCAGTGGGCCGGAATCCAGAAGCAGTTCGTGGACTCGCCTCAGAAGGCGGTCACCGAGGCCGACGCGCTGCTGGCGCGGCTGGCGAAGGACCGGGGCTTCCCCGACGGCGAGCAGTTCGAGGAGCAGGCGGCCGCGATTTCGGTGCACCACGCCGACCATGTCGAGGGCTACCTCAGGGTGCACACGGTGGCGCGTGGCCAAGGCGACACGGAAGAGATGCGGGAGGCCATGGTCGAGGCCCGAGGCCTCTTCGACGCACTGATCACAGAACAGCCGGCCGACTCGGGCCGACACCGTCAGCAATCCCCCGACGACCATCGACACACGCCGTGGACTCGTAGCCGGCACCACGCGAAGGGAAGTGGCACCCGATGACGTACAACGCGGAGCACGCACGGCAGCCCCCGGCCCAGAGCCCGGCTCCCGCTGAGCAGAACGCCCCGCATGCACATCGCACCGAACCGGCCGGGCAACCGCGCGATCCGGTCAGCAGCGCCGACAGCCCCGCCCGCACCCGGGGCTCGGAACAGCAGTTGTTCCCGCAGGGGGAACGGGACAAGCTGGCCATCCGCCTCCAGCAGGCCCTCAACAACTTCGTCGAGAACCCGCGACAGGCGGTGGAGCAGGCAGACAGCGCCTTCGACGAAGTCGCCACCCACGTCATGGACACACTCGCCGAACGGCGGCGCGTCCTGCGAGCGAGCTGGCAGGGCCAGGACACCGACGCGGAGACAGAGGAACTGCGGCTCGCACTACGGCAGTACCGGGAGATCACCGAGCGGCTGCTGCGCATGTGAGTGGCCGGCCATGCAGGTCGGAGCGGGAGGCTGTCGGCGTTGAACTTGGAGGCAGTTGTTGATCTCCGAGCCGCGGCGCCGGCGGCAGACTGCATGACTCCCACCCGCCTCGAATGATCCGCAGCGTCCGATCGACACCTGTCACCCCGATGGACCGACGTTACTGATCGGTCAGATTCTCACCAGGCGAGGAAACGGTGCCTCCTCGGGCCATGTGGCCGGAGCTGCACTGCTCACGCCCGTTCCATGACGACGAAGAGTTCAGCTCGTCCTGGAAAGGGAGGCTGCCACCATCCCTGTCCCAGTGGGAGGACCATGTCTCCTGCCACCGGCCGGGTCGGGCCTGGCCTCCCCCGAGGCGCTTCTCACACCAGCAACCTCGAACTCAAGCCCCAGAACTCCCCGGTCCTGCTGATCCGTTGACAGGAGACGTCGCCCGGCGTTGACTGACGACGACGGTGCAGGGCTATGACGCTTCGGATTCTCCGGGCGAAGTCCTCCTCCTTCCGCTTCGCCGGGACCCCGCGGAACACAGGAATAATCCGCAACCTGAAGGCCTGGCCATGCTTCTCTGGATGCTTCTTCTCCTGCTGATTCTGTTCGGATTCGGCTTCCCGATGCTGATCCTTTGGTCCGTCGCGGTCGTACTCCTGGCCATCTGGATCCTCAGCTTCGCGGTCCGTGGCGGTAGCCGATCCGCCCACAGCCACCAGTGACAGCCGACGCATGACTTTCGAAGAGGAGGACCCGGGTGGTACGACGAAAGGCGCGTATGTCCACTACGGGATAGAACACGCCGTCGAAGGGGACCAGGTCCCTCACCGTGAGACGTAGACGGGCCCGCAGGGGCCCGGAAGGGATCTGCGCCTGTTGCGTCACGACTGTGCCGCGTCCTGGTGACCTCGGGCGGCCTCATCCTAGGTGGCGTGCCTGCGCGCCCAGCGCGCGAAGTGGTGTACGGTACGGCCCCCGCAGCCGGGCACCGCGCACACGCCCGTCGCCAACGAATGCTCGGCCTTCAACAGGGAAGACGACCGATAGCGGCGCAGCCACCGGGATCACGTGTGGTTCGCCGTCCATTGGCAGGAGAAGTCAGATGCTGGCATTCGCGGCGGCCGTGCTCTTCGTCATCGCCTTCGTCATTCACGCCACCGAGACGGCGACCGAGGCGATCTTCAGCCCGACGAGTCTGATGCTTGTCGGGCTTGCCCTCCTCGCTGTGCACTCGGGCGGCGTGGGGTCCGGATGGTCCCCCAGGGGGCGCGGACGCCGGCGCTGAGCGAGGCGACGGCTTGCACCCTTCGTAGGCGGCGCTCCGGCCACAGGGCCGCTGGGTGCCGACCGGGCGCGGCCCCCCGTCGGAGCGTGGCGCCAGTGCACCCGGCTCTCGGTGGTCTCTTCCGCCGGTTCGTCCGGCAAGTGAACGTCGTTGAGGGAGGTGTTGACCTCGACGACTTCGAGACCCGTTTCGGTTCACCGTTGCGATCACATTCCCGCGGACGTGTGCGGCGATGTCGGTGATGCTCCCGTCATAGGAAGCCACCCGTGCGGTGCAACGGATATGTGCACGCGTTGCCGCCTCCAGGGCAGTGTCCAGACCCTGAGAACAGGGGCTTTCGGCCGCCCACGGGACCCTGCTGAGGACTATGCTGCTACATGGACGTCCCAGACCCCGGCGGCATGTTGTTGCTCAACACAGATGGCTGCGGGGAGCGGATCCTTCGTCCGTTCACCCGGCGCATCCCCCTGGAGGGAACTGGGTGGGTCCCTGTCCTGGTACACAGGCCGGCTGGACCGGTCATTCGCCTGCCTCCGCCGAAAGTACGCCCCTACCGGGAGCGCGCCACGCGGAGCCGGAAGTCCGGCATCGCCGCATCCGCTCCCGGATGGTCTCCTGAACCGAGGCGTCATGCCCATTCCGCAGCTGAACGTCTACCGGCACGACAGAGAAAGCCGAGCGCTGCTCACCCTGGCCGGTGAAATCGACATCGACACAGCCCCGCTGGTGCGCGAATCGCTGGAGCACTGCCTGCGCGACGGCATCCGCACCATCGACGTCGACCTCACCGCTGTCGCCTTCTGCGGCTGCAGCGGCCTCAGCACTTTCCTCCACGCGTCACAACAGACCACGGCAGCCGGGGGGTCCCTCCAACTGCACTACCCGCGGCCGCTGGTGGCTCGGCTCGTCGAACTCACCGACTCCGGCTTCCTGCTCCGCAGCCCTCCGCTCGGACACCTGCCCGCTCCTCTCCAGGGCGGACTCCTCCCGACCGCTCCAGCCTCGCCGCGTCGGCCTGCTCCGATCATGCCTGCTCTCTCGGGCGGTGTGCTGTGATGGCCTGGTCCCGGCGGGGGCAGCCGCGGAACCATGATGGTCCCGATTCGTCTGCCATGGACGCGGTGCGGCTGCGCCGGGTGAACCGCTGGCAGGCCGAGGAGCTGTGTGAGGATCTGGCGGATCTTTACCTGGAGTCCTCGGACCTGTCGCCGAGTGAGGGACACCGCAGCCACAGCCGGGAAGAGTTCCTGCACCGCCTCAGTGGCGACATCCGGAGGCCGGGGTTCGCCATGGCGATAGCGGAGTCAACTGCCTTGGTGGGATGTGCTTTCGGATTCCCCGTGAGGAGCGACAGCTTCTGGTGGCGCGGGTTCGACGGGGCACTCCCGCCCAGCATCGAGCAACTCACCGAGTCCGACAATGCCTTCGCGGTCAACAAGATCTTGATCGCTCCGCACGAGCAGGACGATGACATCGCCCGCCGACTGCAGCAGCGGCTGCTGACCGACCACCAGGCCTCGCTCGGTGTCACCCTGGTCGATGAGGCCGACCATCCGTCCCTCGCTGCCTTCAGGTCCTGGGGCTGGCGGGACATCGGAGAGATCCGTAAGCCGCCCGGCCCCACCATGTTCCGTGCGTTGGTTCTTCCCGTCGGGGAGCGAGCGGCCTTGAGACTGGACGGGCTTGCCCGCCATGCCTGGACTCGGTGGCCCGGGTGATGCCTCAAAGCCGATCGGCGCGGATCCAGGCGCTGGTCGCCGAGCAGGCGGCCCTGCGTGGTGCCCGGGTCGGCGTGGTGGATGTGTGTACCGCGGCGGTGGCCACGCTGCCGGTCGGCGGGGCCGGGGTGTCCGCGATGTCCCGGACCGCGGCCAGCCATCCGTTGTGCAGCACCGACGACATCAGCCAGCAGCTGGAGGAGCTGCAACTCACCCTCGGCGAGGGGCCGTGCGTGGATGCCTTCACTCAAAGCTCCGCCGTTCTGACGCCGGATCTGCGGACCGATGAACTGCAGGACCGCTGGCCCGTGTTCGCCGATGCGGCCTTGGGAGCCGGAGCACTGGCCGTCTTCGCGCTCCCCCTGCAACTGGGGGCGATCAGTCCTGGAGTTCTGGACCTGTACTCCCGAGTGCCGGTCCAGTTGGATGCGGAGGAGCTGGCCGACGCGTTGGCTTTCGCCGATATCGCGACGCTGGTCCTGCTCGATACGCAGATCGACGAGACAGGCGCGACGGCCGGCGGAATGTTGCTGGACGGGCGCTTCGAGGACCTGGGCGCGTACCGGGCCGAGATCGACCAGGCCACCGGCATCCTCACCGTCCAACTCGGCGTCGGCATCGAAGAAGCCTTCGTCCGGCTCCGCGCCTATGCCTATGCCCAAGGGCGCCGGCTCGCTGAGGTGGCCGCCGACGTGGTCGCCCGTCGTCTCAGCTTCTCCCCGAACACGGATCCAGATCAAGGCGATGACGATGCCTGACACTCCCGCACGGGCCGATGGATGCACTGCGCTCCACTTCCCGCCCCTCCCCGGCGGGACTAGTCTCAACAGAGGGTGTACAAAATGAATGAGCAGCTCCTCGCCAAGACATTTGTCGAGTTGGCGGACAACCTGGTCGCCGACTTCGACCTGATCGACTTCCTGCGCCTGCTGACCGACCGTTGCGTCGGCATGCTCGGTGCCAGCGCGGCCGGAGTGCTGCTCGCCGACCGGGACGGCGAACTCCGCGTCATGGCCGCCTCCGACGAACAAGTACGCCTGCTCGAGCTCTTCCAGCTCCAGAACGACGAAGGCCCCTGCCTGGAATGCTTCCACACCGGCGCACCGGTGATCGTCCCCGACCTGCGCACTCAGGCCGACCGCTGGCCCCGTTTCGTCGCGCAGGCCCAGCACAGCGGGTTCGCGGCAGTCCAAGCCGTGCCGATGCGCCTGCGGGACGAGGTCGTCGGCGCCCTCAACCTCTTCCGCACCCACCCCGGCCCCTTCGACCCGGTCGGCACACCCATCGCCCAAGCCCTGGCCGACGTCGCCACCATCAGCCTCCTGCAACAACGCTCCACCCACCGCAGCAACGTCCTGAACGAACAGCTGCAGGCCGCGCTGAACAGCCGCGTACTGATCGAACAGGCCAAAGGCAAACTCGCCGAACGCCAGGGCATCGACATGGAACAGGCCTTCACCGCACTGCGCGGCTACGCCCGCGCACACAACCGCCGCCTGTCCGACCTCGCCCGCGCCTTCATCAACGACTCCGAACCCCTCACCGGCCTGGGTACCTGACCCTCGCCACGGCGGTTGCACAACCACATGGCGCCTTTCCCGCTGAGCGAGGCTGTGCCCCGCGCTCGCACGCCCAGCGCGGGCAGCTCTTTCAGGCGTCGCCGGCCATCACCTGGTCGCGCAGCTGCGCGCAAGTGCGAATGATCAGACGGGAGACGCGCATCTGGGAGATACCGAGCTGTTCGGCGATACGGATCTGCGTCATCTCGCAGAAGAACCTCATGTAGAGGATCCGCTGTTCACGCTCGGGCAACGCCCGCAGCAGCGGCCGGAGCGCCTCGCGGTCCACGACCCGGTCGAAGCCGGGTTCCGCACAGCCGAGGGTTTCGGCCAGTGAGTAGTCGTCCCCGTAGGGGACCTGCGGGGCTTCCAGCGACAGGGTGGTGAAGCTCTCCAGAGCCCCCTGGCCCAGCCGCACCTCCTGCTCGGTCAGGCCGGTGTGCGCGGCGATCTCAGATACCGGGGGCCCGTGGTCGTCGAGCGAACGGCACAGCTGATTGCCGGCCCCAGCACGTACTTCCTCAACACGTTCAGCATCGGCTCCTACCCCGAACTCGTCCGAGCCCGCGAAGCCCGGGAGACGTACCTCGGCAAGTGGCCTGCATTCTGCGTCGGATTGCTCCGCGTTCTCGCCGACGGCACCCCCAGCAAAGTCACCATCGACGGACAACACCGGCGTCTATGGCTGCTCTTCGCCGGCAACGGCCGCTACGACCCGCCCGGCTTCGCCCCCTCCTACCGCCGCAGCCTCGATGACGGGCTGCTCGACATCCGTGCCGTCGACGGCCGCCACCCCTTCGCCCGCACCCGCCTCGTCACCGCCTTCCTCACCGGAACCCTCGACCGCTCCCGCGTCTACCAAGCCACCACCGTGACCCGGCTGCGCATCGGCGGCATGGGAGAGAAAGGGGACTACACCCGCGACGGGGAAGTAAGCCCGGCCCGCCGACACGCTCATCCTCGACAAGTCACCCCGCGCGCTCACCGTCTACCTACCCGTGCCGCATTGACCCCTGCGCCATCAGGTTGTGCCGCGCTCCGCTCGGGCCGGCAACACACATGGCAGCGGCCCGGCCAGCCGGTTGGGACCACGGCGGGGAGCCAAGGAGCTGCCGGGCCGGTGTTTGAGATCCACGCGGCGGGCTACTCGGAGTAGGCGTCCGACGGCCGGCCAGGACGAAGGCACCGGAGGGTTGGGGTCACAGCTCCCGGTGCCGCCCCTTGGACGCACAAGCCATCACCGCCCAGCGCCATCCCGACAAACAAGCCCACCACGGCCAAGCTCATTGCGCTCCTTCGTGGGCCACCAGGTCGGCTACCGGAGCCGTGCCTGGTCTTCCTCCTCGTCCTCTTCGTCGGGCAGATGCACGTCGCTGACGGCGATGTTCACTTCCACGACTTCCAGGCCCGTCGTCCACTCGACGCCGGAGATGACGTTTTCCCGCACGGCACCCGCCACATCTGTGATCGAGACGCCGTAGTCGATGACGATCTCCAGATCGATCGCCGTCTGCCTCTCGCCGACTTCGACCTTGACTCCGCGCGAGACGGACTTGGTGGTGCCGGGCACACGTTCCCGCGCGGCGCCGAAGGCCCGGGAGACTCCGCTGCCCATCGCATGGACGCCGACCACGTCGCGGGCCGCCATTCCAGCAATCTTCTCGACCACGCCGTCGGCGATGGTGGTCCGGCCCCGGGTGCCGGGGTCGCCGCCGCGCTTCGCACCGACGTTCTTCCTGGCGCTGTCACCCTCGGACTCCGTGCTGGAGTTATCGGGCCGGTTCTGCTGTCCGGTATCGGTCATGGCCGGTCGTCCCTTTCCAAGCAGAGGAGCCTGCGGCCTGTTTTTCCACATTAGGTCCGTTTGTTTGGCGATGCTCCAGGCATGCGGGAGGCGTGGGACCGGGGCTTGCCACGTGAGCGCCGTGAGCGGCCGGATCGGGGAGGTTCCGGCAGCCTGGATCACCGAGCGCGCGGCCTCCGGGGTACCGAGCCGCGCGGCCTCTGGAGTGTCCGGGGTCCGGCCGGGCGCGATGCGGATCCGCCTGGCCGACCCGGAATCAGTGCCGGAGCCGACTGTTCCTGCGCCTTGGAGCGCAATGGCGCCGGGATCGCTGCAGCAGCGGTACCCGAGTGAGGAGCCCGAGGGAGGCGAAGCCCAGCGAACGCGACCACATTTCGAGATCGTTGAACCGCCTCCGCGCCCGACCGGCAAATGGCGGATCAAATTGCGCAGCCGTCCGAAGAGAGATGAACCGGCCCGCGGCATCGGAAGGCTTCATCGGTATGCCTGTCGACTACTGCGGGCGACGACGTCGCCCGTAGTCACGGGCTGTCTGAAGTCACGCTGCGCACTCGGGAGGAGAAGATCGCCGCCGCTGCCGTGAGGCGCAGCTTCTCCAGCGTGTCGATCTGGCCCCGCGCCCGGTCCAGCAGATCTTGCAGCTGGGCCTCATCCAGACGGGGCTCGCCCGCGGCCACGACAAGCAGCGTGCGCCAGATCAAGGTCTTCCCCTCGACTCCCAGCCGCAGTGTCTCGAGCTCGATGAACGTACTCAGCCCGGAGCGCCGGTACAGGACGCCGTTCGGTTTCAGGCGCCCGAGCCTCTCGGCCGCCCAGCCACCGTAGACCTTGTAGCGGAGAGCGGGGACGCCGAGTGCGTCCATCAGTTCGAGCAGGGTCTGCCGGTCCTGGGCGATCTCGTCGGAGATGCGCTGCAGGTCGGCGCTGCGTGCCGAGTGGCGGTGCTGGTGGGCGATGCGCCGCGCGAGTCCGATGCCGAAGGTGGCACCGGCCAGGTGGTCATTCAGGTAGATCCCAAGCTTGTCGCGATGCATCCTGGGCCCCTGTCTCGACTGTCCTCGGCGATCTCCTCGAAGGTGCGACCGCGTACGCAGGCGGGCTGGGAGTACCGGCGTCGGATTTCCCCCGCACCACGACAGCAAACCGCGAGGGAACGGAGTCGTCGGGGCGAAATGCCGGGAAGGGACCCGAACGGCTCACCAGCCCGAGGTGTTCGGCGGCCGCTGTGGCGGAGGCTGACGCCCCGGCCCGGTGACGGTCGCCGTTCTTGTGACGGCGGTGGAACCCGCCAGGGGCCGACCAGCCTGACCGGCAAGGCAAACACGCGAATCAGCGGCTTTTTGACCCGCTACCGCGCTCAGCATTACGGGCCGCGCGCTGGAGGCGCCGTGCGGCGCGGTGCTGCTGATGGGCCGCCCCCTGTGGTGCGTCGTCGGCTGCGGATCTGACCCTCGGATCCGGGCCCTCACCCTCGGCTGTTTCACCGGGCTGCACCGCCGTCGCCGTCCAAGCGGCGCAGAACAGCAGCAGCCTGGCCATAAGGTTGATCCACAGAACGACGGCGACCGGCACAGCGAAGGCGCCGTACATGCTCTTCGCCGCGACGTCCTGCAGATAGCCGGTCAGCAACCACTTGAGCAGTTCGAAGCCGACCGCACCGATCAGGCCGGCGACCACGACCGCGCGCCGGCCGGGATGCACCCGCGCCAGCCGGGTGAGCAGGTAGATCAGCAGCAGGAAGTCGACGAGCAGGGCGATGGCCAGGCCGACGAAGAACAGCACCGCCCGTCCCGCACCGCCCTCGATCCCGACCTTGTCGGCGGCCCAGCCAACCGCACTGTTCGCGAAGACCGAACTGCCGATCGCGACCAGCCCGACCGCGCCGAGACCGACCAGCACCCCGGTGTCCTTGATCCTGAGCAGGATCGGATTTCCCGGGTCCTGCTCCTTCTCCCACACCGCGCGCAGGCACCCGCGCAGAGCGCCGACCCAGTTGATGCCGATCACGAGCAGCAGCGCGCCCGCGATGAGCCCGACGGTCCCGGCGTGCGCAACGAGGCTGTCCAGGTCCAGCAGGCCGGAAAGGCCCGGCGCCTGGTCGGCAATCTTGTCCTGGAGTTTCCCGAGCTGGTCTTCGCTCAGCAGCTTGGCGCCGATCGCCGCGCCCACGGTGATCAGCGGGAAGAGGGCGACGAAACTCGTGAAGGTGATCGCGGCGGCGAGCCGGGCCCAGTGGACTGTGGCCAGCCGGTCGAACGCCCGCCACACGTGCGTACGCATCAGCCGTGCGATCGCTGGAAGCCTCGTCAGCCATTCCATGAAGAACACCCACTCTCAGCGTACCCACGGCGAGAAAGGAGGTATCCAGCGGCGACGAATCCCACCGTCCTCCGTGGCGAGGCCGGTGCCCTGCGCGTGCGGCCGGAGGGACCGGCCGGTGGCCAGGGCCTCGGGAGCGGCGAGCACCGAAAGTGTCGCGCCAGGCGGCCTTCAATCAGCCGCTTGCCCCAAAGGAGCAATTAGGGCGATTTGTGAAATCCTGGAATGTGGCACACCAAGGGACGGCACCCGCGGCGGTGACCCTCGTTCGCCCCCAGATCTGGCTGGTGGTGCGAGTTGTCAATGAGTGGAGGATGCGATGTCGACAATCGTCATCATCGTGGCTGTCGTGGTCGTCCTGGCTCTGGTCGCGCTGGTTCTGCGGACCATGGCCCGGCGCCGGCACCTGCGGGAGCGATTCGGGCCGGAGTACGAGCGCACGGTCGAGGCGAAGCACAGCCGTGGAGCGGCCGACCGCGATCTGCGCGCGAGGGAGGAGCGGCATGAAACTCTGGAGATCAGGCCGCTGCCCTCGACGGTCCGGGACCGGTACGCCCGGGACTGGACCAGCGTGCAGGAGCACTTCGTCGACAGTCCCGACCAGGCCGTGGGTGAGGCGGACCGGCTCGTGACCACGCTCATGAGCGAGCGTGGCTACCCGACCGAGAATTACGAGCAACAGAAGCGGGACCTCTCGGTGGAACACTCCCGGACGCTGGAGCACTACCGCGTCGCCCATGAGATCAACAAGCGTGCTGGAGGCAGGGACACCTCGACGGAGGAACTGCGGAGCGCGATGGTCCACTACCGGGCGCTGTTCGAGGAACTGCTGCATGACGGCACCGGTTCGCCGGATGAGAAACGCCGATGAATGACCAGCGGCCGGGAGCGTGCCAGCACCCCATGGAGGTGAAGGGACATGCAGAGAGAAGCACCATCCGGACGCGACGAGTATCCCGAACCCGTCGAAGAGAGTCTGTCCACCGAGGACATCGCCCGGCCTCGGACAGATGCATCGCAACAGCGCCCGGACGATGACCTGACGGCAGCCCCCGATGCCGACCGGGCAGCACCCAGGACCAGAATCACGGACGAGGCCGGAAACGAACCGGACGCCGCAGCCGGCGAACACGACGCCTCCGCGCAGGAACCCGATACTGCCCCGCTTCTCGGGCCCCAGGAGACAGAAGACCTCCGCACCAGGTGGCAGGAGATCCAGCAGGGATTCGTCGATGACCCGCAGCGGTCGGTGCGTGCGGCAGACGGGCTCGTCGCCGAGGTGATGCAGCTGCTTGCCAGCACATTCGCGGACCACAAACAGGGACTGGAAGGCCAATGGCACCGCGGCGAGGAGGTCGAAACCGAGGACCTGCGCCTGGCCCTGCGCCAATACCGATCCTTCTTCGACCGCCTGCTCAGCACCTGACCACCGGGCGGCCGGCCCTCACGGCCTGTCCGCTGCACGGCGTTCGGACGGCCCTTGTGGCAGTAGCTTCCTGCGGTGTTGTCACCAACAGTGGCAGCGCGCATGAGTTCAGCGGCGGGTTCTCGGCATTCGGCTTCGAGGTGACTGGCTCCACCGGCACGCTCTTCCTTTACGGCATCGTCGTCGGAGCGGCGGCGCTGTTCGGGCTGAGCCTGCTCCTGACCGGTGCACGCCGCACCTCTCGCCGGGGCAGCACCAAGCGCCGGGGACTCAAGCAGACGCGCACCGAGACGGCCGCCACCGACGAGAGTCGCGCGGCGAACGCGCGGGGGAACGGCTCACCCCAAGACGACCGCCCTACCGCCCCGAACAGGGGTCGTCGGAGCAGGCTGCACTGGTTCGGGCACCGATCCGCCCCCCAGTAGGCCGCCGCCATCGCTGGCCGGCAGGCGCCACCGATAACCGGCTCCCCTCGCCGGCTGATCGACTTGCACCCGCAACGTCAGCCTCGCCCCCCTTCAACCGGCGTGCGAAGAGGCACGTCCTGTCCGCACCCAGGAGAGCTACGACAACCCTCCGCCGCACTCGTGCCCCATCCATGCCCTTCAGAGTGGTCAACAGCGGTCAACAGGGGTGCCAGGATTCCCTCTTTATCAGAGCGAGGGCCAGCCATCTGCCCAGGTCAGAGTGTATGTAGGCGCTGGAAGCGCCGTTGATTCCCAAGGTCAGAGCGCGGGTTCGATTCCCGTCACCCGCTCCATGAAAAAGCCCCAGGCCAGCAGCCCGGGACTTTGTTGTTGTCTAGACCTGGCGCAGTCCATCCATATCTCCCAGCAGCCACTCAATCTTGCCGCCTGAGAAGTAGGTTGCCAGAGGCAGGCCTTTCTATGGCGGATGATCTCGCCGTGGCCGCCGCCCTCGAGGGAACTCGCGATACTGTCGGTGCGGGTGTCCTGCTGGACGACGGCGTTGCAGTAGGGATGACCATTGCGCGGGTCCACGGTCATCTCGTGCTCAATCGGGTCCTGCTCGGCCTAACCGGACTGCGGCAGGATTTGGCGCTGCCCGAGTTAGTGCTTCGCCACTTTACTGTCGGTGTGATCGAAGATCATGATGTGTGTGCTGGTCATCCCTGGTCCACCGCACCGACAAATTCCTGGCGTCGTTGCCGTCTCCTCTCGTGTTCGTGAAGTCTCTAAGGCTGAGGAGCGACGGTTCGCGTCAGGCAATGCTGTAGCCGCCTCATCATGAGGCAAAGCCAGGTGCGTCCAATCTGGAGTATCGCCCTTGGGGGGCGGCTGAGGCGCGAAGCACATAGTTGGTGTTCTCAGGCGAGCCGCGTTGGTGTTATCAGGCGAGCCGCCGGTGGTGCGCCGGATGGCACCAGTTGCTGCGTCTAAGGCTCTTCGGTGGCGGGTCCTTCTTCGGTCAACCCGCTCCTGGCCTTGATCACCGAAGTGATGAGCAGGTCGTACACGACGATACCGATGACTCCGCCGACGAGTGGGCCGACAATGGGAATCCACCAGTAGCCGCTGAACCATTCGAAACTCCCGGGGAGAGCAATAGATCCCCAGCCTTCGAAGAATGTGAACAATCGGGGGCCGAAGTCTCGTGCGGGATTGATCGCGTACCCGGCGTTGGTACCGAAAGTCAAACCGATCGCGACGACCACCAGGCCGATGAGGAACGGGCCGAGATTGGACATCGGAGCCGTATTGCGGGTGTCGATGAGTGCACAGATCAGTAGAAGCAGGATTCCGGTCCCCACGATCTGGTCGAGCAGGGGTCCCCACCATGAATTTCCGAAGTATTCGGCGGGGAATGTGGCGAAGATCGAATATGTGCCGAGAGATTTATCCCGCGGGACTCCCGCCTTGGCGTTGGCCGCGTCGATCGCCCACCTGTAGGACGCGTAGACGAGCGCGGCGGCGACGAAGGCGCCCACGACCTGCGCCAGCCAATAGGGCAGGACCTTCCGCCAGGGGAAACCCCTTCGAACCGCGAAGGCGAGGGTCACCGCGGGGTTGAGGTGGGCGCCGCTGATGCCGCCGGCCACGTATACGCCGAATACCACGGCGAGGCCCCAGCCCCACGAGATGATGAGCCAGTTGTCGGCCCCGAAGTCCGCGGTTTGTCGGCCTGAGCCGGGCAGACCGACGACTGCGACGGCCACCGACCCGATGCCCAACAGAAGCAGGACGAACGTTCCCAGGAACTCGGCAACCATCTCACCGCCGAGGCCTTCTCGATAACCGCGTCGATGCACAGTGCGTTCAGCCATCGGTTCTCCTTGGTCGGAATGGAACAGACCTGCCCCCTTCCTACCGGAAATGTGGCGGAGGAAAGCCCATCGCAGTGAGCCTGCTGGCGATTCCTTCGAGTTTCCCCCCGATGGGGCAATGAGCGCTGCTATTACCCGGCTGAGCGTTCCCCTGAACCGGGGATCGCTGCCACGAACCGACGCGGATCAGTGCCCGTAAGGCTCGGATGGTAGGTGCGCAACATCCCGTGAGTTTCTATGAGCCCCGCTGAGTCCGTGTCCCTGTGGTCAGGCGGTTCTTCCTCCTTCGGGTGTTCTGCAGCTTCGTGACGCAACTTCGGGTGAAGAGGCTCGGTTGGCTGCGTTGGCAGCCGTACGGACCTGCCTGAGCACTGGTCGCCCCCCGAGGCTGCTATATCGCGTCAAGCCGCTTGGGAGGTGATCCTCATACTTCGTATCGTGGTCTCCGACAGGCCACCGGATGGCTCACGCGCCATCCCGCGACCGGCAAGCGAGGCATGGGGGTCGGCGTCGCCCTCGGCCTGGTCGCGGCGATCCCCACTGGCGGCCTGTCCCTGGTCGGAGGTGTGCTTGGAGGCAGGGCCGACGGCGGGATCATCGGCGGGTTCTTCCATAAGGGCCTCAAGATGACCGACGAGGACGCGGCACACATCGCCGACGAGTTCGACGCGGGTCACGCAGCGGTGGGTGTGCTCACCTGGGACTCGCCGACTGTTTGGCTTCCGCTGGTCTCACCCGTCAGACGGAATCCGAGCCCGAGGTAGAAACCTTCGGGGCCGCCCGTGCCCGGATGCCAAGTGGTGGTCAGGCGGGTGCCGCCGCGACGGCGGATTTCAGCAGCAACGGACTCGACCGCGAAGCGACCGTAACCTCGACCCTGCTCGCCATCTGCGATGTTGAGCCGCCAGAGACCGGAACGGATGTCGGTGCCTGTGCCGTCGCCCCTCCAGTCGATGTCGAAGAAGGCCATGAGGAAACCGACGGGACGGTCACCGTCAAGGATGAGGCGGGGCCAAGCTATGCCGGGATAGGCGTATGCCTCGGCCAGAGATTTCACGACCGGCGCGACCAAGTGCTCCTGATCCGGACGAACCCGCAGACCGATCGCTGCGTCGAAGTTGGCCGGGGTGATCTCCCGCAGACAGAGTGTGGTCGTCATGCAGGAACCCTAAGCCAGTTGATCAAGTGGACTCTGCGGATGCGTCGTCGGACGCGGGAACCCTGCTCGATAGCTCGTATGCCCCGGGCTCAGGCTCGGAGCCAGAGCCGTATGGCTGCGGTGGTGACGGTTCCGTGGATTCCTAATGGTGTTTGTCAAGCTGTGAGCGTGACAGGCGGCGTTGGCTGATAGCACCTTCGGTCGCGGATGAGGGCCCAGAGGACGTTGACGCGGCGTCGCGCCAGAGCCATGACGGCTTGGGTGTGGCGCTTGCCCTCAGCGCGCTTGCGATCGTAAAAGCGGCGTGACTCGTCGGAGTAGCGGATGCTCATCAACGCAGAGGTGTAGAAGACGCGCTGCAGTCGTCGGTTGTATCGCTGAGGGCGGCGGAGGTTTCCGCTGATCTTGCCGGAGTCGCGGGGCGTAGGCGCGACGCCACCGAAGCCGGCAAGGCGGTCGGGGCTCCCGAAAGCGGTCATGTCACCGCCCGTGGCTGCGACGAACTCGGCACCGAGGATGGGGCCCAAGCCGGGCATGCTGACGATCACTTCAGCATTGGGGTGCTCCCGGAACCGGGCCGCAATGAGCTTTTCGATCTCAGCGACCTGGTGGTTGAGGGCGAGCACCTCGTTCGCCAAGGCCGAGATCTGCTGGGCGGCCAGCTTCTCGCCGGGAACGCTTGTGTGCTGGCTCTCTGCGGCCCGGAGCGCGGTCTCGGCGAGCCGGTCGGCAGGGCGGACTTTGCGGTTACGCAGCCACGTCTCAAGCCTTTTGGCTCCGAGTCGTCGGATGGCCGCCGGAGTTTGATAGCCAGCCAGCAGAACGACAGGCCCGGTGTTGTTGAGGTCCAAGGCCCGGTCTAATGCGGGAAAGATGCCGGTGAGCAGGGCTCGGAGCCGGTTGATGGTCCGAGTGCGGTCCTCGACCAGGTCGGAACGCCGGGCGGTGAGGATCTTCAGATCGGTGGTGATCTCGTCGCCAGCGCCTAAGGGGTGCAGGTCTCGCCGGATGCGGGCCTGATCGGCAATGACGCCTGCGTCCTTTGCGTCGGTCTTTCCCTCGCCGCGGTAGCCCTCGGAGGCCCGGTGAATTGCCCTGCCGGAGATGTACATGACCTGCTGGCCATGGTTGAGGAGCATGGCGATAACCAGTGCCGCCCCGCCGTCGGCCAGGTCGATGCCCCACGTCACCTCCTCGCCGAGGGAGAGAACGTCGGCGAGGAGCTGGAGCAGTTCCGGCTCGTCGTTGGCGACTCGACGCGACAGCAGCCGACTGCCGGTCTCGTCGATCGCCACACAGTGGTGGTGGGTCTTCCCTGCGTCGATACCGGCCCAGATCTCGGCCACTTGGCTCCTCCGCCCGTTGCGCTGTTGGTGCCTCCCACGGACGACCTCGCTGGCGATTCCCTACAGAGCGATCAGTTCGCAAATCCTAATTAGCAGCCGAGTCGTCGTGGGGTGTCGGGCGGCCAATCCACGGAAGCCATAGACGGCAGAAGACGTAGAGCCACACCCGACACCCCTGGGCGGGTCAACCATACGAAGGGCTCACCCTGTCCCGGAGAAGAACGTAGGGAAGACGTAGGCCCGCTTGTCGTACCTGGTAGCTACCGCCCGAAACCGCTTCAGGGCGTTGATCGTCCGCTCAACTTCATTGCGGTGCCTGTACCTGTCCTTGTCGAAAGCGGTCGGGCGACCGCCGTTGCTGCCTCGGCGTCGACGGTTGGCCCGCTGGTCCTTCGGCTCCGGGATGGTGTGCTTGATCTGGCGTCGCCGCAGGTAGCGACGGTTCCGGCGGGAACTGTATGCCTTGTCGCCGCCCAAGTGGTCGGGACGGGTGCGAGGGCGTCCGCCGCTCAGCCGCGGAACGCGGACGCGTTCTAGGACTGGGATGAGCTGTGGGGAATCGCCCCACTGGCCCGGCGTAATCAGGAACGCGGGGGGCGGAGTCTTCCTTCACTGACCAGATGGATCTTGCTGGTTAGTCCGCCTCGGGAACGTCCCAGCGCCTCGTCGGGGCGGTGCTGAGCAGGCCGACCATGCCGGCCCGGAGCGCGCGGTGCGGTCCTACGGGCGCCCGAGGCGTGCTGGTGGGCTCTGCACGAGGTCGAGTCCACACTGACCATGCTCCAGTCGATCCGGCCCTCCGCGTCGGCATCGGCTTGGAGAGCCTGCAGAATCCGTTCCCATGTGCGGTCCGCTGACGGAAGAGAATGCCGTTGAGCACCCTGCGGTGACTCTTCCAACGCCCGCCCCGCCCCACGTTCTTCGGCAGGTGTGGTTCCAACCGAGTCCACTCTGTATCCGACAGATCGCCCCGCCTCACGCAGGCCAGAACGACATGATCACTGCGCAGTCACACGAGCCATCGGACAGTGCCTAGAAAGCGGTTGACCACCTTTCCGATTGGATTCCACACACGCCCGTCGGGCATCCGGATCCCCAGCTGCCGACCGGACAGATCTCGCTGCTCCGGTCCAAATCCACCCAAGCCCCGGCCCATCGCATGCAGCAGCGCCCCGTTCTGACCACCATGCGACAACAGAGTCAATCCTGCGGACAATCAAGGCATTTAGCGAAACGTCTCCTGGAGGAAGGCCAGAGGCGACCGGCTACGAGCGGACAGCCATCGGCGACCCGCCCGGCCCGAGCCTGGAACCCCAAGTAGGCATTGGGACACCGGCGTTCGCGGTACAGATCGGAGTGCTGGTCGAGAGCAGAGAACTGTTATGCAATCGCAGGTTTGAAAGGGGTTTCGTGCACTCGCGCGAGGCAAGCAGGGAGGGCATGAGCAATCCCCATGAACCCATGCCGGTAAATGACCCCTACAACCCCTATGACCGTAACCGGGACACCCACGGGCGTAGCCGGGATGGCGCCGGAACATTCCGGGCAGCCTTGGTCATCCACACGATCGCGGACATCGCTGCAGGCTTTCTGGGCCTGTGGATCCTGCTGTACCTGCTCGACGCCAACCAGGGGAACGTCTTCGTCGGCTTTGTGCACGCCATGGCCGACTGGCTCGCCGGGTGGTCCCAGGACATCTTCACCATGGAGACCGAAGGTCTCCGGGTTTTCCTCAATTACGGCCTACCGGCCGTGATCTACCTTCTGCTCGGCCATGGGATCGCCGCGAGGGTACGCCGCCTCTGACCGAATTCAGGTCGAGCGCGTCATTTACATCGGTGAGGCCCGTGATCAGACCAATGTTGCGGGCCTCACGACGCGGCGCCGTCGGTCGTTCCTACCGCGCGCCGGATGCCGCGATGCGCCCCTGAATGGCACGATGCCAAGTCCAGTGCCTTACCCCGGCATTCGTGACGACATGTCCCGGAGTACGTGATATCACCGCCGGTGAATCTTTGCAGCAGCGTCACAAGGGCTGCGCACCACCTTGGGCGGGTGCCATTAGCGTTACTGGCCGCTCGATCCCGCGTGCGAACTTGAAACAGCTCGCCGGCGTCCCTGGAAGCGCAGCCAGCACAGAAAGATCCCAGATGGACTACTGCTCCTCGTGCCGCCGGAACCTCGATGGGGCACTCGCGTGTCCAGGGTGCGGCGCATACGCTCCGGACATTGCCCCGCCTGCCCATCGCCTCCACAGCGCGACTGCGAACCTCGTGCTGACAACGCCGGCGGTCGATCCGACATCACCGACGCAGGTGTGCCTGATCGCCTTGTGCACCGGCTGATTGCTCCGTTGTCATCGGGCGTCGGTGTCTGCTCGCCCTGACCAAAACGCGCCCCGTCTCATCCGCGACTGTGCGGCCGAGCCGTGCCGATGCATCCGGGCAACAGTGCGACAGCCGAACGTCACCGCCGAGAGATCAAGGAGTCCGAGTCCGTGAGCGCTGGCTACAAAGCACGGCTGCACAGAATCGGCCGGTGGTGGGCCGTCGACATTCCGGAACTCTCCATCCACACCCAGTGCCGCACCCTCGATGAGGCTGAGGACATGGCGCGCGACACCATCGCCGAAGCACTTGGCATTCGACGGGACACGATCACCGTGGAGCTGGTGGTTCCCGAATTCGCATCACTGCTGCAGAGCGTGCTGGAGGCAAGAAGGCGCCGTGCCGCGGCCGATGCTGCCGAACAGCAGACACTCGCCGATGCCGCTCGCACACTGGTCAAGGACTTGTGCGTAAGCCAAGGTGATGCCTGCCGACTGCTCGGTATATCTCACCAGGAGGTCTCTCACCTCTCCCCAGCCCACGGCTCCGGCGACACACGTCCATGGCGCCATGGTCCACTGTCCACGCCGGGCGCACCGGGCCTCGGCATCCGCAGCAGCGGTGACACGGCAGAGCACTCGAGCGGGCAGCAGCGTCCGCGACCGGAACTCGCCAATGGCTCACCCGACAGCAGCATGATGCGCCCAGGGCGGGCCCGACAGGCATCAGCCAGGCGCCCGAGCTGGGCGATTGCGGAGGATGACGGCTAAAAGACGGCCCGAGCTGAAAGACCGACTGCGTGTCATCAAGGGCGTGTACATCGACCGCCGGGCCGACCCCGGCCGCCGGGTCAGCGGCTTCCGTACCGCATCTCGCGGGGACTCAGCCCGAAGCGCTGCCGGAACGCGGTGCTGAGCGCGCTCGCGGAGGAGAAGCCCGACGCGTACGCCAGATCGTTGATCGTCATGTGCTCGAACGCCGCGCACCGCAGCCGGTCCCGCACCAGCCGTAGCCGCTCCTCCCTGATCAGTTCCCGGGGCGTGGTCCCCACGCGCTGCAGCGCGAGCTGCACCTGCCGCAGCGACCACCCCAGCGCCTGCGCCATCTCCGCGCCGGTCAGCTCCGGATCGGCCGCGTGCCCGCGTACGTAGCGACGCACCATCGCTTCCACCTGGGCCAGATGCCCCGGCACGTCCGGGCGGTCGTCACCGACCGCGAGCATGCACAGCAGCTCGACGACACGGTCGGACACCGCGTTGAACTGGGGGTCGGTGAGGTCGTCGCGCTCCTCGTACAGGCCGTTCAGCATGGAGCCCACCACGCGGCCCAGGCCCCTCCTCAGATCCAGCCCGGCCGCCAGCGGCGATTTCCGGTTCATTGGGCCGTCGACCTCATGCGCCGGGATCGTGAAGATGAACGCGTCCGTGGACGCGCTCTGGAGGCACTCGAAGGGTGCGCCGAAGCTGACGAGGGCGCCGGTCCCCGGCGTCAGCCGTGCCTCCTGGTCGTCCTGCCGCAGCACGATGTCTCCGCTGAGCGGAAGCAGGAAGCGGTAGTTCTCGTCCGGGTCCTGCCGCACCTGACGTGTGGTCCGGGTGTACTCGATCTCGTCCGACCAGAACCTGACGAGTTGATAGGCGTCAGTGTGCTGGCGGATCGTCTCACCGCGGAAGTTGTCTGCGCGCGAATATCTGTAGCCCATCCGGGACTGGTACGACGCGATGTGCTCGCGCCAGAATTCGGCGCGCTCACACGGTGCCACGTCCCCGGTCGACAACGACTCCACGCTGTACATTCCCGCGGGCACCGAAACCCCCTCAGTACTGTGTGAATCCTCAACTAACCTGCCAATAACGGCAGTTACGGGCGCGCAGTGTATTACAGCTTCCCGGTCTCCGGCCTCCGGTGGATTCCGTGAAACCCACACACATTCCGGGCCACGCGGGGCGCTTCGTCTGCTGACAACTTCCTTGCGTGCGTGAGCAAGTGTGGGTGTGCCCGCTGGTCTACCGTCGGCCGCCCCGCCATCTCACGCCTGCCTCGAGGACTCCATGACACAACACATACCGGAGGCGGTCTTCTGGTGCCTGGCCGTCGGCCTGCTCGCCGTCACCGTGCTGCTGGTGGCGCCAGCGAGGGATCACCACGATCGTGCGCGAGCGGAACGCCGAGTTGGCGGACGGCCTACGGGCCCGTGACGAGGAGGTACGGCAGCTGGTCTCGGTCCGGCTGCCCGCGCTGGAGGATGCACCGCCCCCGTCGACCCCGCACCCGTCGACCCCGGAGACCGGGCTGCTGCTCGACGCGAGGCTGACCGGCACCGACTTCGCGAAGAGTCTCCAAGACGTCGTAGAACGGTTCTCCAGCGCGGTCGAGCACGCGCAGACCCGGGCCGACCGTTCGGCGAAGGCCGCCCTGAAGACGTCGATGCGCTCGATCCAGGCCCTGGCGAACGAGCAGCAGGTGTCGATTTCCCAGATGCAGTCGCGGCACGACCACCCCGACGTGCTGCGGGACCTGCTGGAGATCGACCACGCGAACGCCCAGTTCGGCCGCCGCGCACAGGCCATCGCCGTGCTGTGCGGGTCCTGGCCCGGACGGCAGCGGGCCGCCTCCGCGCTGACCGAGGTGGTACGTGGCGCGAAGTCACGCATCCGCGACTACCGGAGAGTGCACCTGCACGGACAGGTCGACATCGGCGTCGAGAGCCGGTTGGTTGAGCCGGTGGTCCTCACGGTCGCCGAGCTGCTGGACAATGCCGCGCGCCACTCGCAGCCCAACACGACGGTCGAGGTCAACATCAAGTCTGTGCACAACGGCGCGTGCATCGTGGTCGATGATGCGGGCGTCGGCATGGACGGACAGGTGGAGGAGCGTGCCTCCGTACTGCTTTCCAGCCGGCAAGCCGTGGATGTCACCCGGCTCGACGACCCTCCGCAGTTCGGTTTCGCCGTCATCGGAGTGCTCGCCGCCCGGTACGGGTTCAGCGTGTCCGTCGACACGCACTCGCCCTACGGAGGTGTACGTGCCGCCCCGCAGGCGCCGCCCCGAAGGAGGGCTGGTGCGGCCGTACGTGGTCACCGACGGACGCGCCTACCCGACCCGCAACACTCTGGATCTGGTCACTCTGCTGATCGGCGCCGAGGACCTGCCGCTGACCGGTCTGAGTCCTGAGAAGCGTGGGCTGATGGAGCTGTGCCGGCCCGGAGCCCTTTCGGTCGCCGAGGTGGCCGGACATCTGTCACTGCCGGTCAGCGTCGTCAAAGTGCTGATCGCCGACCTCATGGACAGCGGCCACATCGTCACCCGCGCGCCCATCCCGTCAGCCCAGCCTTCCGAGGCCCGCATCCTCCAGGAGGTGCTCGATGGGCTCCGCTCCCTCCTCTGAAGACGTCTATCTGCGGCGCAGTGTTCAGACAGCAGTCAAACTCCTGATCGTGGGGCACTTCGCGGTCGGCAAGACCACCTTTGTCGGCGCGCTGTCCGAGATCCGGCCGCCGCACACCGAAGAGGTCATGACGCAGGCCGGGGCCCTCGTCGACGACCTGGCGGGGACCAAGGACAAGACGACCACCACGGTCGCCATGGATTTCGGCCGACTCACCCTCAGCGACCGCCTCGTGCTGTATCTCTTCGGCACCCCCGGACAGCAGCGCTTCACCCGGTTGTGGCAGGACATGACGCGGGGAGCGCTCGGCGCGCTCGTCCTCGCCGACACCCGCCGCCTCAGCCAGTCCTTCGACGTCATGGGGGTTCTGGAGGAGCTCGACCTGCCGTACGCGGTGGCCGTCAACCAGTTCGACGACGCTCCCGCATACGGCATCGCCGAGATCCGCGAGGCCCTCGATCTGCTCCCCGGAACACCCCTCGTACGGTGCGACGCCCGCGACCGGTCCTCGTCCGCCCGGGCGCTGATCACCCTCGTCGAGTACCTCCAGTCCCGCAACAGCGCACCACGCCCCCTGGAGCAAGCGTGACCTTCGCCCAACCCACTCCCGAGCACTCCACACACGACTCCGTGCCACCGCCGGGCTGCCCGGCTCACAGCAGCGATCGCCCCGATCACACCGGCGACTGCGGCCCCTCACGCGAGCCGCTGTACGGCCCGGGCTTCGCCGCCGACCCGGCCGCCGTCTACGGGCGGCTGCGCGCGGCCGGACCGACCGCGCCGGTCGAACTGGCTCCCGGCGTCCGGGCCACGCTCGTCACCGGCTACGACGCCGCCCTGTACGTGCTGCGCAGCACGGAGACGTTCTCCAAGGATCCCCGCCGCTGGCGCGATCTGGCGGACGGCACCATCCCCCCGGACACCCCGGTCGCGCCGATGATGGCGTACCGGCCGAACGCCCTGTTCACCGACGGGGAGGAGCACCGCCGGCTGCGCGAGGCGGTCACGGACAGCCTCGGCCGCGTGGAGCCGAACGCACTGCGCGGTTACGTCGAGCAGAGCGCCGACATGCTCATCGATCGGTTTGCATCGGACGGGAAGGCGGATCTGCTCGGCGCATACGCCCAGGTCCTGCCGCTGCTGGTGTTCAACCAGCTGTTCGGCTGCCCGCCCGACTACGGCGACCGACTGGTCGAGGGCATGTCCGGGATCTTCGACGGCGTGGACGCCGAGAAGGCGAACGATCTCCTCACCCGGACCCTGATCGACCTGGCAACCCTGAAGCGCGAGAAGCCGGGGCACGATGTGACGTCCTGGCTCATGGCCCACCACGCGGAGCTCACGAACGAGGAACTCGTCCACACCCTCGTCCTGCTCTTGGGCGGCGGTACCGAGCCCGAGCAGAATCTGATCGCGAACAGCCTGCGGCTTCTGCTCTCCGACGACCGGTTCGCGGGCAGTCTGTCGGGCGGCAGCCTGCCGGTGGAGGACGCCCTCGACGAGGTGCTCTGGACCGACCCGCCCATGGCCAACTACGCCGCGCACTTCCCCGTCCACGACGTCACGTACCAAGGGACCCTGCTGCGCAAGGGCGAGCCCCTCGTCATCAGCCTTGCCGCCGCGAACACCGACCCAGCTCTGACGGCCGATCAACGCGCGGGCAACCGGGCTCATCTGGCCTGGAGCGCCGGTCCGCACGCCTGCCCGGCGCAGGGCCCGGCCCGGCTGATCGCGGCGGTGGCGGTCGAGAAGCTCCTCGACCGCCTCCCCGATGTGGAGCTGGCCGTGCCCGTCGAGGAACTGACCTGGCGCCCCGGCCCCTTCCACCGCGCGCTCGCCGCCCTCCCGGTACGTTTTCCGCCCGCCGCCGGCTCCGGCCCCGAGGGGCCTGCCGTGCCTGCCGGGAGCCCGGAGCGGACTCCAACTCCATCGGCGGCTCCCGCAACTTCGGCGACTCCGGCGCCCAAAGGCCCGCAGCGCGTGTGGTCCTCGCTCCGGGCCTGGTGGCGGGGAGAGTGATCGAACGGGAATGATCGGAGGCGACTGACTCAGGAGAGGCGTACGGGCAGTGCGCGATGTCCGTTGGAAATGAAGGAATCCACAGGCCGCAACTCCTCCTGCGGCACGGCAAGGGCGAGGCCGGGGAACCGCTCGAAGAGCGCCGGCAGCGCGATACGGGCCTCCATGCGGCCCAGCGGAGCGCCGAGGCAGTGGTGCACGCCGTAGCCGAAGGCCAGGTGCTCCTTGTCGAGCCGGGTGACGTCGAAACGGCTTGCGTCCTCCCCGTACTTCCCGGGATCGCGCCCGGCGGCGGCGTACGCGGCCAGGATCGCCTCACCCTTGCCGATCACCACCCCGTCGGGACCGCCCAGTTCACTCAACTCCAGGTCCTCCACGGCGTACCGCAGCGGCAGGCTGGCGACCGGTGCCTGCACCCGCAGGGTCTCCTCGATGACGTCGTCCCACTTGGCACGGCCCTCGCGGACGTGTGCGAGCTGTTCCGGGTGGGTGAGCAGGGCGTGGATGGCGTTGTCGATGAGGTTGACCGTGGTCTCGTGGCCGGCGCTGATCATCAGCACGAGCGTGTCGAGCAGTTCCTGCTCGCTCAGCCGGGTGTCGCCCTCGTCGTCGCGCGCCGCGATGAGTCCGGAGGTCAGGTCGTCGGCGGGCAACTCCCGCTTGAGGATGACGAGTTCTCCCATGGCCGCGTAGAGCCTGGCGTAGTTGTCGGTGACCTCTTCCGGCGTGGCGGAGGTGTGGAAGACGCCGTCCACGACGGCGCGCAGCTCGGAGCCCTTCTCCTCGGGCAGCCCGAACAGCTCACTGATCACCTGGATCGGCAGCGGATAGCAGAACTCCTCGCGCAGATCGATGGGTTCACCCTTCCGTAAGGCCTCGGCGATCCGGTCGAGCAGCCCCTTGGTGATCTCCTCGATACGAGGCTGCATCGCGGCGCTCCGACGCGCGGTGAACGCCTTGGAAACGAGCGTGCGCAGCCGTTTGTGCTCACCGCCGTACGCCGTGAACATGTTCTGCACCGCGACCCAGGTGAACAGCGGCCACTCCGGGGAGATCTCCCCGTTGATCCACACGGGCCAGTGACGCCGCGGGTCCTTGGACACGCGAGGGTCGGTGAGCAGCCTCTTGAGGAGCTCGGTGCTGCTGACCGCCCATGCTTCGACGCCGTCGGGGAGCTCGACGCGCGTCACCGGTCCCTTCTCGCGTATGCGGTCGGCTTCTCCGTGGATGTCGCTGCCGGTGGGGTCTATCACTAAGCGGGACTGGTCCCCCATCAGAGGCCTCCATGATGCTCGAACTCCAATACGACACATCACGCTAAGCCGTCGTACGGCTTCGGAGCGAGACCACACCGCACACGCTGCGTGCGGGGGGAACTTCCCTACGCGTACGCATAAGTGGCGGCCCCCATCGCGTCCTACGGTCACTGCATCCGATGGGAGAGCCGGTGAGAGCGCCATGACAATCAGCAGAGCCCAGCAGTGGGTGGAGCCGTACGGCGTGGAGGTACGGACCCTGCCCGCCGGGCGATGGTGGGACGCGGTACGCGTGCCGCTCAGTCTCGGAGTCCGCGCCCTCGAGCACCTCGGACACGATACGGGGGCTGTGATCAAGGACGGGTACGGCAGCGTCCTCTACTGGCTGATCCGGCCGACTGCCGCCGACCACTGGCGGTTGCCGCAGGTCCAGGTGCTCGGGCCTGGTTGTCACGTGGCGGTTCCGGCCCAGCACCGTACATCTGGGCCGGGGCTCTATTGGCGCGTACCGCTGACCCGCCAGCGGTATCGGACAGGCCCGGAGCCACTGCACTTCGCGCTCCGGGCGGCTCTGGCCGACGCCTCCGGACCGCGTCACCCGGCACGCGTCTGCTGTCGCTGCGAGCGCAGCACCGAGGCACCGGTCCTCGTGCGCGTCATCGAGCGCCGCCCCAATACCGCCAGGGCGGTGTACGCCTGCCCCGACTGCGTGCCTCACTGCCCGGCAGGACCAGGCCAGTTGGAGTAGTACATCCCGCGAGATGAGGGCATCGTCAGCAAGGCTGTCGGTGCTGTCCTCGACGACAAGGAACTGGACTGACGTGGATGCCACCATCTGCCGGCGCGCTGATCGACGCGACGAGGGGAGCGCCCAGACGCGGCTTCGCGGCGGCCGCGGGGTAGTGGACTCCAACGGGGTTCGTGCGGTGGAAGACGGCCACCCGCAGCACTCGGTCCGCCAGCGGCAGGCACCACGGCCGCCCGCCACCGGGACCGTTCCCGCCCGTTCCCGCACCACCTTCAACAACGCTCGAACTGCCTCATCCGCAGCCAAATGTCTCCTTGCACAACGGCCCAGCCCTCAACGACCCATGCACAAAAGGGAAATGCCCAAATCATCGTCTTCTGCACACGCTCTAGCCGGCTTTAGACGGTGTTGCGCTGCGCGGTCAAGAGCGGGTGGTCTGCCGCCCCGACTGCCTCGCCGAGGTGGATCCGGAGAGCCAACGCCCAAGCCTTGAAGTCCCCCTACGATCAGGCATATGGTCCTCACCGTGCCCGCGAAGCGGCGCACCACCACGACGGGGGACAATCCATGCGGCGCTTTTCTGTGACTGCTGCAGTAGATGCTGGTCTTCTTCTGCTCGGATCGTCCCCGCCTGTAGCCAGTCCTACGGCTGACTGGTAACCAGTCAAGGCCAATTCAATCTGACGGTCGACGGCTGGACCGCCCGCGTCGACAAGGGCTGGGAATACACCTGCAAGTAAGCGGCCGCGAAGGTGGGCGGCGGCATCACCCCAGTCGTCAACCCGGCGCCTCGTTCGGCTCAAGTCAGGTACTGCCGCTGCGATCTGGGCACCGCCCTTGCCAACTGTCCGCTGTGGGGGCCCGCTTACCCTGACGCCGACCGAACGACAACTACTGAGGAAAGAGACCTGATGAAGAAGAGACTTCTCAGCCTGCTCGCCGCAGGCGCGGCAGTTATTGGCTCCGGCCTTGCTACCGCCACCCCCGCGGTGGCGATTCCTCCGTACTGGCAGGCGGTGAGTACCAACTCGGACTGGGACTGTTCGCCGTACAAGGCGCATCGTCTGTCGCTCAATATCAAATTCAAGACGTGTATCGTGCGCAATTCCAGTGGTGGTGCCCAGGCTGTGCTTGTGGTGCAGAACAGTGGCACCAAGGCCGCCCTTATCCGTGGCGAACTCAATACATACAACACGGGCGGTACCTATCAGGGCAGCTACACATACTACTGCTCGGAGTCGACGCTCAACGCGGGATATACGCGGGGCTGCTTCGGCAGAACATTCCCCGGCACGAGTGACATTTCCGCCACCTCTTCGCTGTACATGAATGGTTACGACGATCTCCACCTCTCTCAGGACTCGTGGCACGGCTAGCCTCGTGGAGCTACGGAT
This sequence comes from Streptomyces sp. NPDC002870, assembly GCF_042888505.1. Taxonomy (NCBI): domain Bacteria; kingdom Bacillati; phylum Actinomycetota; class Actinomycetes; order Kitasatosporales; family Streptomycetaceae; genus Streptomyces; species Streptomyces sp. NPDC002870. Next base: position 148,344 of record NZ_JBIAPW010000014.1, read on the forward strand.
CAAAAGGCGCCCGTGCCCCTGCCGTGCCCACACCCACGGCAGATGAACGGCCCCTGACCAGGCAACTCGGTCAGGGGCCGTTCTCATGTGCGCTGCCCGGTAACCACCGCCGTCGCCGGAGAAGTCGCCGGGCGCAATGTCAACCGTCCGCGGCTGACCCTAGGCGGCGGGGCGGGTGACCACGTTGATGTTGAACGTGTGGGCACCCAGGCCGCCCGCGATGCCCATGAAGAGCAGGGCGAAGTGCTCCTGTCCGCGTGCGGTCGTGATGCCGCCGATGTCCAGCTGGGACGACGGGGGCCAGCCGAGGTCGGTGAGCAGGCGGCCGGTGGTCCGTTTGGCTTCGGCATCGTCGCCGGAGAGGAAGACGGTGCTCGGGCCATCGAGGCCGTCCGGGGCGGTCATCACGGTGGAGTCCATGGTGCACAGCGTCTTGACGACGGGGGTCAGCGGGAAGGCTTCCTGGATCTGTTCACCCAGGCTGCTGTTGGGGTGCGAGAGCTCGGTGAAGTCGTCGGAGAGGCCGACCCCGACGTCGATCAGCAGGGTGCCGGCCAGCGCCGGCGCCCCGATGGAGTGCAGCAGTTCCACGGAGACCGCCCCCGGGGTGGCATTGACCAGTACCTCTGCGTGGGCGGCTGTCTCGCTCAGGCCCGCCACGGGGAGACCAAGGTCTGTCCGTTCCTTGGGCCGACGTGAACCGAGGAGCACGTCGTGTCCTGCGGCACTCCAGCCGTGGGCCAGTGCTCGGGCGACGTTGCCGGTGCCAAGTAGTCCTATACGCATGGTGCGACGCTAGGCGTTGCCGGGGGCTCAGCGAATCGGACCGCGGGCCGGGTGGACCGGCACCAAGGACGTAGTCCTGTGGTCGCTTGCCACTGGCTACGACAAGACCGCCGAGTCCTACCGGGCAGCCGTCACCCTCGCATCGCTCCTGATGCGGGCGTGACGCTTTGACGACAACTCCCAAGTCGCCCTCTTGGCCTGACGGCCCTTCAGCCCATGCGGTCTCGGCGAACAACACACTCCGTACGGCGGAACAAACGCCCTGAATAGGACGTACGGCAGTCGCCCCCCTTGGAAACAATCCAGCAAACCATTAGGTTAGGCTCACCTAAGTGGTTGGATGTGGCCGTGCGGCTGCCCGACAGTCCGTTTTCCTCAGGGGGGACCCGTGCCTCGTTCGAACAGTGCCATCACGCCCGGGCCCATGGGTTCACCGAGTGACCACAGCAACCCGCCGATCTCGCACCGCTCGATGCCGCGTGCGCAGGTTCCCGGCTTCGCGCTGGGGCCGCGCCGGGCGGCGATGACCTGGACGGATTCGTCTACGGGCACACGCTGCCGCGCAACTCAGGCACAGCGCTTTCACGCGCGGTGATACAGCGCGACCTCGACCACCGCTGAACACCTTCAACCTCCCGCACCCCGACCCGAGGCAGAGCCGTGTCCATTCAGTTGCCGCCGTCCGCCGCCCCGCGATCCGCCTATCCCATAGACGTGCTCCCCGTAGCGGTCCGTCACCGTCTGCTGGAGCTGTCGCAGGCCGCGGGGCCGGTGTCGGCCTACGTATACGACGGTGCTGTCGCCGCGGAGCGTGCGCGCGAGTTGCGCGGGGCGCTTCCGGAGTGGGCAGCCGTCTACTACGCCGTGAAGGCGAACTCCTTCCCCGGGGTCGTCCAGGCGCTGGCCCCACATGTCGACGGCTTCGAGGTCGCTTCCTGTGCCGAGCTCGAACTCGCTGTATCGGCCAAGCCGGTGGCCGGGGACGCCCCGGCCCCGGTGGTCGCCGCCGGGCCTGCGAAATCCGTCCCCGTCCTCACCGCCCTGGTCCGGGCCGGAGCCGAGGCGATCAATGCCGAGAGTCTGCTCGAACTGCACCGGATCAGCCGGATAGCGGTCAGCGAAGGGCTCCGCGCCCGAGTGGCGCTTCGCGTCAATCCCGCGACGATCCCCGTCACCGGCTCGCTGCACATGGGGGGTGTGCCCTCCCAGTTCGGGGTGGCGGAGCCCGACGTGCCCGGGGTGCTGCGCGAGGCTCTGCGGCTGCCGGGGCTGGATGTGATCGGCTTCCACATCCACGCCGCGTCCAACAACCTCGACGCCGAGTCCCATGCCGCGTATCTGCGTTGGTGTGTGGAGTGGAGCGTGCGGACCGCCCAGGACAACGGGATCGAGCTGCGCCATATCGACGTCGGCGGGGGCATCGGCGTCGCCTTCGAGGGCGAGAAGCCCTTCGACGTCGCCCGCTTCGGCGAACTGGCCGCGGCTGTCGAGGTTCCCGCGGGCGTGAAGGTGGTGCTGGAGCCCGGCCGTTTCCTGGTCGCGGACTGCGGCTGGTACGCCGCCGAGGTGACGGACGTGAAGGAGTCCTACGGCGAGGAGTTCGTGGTGCTGCGCGGCGGCATCAACCACTTCCAGCTCCCCACCTCCTGGGACATCGTCCACAACATGGCGGTGCTGCCCGTGGAGGACTGGCCCGAGGAGTGTCCCCGCCCTTGCGCCGAACAGACGCGCGTGACGGTCGTCGGCGAGCTGTGCACTCCGGAGGACACCCTGCTGCGCGATGTCCTGGTGGACCGGATACGCGCCGGTGACCTGGTGGTCTTCCCGTACGCGGGCTCCTACGGCTGGGAGTTCGCCATGCACAGCTTCCTCGGCCACCCCGTCGCCGAGCGCCATCTGCTCTGAGGCGCCGGCAGCCCCGTCCGGGCCTTACCAGGCCCTCGGGGCCCTCGTCGCCACTCACTCGCTTCCTCACCCTCCCCATCCTGGAGCCGTACATCATGACCGTGCACCCCGCCGAACGAACCGACGCCGAACGCACTACGGGACAAGCCGACGCCATCCTGCAGCGCCAGCGCACCCGGGAGTCCTCGGCCCGCACGTATGCCCGGTCGTTCCCGATCGTTCCGGCCCGCGCAGAGGGCATGGACCTCGTGGGCACAGACGGCCGCCGCTACCTCGACTGCCTCTCCGGAGCCGGCACTCTGGCCCTCGGCCACAACCACCCGGTCGTAGTGGAGGCCATTCAGCGGACCATCAGCAGTGGGGCGCCGCTGCACGTCCTGGACCTGGCGACCCCGGAGAAGGACGAATTCACCGACGCGCTGTTCGCCACCCTGCCCAGCGGCTTCGCGGACAAGGCCCGCATCCACTTCTGCGGGCCCGCCGGGACCGACGCCGTCGAGGCCGCGTTCAAGCTGATGCAGACCGCGACTGGGCGACACGGGCTGCTCGCCTTCACCGGCGCGTACCACGGGATGACGGCGGCAGCCCTGGCCGCTTCCGGCGGTGTCACCGCCAAGCAGCCGGTACCGGGGATCGCCGCCGACGTCACCCGGCTGCCCTACCCGTACCCCTACCGCTGCCCGTTCGGCGTCGGCGGGGAGCGCGGCGCGCAGCTGTCCACTGCATACACCGAGCGCCTGCTGGACGACCCGAACGGCGGAGTCGTCCCGCCCGCCGCGATGATCCTGGAAGCGGTGCAGGGCGAGGGCGGCGCCGTACCGGCCCCGGATGCCTGGCTGCGCGAGATGCGTCGTATCACCAGGGAGCGGGACATCCCGCTGATCGTCGACGAGGTGCAGACCGGCGTCGGACGCACGGGCGCCTTCTGGGCCGTGGAGCACAGCGGGATCGTGCCCGACGCGATGGTGATGTCCAAGGCGATCGGCGGCAGCCTGCCGCTCGCGGTGCTCGTCTACCACGAGGACTACGACGGCTGGCTGCCCGGCGCCCACACCGGCACCTTCCGCGGCAACACCCTCGCCATGGCGACCGGCACGGCCACCCTGCGGTACGTCGCCAAGGAGGGCCTGGCCGGGCGGGCGGCCACCGTCGGCGCCCGGATGACGGACCGGCTGGAAGGCCTGCGGAGCGAACTCCCCGCGATCGGTGACGTTCGTGGCCGGGGCCTGATGATCGGTGTCGAGCTGGTCGACCCCGAGGCCGAACCCGACTCCTGCGGCGCCCGGCCGGTCGCCCCGCAGGTGGCCGCGCAGGTACGGGCCGCATGCCTTGAGCGCGGCCTGATCGTGGAGTTGGGAGGTCGCTACGACTCGACCGTGAGGCTGCTGCCGCCGCTGATCATCACCGACGAGCAGGCCGAAGCGGTGCTGGACCGGCTCACCGACGCCATCGCCACGGTGACGACGCCGCACGTTCGGGGCGTGCGGGCATGACGGGCGAGATACCCGGCCTGGGGCCGGCCACCGGTGGCTTCGACGCAGCCCTGAAAGCGTACGACGCGGAGACCGCGCCCGGTCAGACCGGCGGAATCCATACGCGCGGCGGATTGAGCCTCGTCCCTGAACCCGCCTCTGCGGGGGCCGGCGCTCTGGGCGAGGCCGTGGCCGGGCTGCTCCGCGGTGCCGCACCGTCGGGCAACCAGGTCCGGAACACGGCACTGTCCGGAGGCACGGGGGGTCCCGTCGCACTGGAGCCGCTGGTGCAGGCCGTGTTGGAGGCTCTCGCCAAAGGCGCCGTGCGGCGCGGCGGACCCGTTCCCACCGGGACGCCCGAGGAACTGGTCGCGGAGGTCGCGCGGGTGTTCGCCGAGGCGGACGGCGACGACGCCCTGCACCAGCTGACCGAACTCCTGGCGTACGGCAGCGCCGACCCCGCCGACCCGTCCTGCGCCGCGCATCTCCATTGCCCGCCGCTGGCCGTGGCCGTCGCCGCCGATCTCGCCGTCGCCGCGCTCAACCCCTCCCAGGACTCCTGGGACCAGGCGCCCGCCGCCACCGCTGTGGAGACCCTGCTGCTCGGGGAGTTGGCGCAGCTCGTCGGGTACGACCCGGCCCAGGCCGCCGGAGTGCTCACCTCTGGCGGCACCGAGTCCAACCTCATGGGCCTGATGCTCGCCCGTGACCGCGTGCTGGGACGGGCGGCCGAGCGTCAGATCGAGCTGAGTGGAGTACCGGGCACCGGCCCGCGTCCGCGGATCTTCGCCTCCGCCGCCGCCCACTTCTCGGTTCAGCGCTCGGCCGCGCTGCTGGGTCTCGGGGAGAACGCGGTCGTCCCCGTGCCGGTCGACCGCGAGCTGCGGATGAAGCCGGACGCGCTGGCGTCCGCTCTGCGCGACTGCGTCGCGCGGGGTGAGGTGCCGGTGGCGGTCGTGGCCACCGCCGGCACCACCGACACCGGTGCGGTCGACCCGCTGCGCACCTGCGCGGGCCTGGCCGCCGAGTACGGCGCCTGGCTGCACGTGGACGCCGCCTACGGCGGCGGCGCACTGCTGTCCGACGAGCTCGCCCCGCTGCTCGGCGGTATCGCGCTGGCCGACTCCGTATCCCTGGACTGGCACAAGCTGGGCTGGCAGCCGGTCGCCGCGGGCATCTTCCTGGTCCGGCGGGCGGAAACCTACGCCTCACTCGCACGACGGGCGGTGTACCTCAACCCGCAGGACGACGAGGAGGCCGGCTACCCCAGCCTCCTCGGTCTCTCGCTGCGCACCACCCGCCGCGCCGACGCCTTCAAGATCGCCGTCACGCTGCGCACACTGGGCCGCGAGGGCCTGGGCCGGCTCGTGGACGCCTGCCATGAGCTGGCGCGCGGCGGTGCGGAGGCCGTACGGGCGCATCCCCGGCTGGAGTTGCACGCCGATCCCATCCTGACGGCCTTCCTCTTCCGCTACCTGCCCGAGGGCGCTGACCCCGGGCACACCGACCGGGTGAACGCGGCGCTGCGGCGCAGGCTGCTGCGTGAGGGCCGGGCGGTCGTCGGCCGCACCGAGCTGCCGGGCGAGGGGCCGGGCCGGGTCCGCTTGAAGCTCACGCTGCTCAACCCGCACACCACCCCGGCCGAGGTCGAGCGACTGCTGCACGCGGTCGCCGCGGCGGGCCAGGCCGAGGAGGAGAGCCAGTGAACCGGCCCGACGACGCCCGTACGGCGCGGCCGGCACCGCCCACGGCAGGTGCGCCGTCAAGTGCTGCCGGCGCCCCGTCATACGGAGCTCCCGGGATCGGCCCGGACCCGCTCGACGACGCCGACCCGCTGCGCGCGGGAGATGCCGCGGCGATGGAGACATTGCTGCGCGCCTACGTACGCGAGACCGGGACCGACGTGCCGGAGACCGGGCAGGCACTGCTGATCGACCTGCCTGCCAGCCGGCTCACCCTGCGGGCGCCTGTGCGGTACCGGTCGGCCACCGGCTGGCATCGCTTCGGTGCGCCCAGCCTGGTCACAACCGATGGCGACGACGGCGACGGCCTCCCGGCCGACGCAGCGTTGGTGGCGGCGGCGCTGATCCGGCAGACCACGCTGGGCCGCGGTGTGCTCCCGCACCACGGGGGCGACGCCGCCGCCCGGGTGCTGAACTCCGCTCGGCGCACCGCCACGCACATCGCCCACCGGCGCGCCGAGGGCGAGCACGGCCAGGGGCCGACGCCGTTCCTCGACAGCGAGCAGGCGCTGTTGCTGGGCCATCCGTTCCATCCCGCGCCCAAGAGCCGCGAGGAGGCGTCGGAGGCCGAGCTGGAGGCGTACTCGCCCGAGCTGCGCGGCTCGTTCCCGCTGCACTGGTTCGCCGCCCACCCGGATGTCGTGGTCGGCGGTAGCGCGGACAGCCGTTCGCCCGCGGAGCTGCTGCGTCCGCTCGCCGCCGGGCTGAAGGTGCCCGAAGGCATGGTCGCGGTGCCCGCGCATCCCTGGCAGGCCCGGGAGGTGCTGTCCCGTCCGGAGGTCGCCGCGCTCGTCGACGCCGGACTGCTCCGTCCGCTCGGTGCCGCCGGACCCGCCTGGTACCCCACGTCCTCCGTGCGTACCGTGCAGCGGCCGGACGCCGAGGTGATGCTGAAGCTGTCCCTCGGCATGCGGATCACCAACTCCCGGCGGAACAACCTGCGCAGCGAGATGCGTCTCGGCGTAAGGGCCGCGCAGTTGCTGGCCGCGGGCCCCGGGGACTGGCTCCGTGCCGAGCATCCGGAGTTCGGCATCCTGCGCGAGTTCGCCTGGGTTTCTGTCGGTGTTGAAGGCCCGGAAACGGGTCTGGAGACGGCGATCCGTGACAACCCCTTCGGGGGCGGCGGCGACGGCGCGCCCGAAGGGCTGTGCGTGGCGGGCCTGCTGGCCGAGCGGACCGGTCCCGGCGACGGTACCCCGCCGCAGCAACGCGCCTTGCTGTGCGAGGCGATCGAGCGCGCCGCTCGCGCTCTCGGCGTCCCGGTGTCCGAGGCGTCGGAGCGTTGGCTGGCCCGCTACCTGGATGTACTGGTCGTTCCCCTGATCCGTCTTCAGGCGCGGTACGGCATCGCCCTGGAGCCGCACCACCAGAACACCCTGGTGGCCCTCGACACTCATGGACTGCCCCGCGCGGGCTGGTACCGGGACAGCCAGGGGTACTACCTGGCCGCTTCCCGCGCCGACGACATCGAGCGGCTCCTGCCGGGCGCCACGGATGGCGTCGAGCTGGTATTCGATGACGCCTTCGTGGACGAGCGGGTGGCCTACTACCTCGGCATCAACAACCTGCTCGGTCTCGTCGGAGCGTTCGGCGCGCTCGGACTGGCCGACGAGGGCCACCTGCTGCGCGTGCTGCGCACCGCCCTGGAACGGCTGCGCACAGCGGAGCCCGCCGCCAAGGGCCTGCTGGACCTGCTGCTCGACGCACCCGTACTGCGCTGCAAGGGCAACTACCTGACCTGCGTGGACGGGCTCGACGAACTCGTCGGCGACGTCCACACCCAGTCCGTCTACATCGATCTCCCCAACCCCCTCACGGAGGCCCAGCGGTGACCGCCCTCTCGACTTCTGACGACCGGAATCTCCCCTATGATCTGGTCGGCGTCGGAATCGGCCCGTTCAACCTGTCTCTGGCCGCGCTGGCGGACGGTGTACCGGGCTTCCGGTCCCTCTTCCTGGACGCGAAGCCGGCGTTCTCCTGGCATCCGGGCCTGCTGATGGAGGGAACGACACTTCAGGTGCCGTTCCTCGCCGATCTGGTCACCATGGCCGACCCGACCAGCCCGTGGTCGTATCTGAACTACCTCCGCTGCCACGACCGGATGTTCAAGTTCTTCTTCTCCGAGCGCTTCCACATTCCGCGCCGTGAGTACGACCACTACTGCCGCTGGGTCGCCGAGCGGCTGCCCTCATGCCGCTTCGACGCCGAAGTCACCGCGCTGGAGTGGGACGAGAAGGCGGACGCGTTCGCTGTCGTCCACCGCTCCGCCTCCGGCACCGAGACCCGCGTCCTGGCCCGCCAGGTCGTGCTGGGTGTGGGCACCGACCCTGTCGTTCCCGAGCCACTGCGGCCGCTGCTGACCGACGCCCACGCCGGCCGTGTGCTGCACAGCGCGGACTACCGCACGTACCGTGCCCGGCTGGCCGCCGCCGACGACGTCACGGTCATCGGCGCGGGGCAGTCCGGCGCCGAGGTCGCGCTCGACCTGCTCCGCCACCAGGACGGCGACGGCCAGGGCGGCCCGTACGTCCGCTGGCTGGCCCGCACCACGGCCTTCGCGCCGATGGAGTACTCGAAGATCGGCCTGGAGCACTTCACCCCGGACTACATCCGCTACTTCCGCGAGCTCCCCGAGGTCACGCGCGAACGGCTGGTGCGGGAGCAGTGGCAGCTCTACAAGGGCGTGAGCGAGGAGACGCTGGGGGAGATCTACGACGAGCTGTACGAGCGCACCATCGGGGGTGGCGAGCCGCGCGCCGCCCTGCAGCCGGGCGTGGAGATCGTCGCGGCCGAGGCCGACGGTGAGGGGTACCTGCTCACCTGCCGGACTCAGCAGCAGGATTCGCTCTTCGAGGTCCGGACCTCCGCCGTGGTCTCCGCCACCGGCTATACCGCCTCCCGTCCGGCGTTCCTGGAGTCGATGGGCGACTTGGTCGACTGGGACGACCGGGGCCGCTACCAGATCGACGGGGAGTACAGGGTCGCGCTCGACCCGCGGGTCTCCGGCACGCTCTACGTCCAGAACGCCGAGATGCACACGCACGGCGTGGGCGCTCCCGACCTCACCCTCGGTGCCTGGCGCGCCGCGACCATCCTCAATGCCACCGCCGGACGCGACGTACTGCCCGTTGCCTCGCGGCAGGCGTTCACGACCTTCGGCGCGCCTCAGTCGCCGACGTCCGCCACGCTCTCGGCGGCCGTCCCGGAAGGGGCTGCCGCCACACCCTCCGGTACGCCGCGATGACGGTTGTGGAACAGGCCGGGACAGCGGCCCCGGGTGGAGCGGCACGCCACGCCAGGACGGTGCTCATATCCGTCATAGGGCTCCACCTGGTCGCCGAGACCGCGCTGACGCCGTTCCTCCCTCAGCTGTTCGAGCGGCTGTACGGCATCGAGGACCCGGGAGCGACCGGGCTGTACATCTGGATCTGCCGCATCGTCGGGCTCGCCGCCCTCCCTCTGTGGGGGCTGGCGGCCCGGCGCTGGCCGCTGCACAAGCTGGTGCTGGCCGGACTGTGCGGGTCCGCCGTTCTGGACCTGCTGCTCGGTCTGGCACCGAGCTATGCCGCGTACACGGTGCTGTCGACGCTCATCGTGGTGACCAACAGCGCCCTGCTGCTGGCTTATCCGGCTTTCATCGCCGAGCACGGCGACGAATCGGAGGGCGGCGAGCGGAAACGGCTGGCCGGGGTGTGCACGCTGGTGGTCGTCTTCCATCTGTCCGTCGTGGTCTCCACGATGGTGGGCGCCGGGGTCCTCGCGCTTCCGGAACCGCGGATCGGGATCTCGGCGTTCGCGGTCCTGGACACGCTTCTGGCGGTGCTGACGTACCGCATCCTGGGCAGGCGCCGGGACGTGAAGACCGCCGAGTCCGCCGCGGACGGCTCCACGGCCGGCGACGACCAGGACACCGACGGCGCGTCGGACCCGGCGCCGGGCTCGCCCGGCCCGGCCGTGCGCGGGCCGTCGAGCCGCCGCACCTGGTTCACGATGCTCGCCTATGCCGCGCTGATCGGGGTCGCCTTCGACTTCTCGGCCAATGTCGCGCGGCCCTTCTTCACCGAGTTCGCCGACAGCCTCGGCAGCGGTTCGGTCGGGTCAGCCGTGCTGTTCTTCCTGCCGAGCGTCTCCGCTCTGGCTGTGCTGCCCCTGGTGCGCCGCTGCCACGACCGGTTCGGTGACCGGCTCCTGCCGCTTGCTCTGGCAGTGGGCGCGGCCGGGATGGCCTGGTCGTGGCTGGCCGACTCGCTGCCCGGCCTGGTCGGCGGCCGGCTGCTGTACGGCGTGGGGCTCGGCCTCGGCCAGGTCGCCGTCGAGCTGCGGATGTTCCGCGCGACCGGCACGAAGGGCCCGGCGTTCACCGCGGTGGAGACGGTCCGGTCCGCAGGTCTGCTCGCTGCGCCGCTGGCCGCCACGGCCGCGGTCTCCCACGACCTGGCGCTGCCCCTCGCTGTCGCCGCGGCCGTGCAGGTATGCGCCGTCGCCCTGTCCGTGCGGCGCTTCCGCGGCACCGGCCCACAAGTCGGCGCGCGGCGGGGTTCGCCCGGCCCGGACGCGTCGGCAGCCGACCGTGACCATGTGCCGAAGCCGCAGGCCGGCGTGACGACGACCAGCGTGCCGGCCTCTGTGGCGTCCGGCGCCGGTGATTCCGCGCCTTCCCTGATGGCCACCGCCTCACCCGCGTACTCCGAGGAGAACCACCGATGAACCGCACCACCCGTGACGCCTGGGCGCAGGCCGGCCGACGACTGCTCGTCAAGGCAGTGGAGGAGTTCGCCTACGAGGAGCTGTTCGTTCCCGGACCGGACCCGTCGGCCGGCGCCCCGGACGCGTACCGACTGGACCTCGCCGACGGAGTCCATTGGACCTTCCGCGCGACACGCGGCACCTTCGGCACCTGGCGGCTCACACCGGGCACCCTGCGGCGGCATCCCGAGCCCGCCGACGGCAGCGTGGCCGGCCCTGAACAGCTGCTGCTCGACGCCCGCCCGGTCCTCGGCTGGGACGGGCCCACCACCGCCGAGGTGCTGCGCGAACTCACCGCCACCCGGCGGGCGGAGGCCGAGGTCATCTCCCGCGCCCTGCCTGCAGCCGAACTCGCCGACCTCGACCACCTCGACCTGGAGGCACATCAGGACGGCCACCCGTGCATGCTGCTCAACAAGGGCCGGCTGGGCTTCTCCGCCTCGGACGCCGCCGCCTACGCCCCAGAAGCCGCCGGCTCGGTACACCTGCTCTGGGCTGGTGTCCACAGCAACCTCGCCTCCTACTCCGGCGTGCCCGGTCTGGACGCCGACACCCTGCTGGCGGAAGAGCTTGCCGAGGACACACGTAAGCAGTTCGGGTCGACGCTCCGGGAGACATGCGCAGAAACCGGTTACGACCCCGCCGACTTCCGCTGGCTGCCGGTGCACCCCTTCCACTGGGACGAGGCCGTCGCGACCCTCTTCGCCCCGTATCTCGCCGACGGCCGCATCGTGCTGCTCGGTGAGGGCCCGGACCGCTACCGGCCGCTTCAGTCCATCCGCACCCTGGCGAATCTGGACCACCCGCACCGCCGCAACGTGAAGGTGCCGCTGTTCATCCGCAACACCCTCGTCTGGCGCGGCCTTTCCACGAAGCCCACCGAGGGCGCACCCGATGTGAGCGCCTGGCTGCACGCCGTCCGCGACGCCGACCCGTATCTCCACGACGAGTTGCGTTTCCACCCGCTCGGCGAGGTGGCGGGCGTGGCCGTGCACCACCCGCTGTACGAGTCGGTGAAGGACGCCCCGTACCGCTACCACGAGCTGCTCGGCGCGGTGTGGCGTGAGCCGGTCGCGGCGCTGCTGCGCGACGGCGAGCAGGCCCGCACCATGGCTGCGCTGCTCAAGGTCGGTTCCGACGGGCGTGCACTGATCAGTGAGCTGGTCGACCGGTCGGGGCTCGAACCCCGCGCTTGGCTGGACCGCTTCTTCCGCGCCCTGCTGCCCGGCCTGCTGCACTACCTCTACCGGTACGGCGTGGCGTACTGCCCGCACGGCGAGAACACGGTCGTCCTCTACGACGCCGCCGACACCCCCGTCGGCATTGCGGTCAAGGACTTCGCAGAGGACGTCAACCTGCTGCCCGGCAGTCACCCGGAGTACGCCGGCCTCTCCGATCGCGCCGACTCGTTGCTGCTGCGCTGGCCCGCCGGAGAGCTGGCCCACTCTCTGCTCAGCGCTGTCTTCGCCGGTCACTTCCGGTTCTTCGCCCCGCTGGCCGCCGCGCACCTCGGAGTACCGGAAGAGGAATTCTGGGCCATGGTCCGCGCCGAGATCGAGCGTTACCACGCCCGCTTCCCCGACCTGGCCGACCGATTCGAGGAGTTCGGGCTGCTCTCCCCGGAGTTCGACCGGGTGGCACTCAACCGTGAACAGCTGCTCGGCGGCGGCTTCCACGACCGCGCCGAGAAGGACGAGGGCTTCGACGTCGTCCACGGCAGCCTCCCCAACCCCCTCGCCACCCTGCCCGCCGTCCGTCAGGAAATTCAGGAGCAGATATGACCGACTCGCCGTACGAGCGGCTGCGCGCCGAGGCCGAGGAGGGAAGCGTCGAGGAAGTCATCGTCGGCGTCCCGGACCTCCAAGGCAGGCTCCAGGGCAGCCGCCTGTCCGTGCCGTACTTCCTGGACGAGGTGGCCGAGCAAGGCTTCGGCGCCTGCGTCTATCTCCTTGCCTCCGATGTCGAGATGGGCACCGGATCCGGATACGCCATCGACGCCTGGCAGAGCGGCTTCGGTGACTTCGTTCTCCGCCCCGACCCGGCCACGCTGCGTACCCTTCCCTGGGACCCGGGCACCGCTCTCGTGCTCGCCGACGCCGTCTGGCCGAGCGGCGACCCGGTCGCGGTGGCCCCGCGCCAGATACTGCGCACCCAGCTCGACCGGCTCGCCGAGCGCGGACTGACCGCCTTCGCGGGCACCGAGCTGGAGTTCCTGATCTTCCGCGGGTCGTACCGCCAGGCGTGGGACCGCCGTTACCACGGCCTGGAAACGGGCACCGCCTACAACGTCGACTACTCCCTCCAGGGCCTGGCCGACATCGAGCCGGTGGTCCGCCGCATCCGTCGGGAGATGGTGCGCGCCGGGCTCACCATGGAGACGGCCCGGGGAGAGTGCCACGCCGGCCAGTACGAGATCGTCTTCCGCTACGACGAGGCGATGACCACCTGCGACAACCACGTCGTCTTCAAGAACGGCGCCAAGCAGATCGCCGCGCAGGAGGGCGTCGCGCTCACCTTCATGCCCAAGTACGACGAGGGCGAGGGCAACTCCTGCCACATTCACCTGTCGCTGCGCGGCACCGACGGCTCCGCCGTCCTCGCGGACCCCGCGGCCGAGGACGGCATGTCCGACCTGATGCGCCACTTCGTCGCAGGTCAGCTCGCCTGCCTCGCCGACTTCGCGCTGCTGATGGCGCCGAACATCAACTCGTACAAGCGGCTCCAGCCAGGTGCTTTCGCCCCCACCGGCATCACCTGGGGCCAGGACAACCGCACCTGCCCGATCCGCGTCGTCGGCTCCGGCCACTCGCTGCGGATCGAGCACCGGGTGCCCGGCGGGGACGCCAACCCCTATCTCGCCGTCGCCGCCGCGGTGGCCGCCGGCCTGTACGGCATCGAGAACCGCCTCGACCTCCCGGCGCCGCACACCGCCAACGCCCTGGCCGATCCGTCGGTGGAGCGGCTGCCCAGCACGCTCACCGAGGCCCTGCACCGGTGGGAGAACAGCGAGATCGCCGCCAAGGTCTTCGGCGAAGCGGTCGTCGGCCACTACGCGCAGGCCGCCCGCACAGAGCTGGCAGCCTTCGAGACCGCGGTCACGGACTGGGAGCGGGTCCGGGGCTTCGAACGCCTGTGACGTCATGAGCCTTTGCTACGACTGCGGCCCTGGCCACGGATATTCCGTGGCCAGGGCCGCAGTCGTAGTGTCCCGTAGCGCCGTTACGAGAGGTCCTTCTTCATCTCGTCGAGGATCTGGCCGGCTCCGGTGTAACCGATGCCGAGCATCCACAGGCTGTCGTCGACCTTGAACGCCTTCTTGTTCTTCACGGCGTCCAGGTTCTTCCACAGCTTGCCGCCGGTGACGCTGGTCTCCTTGGCCTTCGCCGGGTCACCGTAGGTGGAGTAGAAGATGACGTCGGAGTTGCCCTCGCTGATCCGCTCGGGGCTGATGTCGAGGGAGAAGCCGGTCTTGTCCACGTTGGCGGGGCGGCCGGCCTTGAGATCCTTGAGGATGCTGCCGACGAACGTGTCGTTCATGTACAGGCGGGTGTCCGCGCCTTCGACGAAGCGCACGAACCCGACCTTCGTCTTGGCGGCCTTGTCCACTCCGCCAAGTGCCTCGGTCACCTCGGTGACGTGCTTGTCATAGTCGGCGGCGACCTTCTTCGCCTCTTCCTTCTTGCCCAGCACGTCAGCGTGCAGCTCGAAGTTCTTCCGCCAGTCAGGGCCGGTCGTCTCGGTGAAGACGGTCGGCGCGATCTTGGAGAGCTCCTTGTAGCTCTTCTCGTCGCGCGCCTTGCTGCTGATGATCAGATCCGGGTTCAGCCCGTCGATCGCCTCGAGGTTGGGCTCCATGATGAGCCCGACCGGCTTGATGCCCTTGAGCTTGTCCTCAGGGAGGTAGGTGGACATCGGCGCACCCGCTTCGGCGGTGACGGCGCCGACCGGCGTGACACCGAGGGTGAGGGCCGAGTCCAGGGCGTCGGTGGCCAGAACGACCACGCGCTTGGGGCTGTCGAAGACCTCCACCTTGCCCATGGCGGTCGTCACGGTGTGCTTTCCGCCCTCAGCCGCCGACTTGGCGTCATCCTTTTCGGAATCGGACCCGCATGCGGTGGCGCTGACGGCGAGCGCGGCAACGACAGCGACAACTGCGGCGCGACGGTTGAAGGAGGGGGCCATGAGAGGAAAGCCTTTCGTCACAGGTACACAATCAGCGCGGGGGGTGAACTTAGGTAAAGCTAACCTTACGTAAAGATGGGGGCAAGCGCGCCGACATCACAACTCGGACTACGCGGCAATACGGCCGACCTCGCCTTACCTGACGTCGAACAGGCGTCCGCCCACACGAACACGAGTGCGCCGTCGACGAGTTCAGCCGACCTCTGCCGAGACCGCTGCCGTGGTGGACGCGTCTTGATGCCAGGGGCTGCCGGGGACGACCAGCGGGCCGCCGGTCACAGGATCCGGCACCACAACCGATTCGAGGCCGAAGACATCACGTACGAGGTCCGCCGTGACGATTTCCGAGGGGTGTCCCTGGGCGACGATCCGTCCCTCCTTCATCGCCACCAGGTGATCGCCGTACCGCGCGGCCTGGTTGAGGTCGTGGAGCACCGCGACAACCGTCCGTCCGCGTTCCCGATTGAGCTGCCGGACCAGGTCGAGCACCTCCACCTGGTGCGAGATGTCCAGGTAGGTGGTGGGCTCGTCGAGGAGCAGCAGATCGGTGTCCTGCGCGAGCGCCATGGCGATCCACACGCGCTGCCGCTGACCTCCCGACAGTTCATCAACGGGCCTCGCGGCGAGGGCGGTCACATCGGTGCGGTCCATGGCGTCGGTGACCGCCCGCTCGTCCTCCTGCGACCACTGCTGCCACCAGCGCTGGTGCGGCTGGCGACCGCGCGCGACGAGATCGGCCACCGTGATCGCCTCCGGCGCGACCGGGGTCTGCGGAAGCAGCCCGATGGACTGCGCGATCGTACGGGTGGCTATGCGGCCCAGTTCGGCGCCGTCCAGCAGCACAGAGCCCCGCCGCGGCTTGAGCAGCCGTCCGAGGGCGCGCAGCAGCGTGGACTTGCCGCAGGCGTTCGGACCGACGATGACGGTGACGAGGCCGTGCGGAACGTCCAGGTCGAGGCCCTCCACGACCGTGCGTTCCTCGTAAGCCAGGGTCAGGTCACGGGCTGTCAGCCTGCTCTCGGTCACGCTTCTCCTCCAGTACGGCCGCGGACGCTGCGGTCTTTCACGATCAGCCAGATCAGATACGGCGCGCCGACAGCCGCGGTCAGCACACCCACGGGCAGCTCGACCGGCGCGAACAGCAGGCGCGCAGGCAGGTCGGCGGCCACCACGATCAACGCACCGAGCAGCGCCGAGCACAGCAGCGGGATCTGCGCCGTGCGGGTCAGCCGGCGGGCGATCTGTGGGGCGAGCAGCGCCACGAAGTCCACCGGGCCCGCCGCACCCGTCGCCACCGACGCGAGAAAGACGCCCAGCAGCGCCAGCCCGAACCGGGTCCGCTGGAGCGGCACGCCGAGCGCCGTCGCCGTGTCGTCGTCGAAGGCGGCGTTGCGCTGTGCCCGTGCCGCCCAGACCACACACGGCGCCAGGGCGAGCAGCGTCCAGCCGAGCGGTGCGGCCTCGTCCCAGCCACGCCCGTTGAGTGAACCGGTGATCCACACCTGCGCCTGATGGGCCACCAGATAGTCGCCCTTGGTGATGAAGAGATGGACGACGGACCGCAGCGCGATGGCGACGCCGATGCCGATGAGGACGAACCGCGCCGCGTGCAGTCCACCGCGCCAGGCGAAGAAGTAGACGAGCACGGCGGCGATCATTCCGCCCGCGACCGAGAAGTACGGCAGCACACTGAACGAGCCGACACCGAAGGTCAGAGCGCCGATGGTCAAGGCGCTGGCCCCTTGGGAGACACCGATGATGTCGGGGCTGGCCAGAGGGTTGCGGGCAACGGTCTGGATGAGGGCGCCCCCGACCCCGAAAGCGGCGCCGGCCATCAGCCCCAGGACCAACCGCGGCAACCGCAGCTCGCCCACCACGAACTCGGCCCTCGAAGACCGCCCGGACAGCACGTTCAGTACCTCGCCCGGCGCGACGGATTTCTCACCGAGACAGAGGTACGCAAGGCAGACAGCCGCCGTCAGCACGGCGAGCACGCAGGCGACGACGGCGGCACGCCTGTGGACGAGGAAGGACGCGCGGCCGCGTCTCGCGAGCGAGTACCCGCCGGGGCGTACGGCCGCCGCCCGGCTCTCGATGAGCGAGGTCGTCATGCGCCCACCGCCTTGCGCCGGACCATGGCAATCAGGAACGGCACACCGATCAGGGCGGTCATCACACCCGCCGGCACCTCGCCCGGCGGGAAGACGACCCGGCCGATGACGTCCGACACGAGCAGCATGACCGGGCCGAGCAGGGCCGCCATCGGCAGCACCCATCGGTGGTCGGTGCCGACGATGGCGCGGGCGATGTGCGGAACTGCCAGGCCGATGAAGGCGATCGGTCCGGCCGCCGAGACCCCGACGCCGGTGAGCACGGTCGCGCCGATGCCGCCCACGATCCGTACGGTCGCCACGTTCTGTCCGAGCCCCTTGGCCACGTCGTCGCCGAGTGCCAGGGCGTCGAGCCCTCGCGCCACCGACAGCACCAGCACCGCGCCCACCGCGAGGAACGGCCAGATCTGACCGGCCACTTCCGCACTGCGTCCGGCGATCGAGCCGACCTGCCAGAAGCGGAACTCGTCCAGGGTGGCGGCGTCCGTCGTCAACATGCCCTGGATGACGGAAATGAGAAGCGCGTTGATGGCGGCGCCGGCCAGCGCCAGCTTCAGAGGCGACGCACCGCCCCGCCCGCTGGAGGCGACGGCGTAGACGGCCACCGACGCGACTCCGGCACCGACGAACGCGAACCACACATAGCCGGAGAGCGTGTGCACCCCCGCGAACGCAATCGCCAGCACCACACCTACCGCGGCACCCTGGCTGATGCCCAGCACACCCGGGTCGCCGATGGGGTTGCGCGTGATGCCCTGAATCACCGTGCCCGCGAGGGCCAGTCCCACGCCGACCATCACCCCGACGACCGTGCGGGGCACCCGCAGCGACCGTACGATCTCGGCGCCCTCGCTCGTACCGCCGTACAGCAAGGCGTCGAAGACCTCACCCGGGGCGATGTGGCGGGCTCCGACGGCAAGGCTGAGCAGCACCGCAAGCAGCAGCGCGACAACGGCCGCTGCCGTCCAGCCTATTCGGCGGCCGACAAGAGCGGCTCTCGGGCTGCTGATGGTGGCGGCTGACATCGCATCCATTCCGACGTGACGGATTCTCGGTGATCACGAACTTAGGCGAGCCTAAGTGTAGGGGTGACGGCAACCACCGCGTAACGGACTGCGAGCGATTTGATTGAGGGCTCGACAAGTGGTAAACGCCCCGGCCGCCTCCTGGGGAGCCCACTTCACCGGTGCCGCGTACCGGCGCAGGCGACGGGATCAGGCATTCGCCGAGCTGATGAAAGACGCGCAGAAATCGGGACTGCAGGCCCGTGCACGTCGCCGGGAGCGCAAGCGGGCCCCCTTCCGGGCCATGCGTTACAGACTGGTCCAGGGGAACACGGACGGCGGGTCCAACGCCCAGGCCCGTGAGGGTGTCTGAGGCCGGACTGCTGCGGTCACGTGCGGCGGCGCTGCTCCTGGACGGCCTTCATGAGGTCCTCGACGGCGGACTGGGTTTCGCGGTCACGCGCGTCGTCGATCGCTTCGAGAGCGGCGGCCGCGGCCTCACGAATGTGGTGGGGAAGCCCGTCGGCAGCCGTGAGGTGGTAGGCGGCCTTACGGCGCGCCCTGCGCTCGGCGGGGTCTACCGCGTCGGGGCCGGACAGCGGAAAGACGGAGGCTCTGTACGCGGATATCCCCAGCACCACCATGTCCCCTATTCCGTCGGCGTACCCGAGCGCGGCGGCCTCCCCCCGGCCTTCCCGAATGGTTGCGATCATTCGACGGCGGGACAGGACCGTGCCCAGGGCCGCGCCGCCTCCCAGGGAAAGGGCGCAGGCGACGGCGAGGAACGGCCCGTCCCAGGCGAAGCCGGCGAATGCTCCGAGGACCGCGAGCGCGACGGTCCATCCGGCCGCTGTCCGGGAGCTCATCTGCTCGGGTGTGGTGTCCACAGTGGGAGTATCCCAGCCGGTAACCAACAGCCCGGTGCGGGGTGGACCGCCGCACCCCCGCCGCCCCTGACGGCTCCGCCCACGGAGCGGACCCAAGGAAACGCGTCCTTGCCGGGCTGGGCTCCGGCTGCGCCGCGTCTGTCTGTCTGTCTGTCGTCCGTGCATTTTTTCATGGGTGGTTCATGACAATCCCGACTGTTGCAGGCACCGGAGGCGTGAAAACGTCTCAACCCCACCGGCCGAAGGAGTGCGATGAACAAGGGGTACGCCGTCTTCTGCGACGCGAACCGGCAGTTCTACGACGCTCCGCACCGGTCGCACGAGGAAAGCAGCGGTTCCTCCGCTCTCTACGAGGCCGTGCGACGCGAGCTTCCGGACGGCTGGCAGCGCCACCGGTCGGGCGACTGGCTGGCGTTCCGACCGCTCGACAGCGCACTGCCCAACCAGGGGTGGAAGATCCACGTTTCCGCCTGCCTGGACAACGCGGAGAAGGTGCTCGCCCAGGTCTGGGACTACTGCGTCCCTCGATCCGTCGCCTTCAAGTGCATGCCGAGCCGCTACCTGCTGCACACTCGCAACGCCAAATACGCCGACCGCGCCGCCAGTGGGAAGTTCCTCACCGTCTACCCCGCCGACGACGACCAGTGCCGCACCATTGCGGAAGACCTGGACCGTCTGCTCGCAGGCGAGCCCGGTCCGTACATACTCAGCGACTTGCGCTGGGGCGCGGGGCCGGTGCATGTGCGCTACGGCAGCTTCACGGAGCGGCACTGTTACGACGACCGGGGTGAGCTGTGCCCCGCAGTCGAAGACGACCATGGACGACTTGTTCCCGACCGGAGGGACCCGACGTTCCACGTCCCGGAATGGGTCACTCTCCCGGCGTTTCTGGAACCGCATCTGGCCGCCCGCTCCGCCACCACGCTCACCGGCATCCCGTACCGGTTCGAGCGCGCGCTGCACTTCTCCAACGGCGGTGGCGTGTTCGTCGGCCGGGACCTGCGTACCGATGAGCAAGTGGTCTTGAAGGAGGCCCGGCCACACGCCGGCCTGGCCGCGGACGAGGCCGACGCCGTGACCCGGCTGGAGCGCGAGAGGGATGCGCTGCGGCGGCTTTCCGGGCTCGGCTGCACCCCCGAAGTGCGCGACTGGTTCACCCTGGGCGACCATTCCTTCCTCGTCATGGAGTTCATCGAGGGTCGCCCGCTCAACAGCTTCTTCGCCCACCGGCACCCGCTGATCGAAGCGGACCCCAGCCCGGAGCGGCTCGCCGAGTACACCCAGTGGGCCATGCGGGTGCACCGCCTGGTGGAGGACGCCGTATCGGCGATCCACGCGCGGGGCGTGGCCTTCAACGATCTGCACCTTTTCAACATCATGCTGTCCGAGGACGAACGCTCGGTGGTTCTGCTGGACTTCGAGGCGGCCGCGGTCGACGACGTGAACCGGCGTCAGGTGGTCGCAAATCCGGGGTTCGTCGCACCGGCCGACCGCAGGGGCTTCGACGTCGACCAGTACGCCCTGGCGTGCCTGCGCCTGGCCTTGTTCCTGCCCCTCACCAGTCTGTTCGCCGTCGACCGGGCGAAAGCCGCGCACCTGGCGGAGATCGCCGCAGAGCAGTTTCCGGTGCCCCGCGACTTCCTCCAGGAAGCGGTCGACGAGATCCTGCGCGGCCATCGTGGCTCGGAGATACCGGAAGGTCCGCCCCGCGGCTCGGCGGACCGCTACTTACCCGTGGAGCTCGCCGACTGGCCACGCAGCCGCGACTCCATGGTCCGCGCGATCCTGACTTCCGCCTCTCCGGAACGGGAGGATCGTCTCTTCCCCGGAGACATAGCCCAGTTCGGGCCGGTCGGCGGCGCATGCTTCGCCTACGGAGCGGCCGGCGTCCTCTACGCCCTGGCAGAGACCGGGGCCGAACCGGCTCCGGAAGCGGAAGAATGGCTGCTGAGGGCCGCGAAGTCCCCCGCTTCCGGCAGCCCGCTCGGTTTCTACGACGGCCTGTCCGGCATCGCCTGGGTCCTGGACCGGCTCGGGCACCGCGAACGCGCCCTGGACCTCGTGGACACGATCACCTCCCAGAACTGGCAGGACATAGCCCCCGACCTGCACAGCGGACTGGCCGGACTCGGCCTGGCCCTCGATTCCCTGGCCACTTCCACGGGCGAGAGCGCCCTGCGCGAAAAGGCGCTCCAGTGCGCCCGGCTCGCAGCCGACAAGGCCGCCGCTCCCTCATCCGGGCCGGCCGGCGCCGGGTCCCCACGGGCCGGACTCCTCCACGGAGCCACCGGAACGGCGCTGCTCCACCTGCGCCTGTACGAGGCGACCGGCGACCACGCCTTGCTGGACCTGGCCGCCGACGCGCTCCGGCGCGACCTGGCCCGTTGTGTACGAGGCGTGGGCGGAGCCCTCCAGGTCGACGAGGGCCGGCGGACCATGCCCTACCTGGGTGCCGGCAGCGTCGGCATCGGCATGGTGCTCGACGACTACCTCGTCCACCGCGCCGACGAAGAGTTCGAGAAGGCCAGGGGCGAAATCGTGCAGGCGGCGCAGGCCAAGTTCTATGCCCAGCCCGGCCTCTTCCGCGGTGCCGCGGGCATGGTGCTGCACTTGAGCCGCACCACGACCGGAGGCCCGGGCACCCACGCCGCCGATCTGCGCCGTCAGATCGACTCACTCTCCTGGGGCGCGATCCCCTACCAGGGGCATCTCGCCTTCGCCGGCGAGCAGATGATGCGCCTGTCGATGGACCTCGGCACCGGCACAGCCGGCTGCCTGCTCGCGCTGGGCAGCGCACTGCACGACCAGCCCGTGCACCTGCCCTTCCTCCCGCCGCCACGGCGGCCCTGAAGCCGGTCCCCCTGCACGGGGGGACCTGAGCAAAATCCGTCCCCATAAGAGAGGAACACCACCATGGCACTTCTCGACCTGCAGACGATGGAAATCCCCGAGTCAGAGGACACCGGCGAGCTTGCGACCGGCGGCAGCCGCGCGAGCCTGCTGCTCTGCGGTAACAGCAGCCTGAGCGTGGTCACCTGTAACTGACGCGTCGTCACCACGGGACTCCGGCTCTGTGGTGACACCGGCGCAGCGGTCCCGGGCGAGCAACTTCGCCCGGGACCGCGGCGTGACCGGCTCCCGCATCTCTCCGACGGAGGCGAGGACTGCACCCCCCATGGCCCCGACGCCCCCCTCTGGAACACCATGGAACGCCACGGAATCCGTACCCCCCGCCGGTGCTTCAGGCATCCTGGCCGGTGCGGTACGGCACAGTGCGAGCCGCACATTCGCCATCTTCCTGTTCAGCGCGGCATCTGCCGCCGCGGCCGTCGCGCTGCCCGCCGCACTCGGGCACACGCTCGACCTGCTGCTCGATGAAGCCGCGGGGGTACAACGGGCCGTCGTGCTGTGCGCCGTGCTGGTCGCCGCCGAGGTCCTTTTCGACGCCTTGGAGGCGCTGGCCGGCGGCGCGACCAGCGCCCGCACCACCGCCTGGCTGCGCCGCTGCGGAGCCGACCACCTCCTCTCCCTCGCGCCGCACCGTCCAGCCGACCGCTTCACCCCGGGCGATCTGGTGACCCGGCTGACCGGCAACGCCGCGGAGGCGGGCACCGCGCCCACCACGGCCGCCATCGGCCTGGCCTCGCTCCTCGTCCCGGTCGGCGGTCTGGTCTTTCTGGCGCTCATCGACCTCTGGCTGGCCGTCGTCTTCCTCGCGGGGGTCCCCCTGCTGGCCCTGTTGCTGCGGGCCTTCGCCCGCGGGTCCTCCGACAGCATCTCCCAGTACCAGCGGGTGCAGGCGGACGTCGCCGGCCGCCTCCTCGAGGCCCTCGGCGGCGCCCGTACCGTCGCAGCCGCGGGGACCGCCGAGCGCGAAATCGCCCGCGTGCTGGCACCGCTTCCCGAACTGGGCGCGCAGGGGCGGCGCATGTGGCAGGTCTACGGACGCGCGTCGGTCGACAGCGGGATTCTGGTGCCCCTGCTGACCACGGCCGTCCTCGCCGTCGGCGGGGTGCGACTGGCCGGTGGAAGTCTGTCCGTGGGCGACCTGCTGGCAGCCGCCCGCTACGCCGCCCTCGCCGCCGGCCTGGGCGCGGTGGTCGGACAGCTCAACTCCCTCCTGCGCAGTCGCGCCGCCGCTCGCCGCATCGCCGGACTGCTCGCCCTTCCCGCCGTACGCCACGGGACGCGTCCACTGCCCGCCGACGGTCCTGGGCGCGTCGAACTGCGGGCGGTCACCGTCAGCCGCGGCGGCGATCCCGTGCTGCGCGGTATCGATCTCGTCGTGCCGGGGGGCACGACGATGGCCGTCGTCGGGCGCTCCGGCGCGGGCAAGTCCACGCTCGCCGCCGTCGCCGGGCGGCTGGCCGACCCCGACACGGGAGTGGTGCTACTGGACGGCGTACCGCTGGCCGAGGCCGATCCGTCGGAGCTGCGCCGGGAGGTCGGGTACGCCTTCGAACGGCCGGTGCTGTTCGGCGAAACGGTCGGCGCGGCCATCGGATTCGGACTGTACGAGCCCACCGTCCGCGAGATCGGGGCCGCGGCCCGGGCGGCGGGGGCCGACACCTTCGTCCGGCTCCTGCCCGGCGGGTACTCGGCACCGCTCGCCGACGCCCCTCTGTCGGGCGGAGAACTGCAACGCCTCGGGCTGGCACGGGCCTTCGCCCACGCCGGCCGATTGCTGATCCTCGACGACGCCACCTCCAGCCTCGACAGCGTCACCGAACTCCACGTCGGCCGGGCACTCGTACACGACGTACGGACGGGTACCCGGCTGCTGATCGCCCACCGCGTCTCCTCTGCGGCGCGTGCCGACCTGGTCGCATGGGTCGAGGACGGCCGCGTCCGCAAGGTGGGCCCGCACGAACGCCTGTGGGAAGAGCCCGACTACCGGGCCGTGTTCGCGGACAACGGTCAGGAAGCAGGCGGGAGTTGATGACGGTGACGGGCTCACGGCTCCTGCCGCAGGCCTTGCGCTTCCTCGGACGCCGCAAACGCGTGCTGCTCAAGCTCAGTGGCTGGTCCCTGCTGGAATCGGCCCACACCTTCCTCGGCGGTTACGCCGTGGCGATGGCGCTCGACCGGGGCTTTCTCGCCGCCCGGACCGGCACCGGCCTGGCGTGGCTGGCGGTGGCCGCGCTGGCCGTCGTCATAGGCGGCCTGGCCACCGGCGGTGTCTTCCGAGGGCTCGCCGACCTCGTCGAACCGCTGCGGGACGGCCTGGTACGCCGGGTGGTGACACGGTCCCTGGACCAGGCGCTGGCCGAACCGGCGCACGCCGCTGACAGCGCGGTGGTCTCCCGGCTGACCAACCAGACGGAGATCGCACGGGACAGCTTCGCCGGGCTGGTGCTCGTGGCCCGGTCCTTCGTCTTCACGTCAGTCGGGGCGCTTTTCGGGCTTGCGGCGCTCGCTCCCGCACTGCTGGTCGTCGTGGCGCCACCGCTGCTGACGGGACTGCTGCTCTTTCTGGCCACGCTGGCGCCGATGGCCGCCCGGCAGCGCGACTTCCTCTGTGCCGACGAGGCACTGTCGGCACAGTTCGGCTCGATGGCTCAGGGTCTGCGCGACGTGGTGGCCTGCGGCGCAGGGGCACCCGTCGCGGCGCAAACACACGCGCTCATCGAGCAGGAGGCCAAGTCGGCACGGTCCCTCGCCCGGTGGGCGAGTGCCCGCGCCCTGGCACTCGGCATAGCCGGACACCTTCCGGTGGTCCTGCTCCTGGTCGCCGCACCCTGGCTGCTGCGTCAGGGCGTCACGGCGGGCGCCCTGCTCGGCGCGCTGACGTATCTGACCCAGGCCCTGCTGCCCGCTCTGCACAACCTGATGAACGCGCTCGGCGCGGCCGGCACCAGGCTGCTCGTGGTCCTCGGCCGGCTGTCCCCCGGGCCGGACCCCCGTCCGGCCGTCCCGGTGCCCGCGGGTCCCGAGCGGCCGGCGCAGGCACCTGGACGCCCCGACGCACCGCGGGTCGAACTGCGTGCGGTGACGTTCGCCTACGGGCCGGCGGCGCAACCCGTGCTGCGCGGCCTCAACCTGACGATCGAGCCCGGCGAGCACCTCACCGTGGTGGGGCCCAGCGGCATCGGCAAGTCCACGCTGACCTGTCTGCTGGCCGGCCTGCTCGAACCGGACAAGGGCGAGGTACGGCTCCACGACCGGCCGGCGCATGCGCAAGCCGGTCGTGGAGCAGACCCCTCCCGGCTGCGCGTGCTCATCCCGCAGCAGGCCTACGTCTTCACCGGCAGCCTGTACGAGAACCTGCTCTACCTGTGCCCGGACGGAGCTTCGCGGTCGGCGGTGGATGCCTCGTCGGAAGCGGTCGGTCTCGGCCCCCTGGTGCGCAGGCTCGGCGGGTTCGACGCCCATGTCGATCCCGCGGCCCTGTCACAGGGCGAAAGGCAGCTCATCGCGCTCGGCCGGGCTCATCTCTCCCCCGCGCCGCTCGTCATCCTGGACGAGGCCACCTGCCACCTCGATCCGGCGGCAGAGGCCCGGGCCGAACGGGCCTTCGCCCTGCGGCCCGGGACGCTGATCGTGGTTGCCCACCGGATCAGCTCGGCTCGGCGCGCCGACCGGATCCTGGTGCTCGACGGCCTCAACGCCACCTGCGGGAGTCATCAGGAGCTGCTCGACCACTCGCCCCTCTACCGTGACCTGGTGGGACGCTGGCACGCCGAGAAGATCTGAGACGGCATCCGTCTACACCCAGCCCGCCCCGTGCGAAATACGGACGGCGTCACCCCAGTTACGGGCGTTGGTCTTGCGGATGA
Organism: Streptomyces sp. NPDC002870; assembly: GCF_042888505.1. Classification (NCBI taxonomy): domain Bacteria; kingdom Bacillati; phylum Actinomycetota; class Actinomycetes; order Kitasatosporales; family Streptomycetaceae; genus Streptomyces; species Streptomyces sp. NPDC002870. The sequence goes on from NZ_JBIAPW010000014.1 coordinate 173,955, forward strand.
TTGCGGACATGTAGTTCCGCACAGTCCCCTTGCTCAGCTGCAGAGTGCTGGCGGTCTCAGGGACGGAAGCTCCGTCCGAAGCAAGCGCCAGCACGCTCAGTTCACGGGGAGTCAGTGACAGGTCGGCCGCCTGGACGAGGTCCGGGGCGAGCGAGGCGTCGACGTACCGCTTCCCCGCCGCCACAGCCCTGATCGCGTTCGGCAAGAGGGTCGGCGACGCGTCCTTGTCCACGAAACCCAGAGCCTTGGCCTGGGCGGCACGCCGCAGAACACCGGGCCTGCACGAGGTGGCCAGGACGATCAGCTCGCATCTCTGCCCGGTGGGATGGTCCGGTAATCGCGATGACCCCGGACAGTCCGCGTCCACCACGCAGAGGTCGGGCTCCAGCGAGTGGGCCTGGTCCGCGGCCCTGTCCCAACAAGCGGCTGACGCCTCGATTCCCTCCGCAGGCTCCAACAGTGCGGTAAGGGCCGATCGCATCAGCCATATGTCGTGCACCAATAACACCCGGATCACGTTCGCCTCACTTCAACAAGAAGTAACGAAACTTGCGCCGTGCCACGCCCACATCTACCCGGCTCGGACGGAGCAATGGCTCAGCTTTCGGCCAGCTGTAAGTGCCTCTTGTCCGGGCGGCGAAACCGGCCTCCACCGGGCCAAATCGCCTGCCCCGCTGCCTTTGGGGCTTCCGTCTCGTGACCGGATTCGACGGGCGGCTCAGGGTGCAGGGCACCGCGTCCGGTCTCCGGCTGGTCTTCCGTGCGGCCGTCCGGTGCGGGCCGGGACAGCGCGTGGCTGTGCTCAGGCAGCACGACGCCGGGAGCGTGCCCGAGCCCGCAGCGCGCAAGTCACCAGAGCACGAACCGGCGCGGGCGGGCGGCGTACTTCCAGGGCCGTGCGCAGCGGCTGGTCCAGCAGCGACGCGGCCACCGCCGGAGCCAGCGGGGCCAGGGGAGCGGGCAGCCGGGCTGCCAGCAGACCTCTGCTTGCAGCCTCCCAGAGTGCGCGCCCCGGAGCGCTGGGGGCGAAGCAGCGGCTTTCGTAGCCTCGCATCCAGCTTTCCACGCCGGCCAGATGACCGTCCGGGGGACTGGGCAGACCGAGGGCATCCGAAAGGCTCAGACAGAAGGTGTACGCCGCGTCCCGTTCCTCACCCGTGACCGTCCGGTATCCGTGGTCGTCGATGAACCGCAGCGGGCACACGGTGAAACAGGCCAGGACATACTGCATCAGCTCGGGCGTGATGTCCGGCCGATCGTGGACCCGGCGCAGCCCGTCGACGATCCTCCGCCCCTCGGCGCTGTCCAGCCCCAGTCCGATCAGGGAGAACATGGCCGCCCCGGTCGCCTTGGCCCGGCTGCGCGGCTCGGTGGTCATCCGGCCGGTGCCGTACAGCACTCGGGCGATGTCCGGAATGCCGAAGGTCCGGACGAAGCCCAGGGTGAGCCCGACCCGGGACTCCTCCGGCATCGTCTCCAGGACGAGCCGTGCGTAGGCGCGGTGCGCGCCTGGGGGCAACTCCCAGCCCCCGGGGGGCTGGGGCGTCCCGGTGCTCATCCGGTCGCGGTGGCGACGGCCAGCGCCTCGCCGGTCAGGGGCCCGTACAGGCTGCGGGCGACCCGCACCAGGTGCGCCCGCTCCTCAGCCGGCTCCGCGTCCAGGCCGGGCAGCGGAGTCTGGTCCTCGCGCGGGCGCGGCGGGATCCCGGTGTTCAGCGCCTCGACGGCGCATCGCAGCGCGGCGGCCACGATCAGCGCCGCCCGATCCTCCGCGCCCAGGTCGGCCCGCTCGGCGACCTGGGCAGCAACGGTGACAACCGCGGGATCGACCCACGGGCGAAGGGTCAGCTGGCCGTCCCGGATCTCCAGTCCACGCCGGGCGGTGCGCCACTCCAGGTCCCGGAACGCCAGCCGCTCGGTCCAGGCCGACGGGGGCGCTTCCAGGGCCAGGCGCTCGTCCGCCCGGTACACCAAGTCCCACAGCGGGCGCAGGGCTTGGTAGTCCCGGCGCCGACGCGTCCATGCCGCGGCGGCGGGTCCGGCGAACCCGGCGGTGATGAGCACGGCTCCGAGCGCGGCGAACGCAGGGCCGAGGGCAGTGCTGAGCCATTCCGTCCCGATGGCCCTCCCCCCGGCTTCGCCCGGGTCACCCCCGGTGAAGGCCGCACCGATCGCAATGAGCTTGCACACGACGTAGCCGCAGGCGACGAGTCCACCGAGGGCGATCAGTCGGATGCCCCGGCGCAGCCACCCGGGCGGCAGCCGGGAGGCGTGCCCGAGGCACACCCTGCTGATGTCGATCAGCGCAAAGCCGAACAGAGCCTGGTAGAGGACCAGGAATATCGCGATCTGCGGAATCGTCGCGAAAGTGGTGTCGAACGTGAGGGGTGTCTCCGGACCGTCGGCTCCCCCCGTGAAGAACAGGACGATCATCACCGGGACCAGGACGGCGAACACCGCGAGGCGCCGCCGCACCTCGCGCCAGATGTCCGCGCCGGCCGCGTCCCACACCTGCGAGTCGGCGCGCTCGCTCGGCGGGGTCCACATCCGTGCCAGCACCACGACGGCGGCGGAGAAAGCCGTGATGCCCAGGTAGACCAGCAAAGTCGCCAGGTTGCCGAGGTTTGCGATCCGGTCGACCAGCCGGTACACCAGCGGCGCGGCCACCACGAACGCGGTCGCCGGTGCCGCGATCGTCAGGGCGACGACGAGCAGGCCGAGGGACGGATCCCGGCGCCACGCCCGGATCTTCAGACCGGCCACGGCCCAGGCCACCGTGCCGATGCCGAGGTAGATGATGTCGAACGGTGTCTCAGGTATGTCAGACATGCTGGCCTTTGCGGTGCTCCAGCGCGGGCGCCAGTTGGGACGTGGTCCCGGCCCCGGGCGCCAGGATGAGGATGCGCGTCAGCTCGGCCCCCAGGATCTCTGCTTCCTCTTCCGCCGCGTCGTCGTAGTGGGAGCGGCCGAGGACCAGTCGGATCATGTCGGCGTCGATGGTGGACAACTCCACATGTGCCGTCCCCTCGTCCACGGCCGGGGGCTCGGCCAGGTGCCCGCACAGGAGGTGGGCGAGTTCATGGCAGATGATGTGGGCCTGGTGCAGGCCCGAGGTCTCCTGCTCGAAGTAGATGACATCGGCGTCCGCGCGGCGTTCGACGAATCCTGACGGCTCGCCCACCCGCATCCGCCGCGGAACCAGCCGGACGCCACGTCCGGCCCGGTCGGCGACCACCGCGCACAACTCCTCCACGGTGCTCACCGGCGGAAGCTCCAGCCGCCTTGCCATGGCCCGCATCCGGCGGCGGGTACGTCCAAGATCTCGCACGTTCTCCCCATCAGCCTGCCGCCAGTGCCCCAACGGCGTTTGCTGGTAGCCGGTCACGCCTCTGAGCTGCCGTCGGGCAGCCCGACCGCCTTGCGCAGTTGTTCCACAACGGTGAGGGCAGCGTCCTGCATCTCAGGGGGCAGGCCGGCCGCCCGCATCGCGATGCGTTCCACCCGTGCGTCCCGTAGTGCTTCGATCTTCCGCAAATCCCGCTCGACGGCCTGGGCGGTGGCGGAGTCGCTGAAGTAGTCCAGCGGAATGCCGAAGAACTTGGCGATCTTCACCGCGTTCTCCAGACTGGGCTTCTGAGTGCCTTTGCGCAGGTTCCCGATATAGGTGCCGCTCAGACCGGTCCCTTCAGCGATCTCCGAGTCGCGCCAGGGACGGCCCAGATCCTTCGGATAGATCACCGAGATCACGCGCCGGAAGCGAGCCGCGAAGTCCAGAGAGTCCGCCGGCTCCTCACCTTCGCCAGGTCGAAGAGCCGACGCTTCTGAGCGTGGAGGATCGGTGGCCATATGCCGGATCATAGAACTCTCCGGCCCTCAGCGTGGATCCTCGTACCGCACCGATTCAAACGATCGTTGCGAACAAGCGGACCAAAAAGCCCAGTTGACGCAGAATCATCACTGATTGCCCATCAGGCAATCAACAATAGTTGACACAGTCTCAACTCAAGTGCAGGATCGACCACGCTGGCGCATGCGCCTCAGGGCCGTTCCTCGCGGCCCCCGGATCCGCAGCCGCTGGGCGTCGCTGCCTTACGGGGGTGGGCAACAGCGCCCGGCGATGCGTCCCTCGGGCCGCGTCCGTCAGCCAAGGCAAGGCTGCCCGGGTGGCCGAGGATGTCACCGCACTCACCGCGATGGATGGCGGCGACGCCAAGTCGGCGGCCGCGGGCCGAGCCGCGAGAACCCGCAGGTCACAGGTCATGGACAGGGTTCTCGGCACCCAAGGCGCGGGGCGAGGGGCGCGCGGAATGCGAACCCGAGTGCTGATGTTGTTGTCTTGGTGAGCGATTCTTCAGCTGATGCCCCTTTCCCCCCGGTCACGCGTGAGCCCGTCCGCGAGCGGCTGGCGGCCGAACGTGCCGGCACGAGCGCCCAGATCGCGGCATTGAGCCGTGACTTCGACGGGATCGTCGCGGCGAATGCCATGGTGGCGGTCGACGACGAGCACGACCCGGAGGGGTCGAGCACCGCCTTCGAGCGGGCCCACGTCGCCTCGTTGCTGGCACAGGCGCGCGACCATCTGGCCGATGTGGACCGGGCGCTGGAACGGCTGGAGCGAGGCGACTACGGGCGGTGCGAGGGATGCGGCGAGCCGATCCCGGCGGAACGCCTGGAGGCACGCCCGGCCGCCAGCACCTGCGTGCGCTGTGCCGCGGCCCGCCCTCGCTGACCGTAGAGGGCTGCGCTCGGATGCACCGCTCAGTCCGGACTCGCGCCGAGGCCGTCATGGGCGGCGTCCGCCCGGTGCGCCGCCTTCGCGATGTTGCGGGCCATGCCGCCGAACACGACCGCATGGAACGGCGACACGCTCCACCAGTAGACATGCCCGAGCAGACCGTGCGGGTGGAACAGCGCCCGCTGCCGGTAGCGCGCCCCGCCCTGCTCGTCCCGGTCGGCGTACATCTCCAGCCAGGCCAGCCCCGGCAGGCGCATCTCGGCACGCAACCGCAGCAGCCGGCCCTCTTCGATCTCCTCCACGCGCCAGAAGTCCAGCGAGTCCCCTACCCGCAGCCGTGCGGCGTCCCGGCGGCCACGGCGGAGTCCGGCGCCTCCGGCCAGCCGATCGAGCCAGCCCCGTACCGCCCAGGCGAGCGGGAAGGAGTACCAGCCGTTGTCACCGCCGATCCCCTCGATGACCTGCCACAGTGCCCTCGGTGAGGCGTCGACAGCACGCTCGCGCCGGTCGTTGTAGAGGCTGCCTCCGGCCCAGTCCGGGTCCGAGGGCAGGGGATCGCTCGGAGCGACGGGCGGCGAGGCGGAGGACCAGCGGGTGGCCACCTGGGCGTCGCGTACGCGCTGAAGGGCCAGGGTGAGGGCCTGGTCGAAGCCGATCGGTGCGCCGGGCGGATCGGGTACGTACTGGGCGATCTCGTGCTCGCGGCAGACGACCTCGTGGCGCAGCGACTCGGCCAGCGGCCGGGCGAGGGAGGGGGGAACAGGAGTGATCAGGCCGATCCACAGGCCGGAGAGACGGGGTGTCAGCATCGGTACGCGCAGGATGAAGCGGTGGGGCAGGCGGGACACCACCGCGTACCGCCGCATCATCTGCTCGTACGTCACGACGTCGGGCCCACCGATGTCGAACGCGCGGTTCACCTCGTCGGGCATCCGTGCACTGCCCACCAGATACCGCAGCACGTCCCGGACGGCGATCGGCTGGATGCGGGTACTGACCCAGCTCGGGGTGACCATGACCGGCAGCCGCTCGGTCAGGTAGCGCAGCATCTCGAAGGACGCCGAACCGGAGCCGATGATGACCGCGGCGCGGAGCACGGTCGCCGGCACCGCCGAGCGGAGGAAGATCTCGCCGACCTCGGCGCGGGAGCGCAGATGGGGTGACAGTTCGCGTTCCGGCACATCGGCCGGGGTCAGCCCGCCCAGGTAGACGATGCGCCGTACGCCCGCGGCGCGGGCACGCTCGGCGAAGGCACGGGCGGCCGTCCGGTCGGTTTCCTCGAAGTCGTCCCCGGCCCGCAGGGCGTGCACGAGGTAATAGGCGACATCGATACCGCGCAGAGCGTCGCCGACCGAATCCGGGTCGGTCACGTCCCCGCGTACCACCTCGGCGCGTCCCGCCCAGGGGTGATCGCGCAGCTTGTCCGGAGACCGGGCCATGCACCGTACGCGGTACCCGGCGTCCAGCAAGTCGGGCACCAGCCGGCCTCCGATGTACCCCGTCGCGCCTGTCACCAGACAGTGCAGGCTCCGCGTGTCCCGGCCGCTCATGGAAGCCTCCGATCCGCCGGCCGCTCCCATGCCACTTTCGCCCCTGCGGACGGATTCCGCTCATGGGGCGACCGCGGCGAAGTACGGGCTACGGACTACGGGGAGGACTGCGACGTACGCGGGCGAGTACCAGCACCGTGTCGTCGTCCGGCGGGCCGGGCAGCAGGTTCGAAAGCATGCGGTCCGCTGTCCCTTCCAACTCGTCCGAATCCCGGCGCAGTTCATCGCGCACCGCGTCCAGTCCCTCTTCGATGTCCCGGCCACGCGCTTCGATGAGGCCGTCCGTATACAGGGCGAGAACAGCGTTGTCGGCAAGGTCGATCTCGGTCGTTCTGAAGGGGTGGCCGCCGACTCCAAGGGGAACCCCCAGGACGTCGCTGATCGTCTCGACCGTGCCGTCCGGGTGGCGTACGAGGGGCGGGGGGTGGCCGGCGCTGGCGATGCGGGCGCGCCCGGTGGCGGGGTCGTACTGGATGTACAGGCAGGTCGCCAGCTCGATCCCCGCCTCCTGGGCACAGGCGTCGAGCTCGGCGAGCAGGGCGTCCGGTTCCTGCTTGTGCCTGGCCAGTGCCTTGGCGGTGATACGCAGCCTTCCCATGGCCGCGGCGGCCGGCACCCCGTGTCCCATCACGTCGCCGACGACCAGGGCGACCCGGTCGCCGGACAGGTTGATCACGTCGTACCAGTCGCCGCCGACCTCGGTGATGTGGCTGCCGGGCACGTAGCGGTGGGCGACCTGTACGTACGGGCTGGTCCCCAGGGCGCTGGGCAGCAGCGCGCGCTGGAGGGTGAGCGCGATGTCATGCACTCGGCTGTAGAGACGCGCGTTGTCCAGGCAGAGCGCGGCGCGGGAGGCGAGCTCACTGGCCAGGCTGTGGTCCTGCTCGGTGAAGGCGGGGCGGGCCGCGGAGCGTCCGAACATGGCGATGCCCTGGACCGTGCCTCGGGCGATGAGCGGGGCGATGAGGATGCAGGCCAGACCGCTGTCTCTCAGTAGCTGGGCGCGGGCCTGTTGGATGACGGTCCGGGTCATGAACTCGTCGTCCACCAGGACAGAGACGGTGCGGCCCGTTCGCAGCATCTGGTGGATTGCGGAGCCCGGCGGGTATGTCACGCTCTCCAGTCCGCTCACGAGTTCGGTGGCGGGTGGGGGCAGGATGGTCCCGGAGGCGATACGGCGGGTGATCAGCGGCCGTTCCGGGTCGAACACCTCAGGCTCGTCCATCCACTCCACGACCTCGACGACGGAGGCATCCGAGAAGTCGGGCACGGCGGCGTCGACCAGCTCCTGGGCGGTGACGTTCACGTCCAGGGTGGTGCCGATGGAGGCTGCGGCCCGGTCCAGCAGAGCCAGCCGCTGTCGACCGGCAGTCGCTTCCCTGATGGCCTGCTCCCGGTCGGTCACGTCCACCAGCAGCCCGCCCAGTCCGGGCCGGCTGCCGACTGCCCGGCTGAGAGGGAAGAAGCTCACCGACCGCACCTGATCACGATCCGGGTGACCTGGCGTGCGCACACCCACCAGAGCGCCCACGACAGGTTGTCTCTCCTCGGCGACGCCTCGCAGTACCCGCTCGTACTCACCTCCGTCGGACGTGATCATGATTTCGTCCATCCGCCGTCCGAGGTGCTCCTCGATGGGGACTCCGTCCATATCGGCGAGCGCCTGGTTGAGGTGGACGTAGCGCAGGTCCTCATCGAGCATGACGAGGCCGATGGGGCAGGTCTCGAAGAGCGAATCAAGGAAGGCCAGATTGGTCTTCACCCGATCGAGCTCGTCACTTCGGCTGGCCAGGGCCATGACCACCGAACGCCCCCCGGCGCCGGTCACGGGGAACACCCTGAAGCCGCAGTCGAAGACCGTGCCGTCCCGGTGCAGTGCCCGCAGTCGGCCGCGCCAGTACCCGAAGGTGCGGCCTGACTCCGCCAGCCGGACCGATGCGCCGGCGGCGCCCCGTGGCGGTTCCGGAAAGAGGACGCCGAGGGGTTTGGACAACAGCGACGCGGAGTCGTGCCCGAAGAGGTCCTGCGCGCCAGGACCCCAGTAGCAGATCCGGTCGTCTTCGTCGATGCCGAAGACCGCAATGCGCACCTGCTCCAGCAGCGTCCCGGGCTCGGACCGGAGCAGGCCGGGAGCCTTCTCGCCCCCCGGCCGATCTGACGGCACCGACTGCCTCCTTCCACGGCGGCACGCATTGTTCGAGTCCGCCGACGGGACGCCGGACACGGCTCAAGCCTGCCTGACTCCATTGTGCGGAGGTCGAGGCGACTCTGTATGCCCGGAGGGTGGGCCACCGTGACGTGGCGGAACGAGCGGCTCACGCGGTCGGCCCTTCCGTGTGTCAGCCCGGCGTCGCTCGGTTGCTGTACGTGATCGGGGCCGCGGCCAGCCATTGCGGCCCCGATCAGGTGGACCTCAGTACCGGGCGGGGCGCCCGGACGCGGACGCGTCCTCCTCACGGGCCTGCCGCTGCTGATTCCGCACGGGAGACTGAGCCACGCTCTCGGTTACGCCAGCGTGGGCGGGCAGCGTTGGTCACCGCTCGCAGCAGCCACTCGACAGGACCGTAGGGGTGACGGCGCAGCCACCACCGGCCGGCCACGATCTGGCATGCGAACAGGGCCAGCGCGATGCCCGCCACCAGCGGCGGTGGCACGCGGCCCACCAGGGCGGCACCGAATCCGGTGAAGAGCAGGGCGCAGACCAGTGACTGGGTGAGGTAGTTGGTCAGGGTCATCCGGCCCGCCGGAGCCAGGACGGCGGCGAGGCGCCGGCCTCGACCGGTGGATATCAGCTGCAGCACGGTGGCCGCATACGCGGCGGCCAGCAGAGGCGCGGTCACCACATCCGCGCCCAGCGCGAAAAGCTGGTAGGCGGTGCCCGGATGCTCCAGGCTCGCGTGCGCGTAGACCACGCCACCGGCCAGCCCGATGGGGAAACCGGCCAACTGCAGCCGTCGCAGCACCTGTTCGTGGCGGGTGACGTCGGCGAGGACCTGGTGCTTACCTGCGGCGAGACCGAGCAGGAAGGCGGCCAGAGCAGCAGGGGCTTGGAAGAAGGCGAGCATGAACGCGACATCCGGCAGCTGATCGATGTGCGCCCCGATCACCGAACCCGGGCCGCCGCGCAGCGCGCCGGTGCCCTGCTCGGCGTGGGCTGCCACGGAGGCCGAGTCGATGCCGTCACCGCCCGCGGCGTGCTGGGCGAGGCCGAGCAGCAGGTAGCCGGCGGCTGTGACCGTGAACAGCACGAGCGCGACGCGCACCGCCGTGCGGGGTCGGCTGTGGCGAGCGATGAGCAGGATCAGGCCCAACAGGGCGTAGGTGGTGAGGATGTCACCGGGGAAGAGAACGACGGCATGGAAGGCGCCGATCGCGAACAACGCTGCGAGGCGGCGCAGGAACCGGGGGACGAAGGCGACGCCCCCGCGTTCGGCGGACCTCAATTGCAGGGTGAAGCTGTAGCCGAACAAGAAGGAGAACAGCAGGTAGAACTTGGCCTCGAACAGCATCGCCACCAGAAAGCGCACAGCGCGGTCGGCAGTTGAGTCGAAGCCGGGGTCCTCGAGGCCGGTGCCATGGTAGGCGGAGGCGAGGTAGGTGATGTTGACCATCAGGATGCCGAAGAGTGCGAAGCCGCGCAGCGCGTCGATGTCCGCGATCCGTCGCACTGCCGCACGTGCGGCCGTCGGCGGGGGCGTCGTGCCGGTCACGCCGTCCCTCCCTTGCTGTCGTCGTCGACGTGGTGGAGGAAGCGGCGCTGGTCGGCGAGGAACCCGGCCGCGAACAGCGCCCTGGGCGCGAAGAGAGCCGTCAGCGTCACCCTGACCTCCGATTGCTCAACGCCGTGCTTCACCAGGGAGTGAGTGGCGTCGGGATAGTGCTCGACCTGCAGGCCGGGGCCGGGGCCGGGGAGCAGCTTGCGGTAGACGGTTTCGGTGTCGGCGACGTCGACATTGATGTCGTGACCGGCCAGGATCAGCAGGACGGGCGTCCCGCGAATCGCCCGCAGGTCTGCCGTGGCGTCGGCGGTGTAGTTCTTCGAGACGAACCGCCACCGGTCGGCCGTCATGCCCTGGGCGTCGCCGACTTCAGTTCGGTACTCCTCGAACGACGCGCCACGGCGCAGCAGTTGCAGCGTGGTCTCCCGCCGCCGGAGCGCCGCATCGACCTGCTCGGCGGAGGCGCCGTCCTCGCGCAGCTGGGCGAGGAGGTTGTAGCGGCCTTGCTGCTGCCAGTTCACGGCTGGGGATACGGCGATGACGAACTTCAGGCCGGGAGTACGGGCTGCGACCTTGGGCAGCACCCATCCCGCCTGGCTCGCGCCCCACAGTCCGATGCGCCGACTGTCGATGTCCGGCCGCTTGCGCGCCCAGGAGATGGCAGCCATGGTCTCGTCGGCCCGGTCCTCCATGCTCTGGTCCAGCCAGTTGCCCGCCGAGCCCCCAACTCCGGGCTTGTTCATGGACAGTGAGGCGTACCCGGCTCTGGCGAACGACTCCCACAGCGGCCGGTAGAAGGTGTCATGGGTGGCGTCGACCGGCCCGTCCCCGTGAACGAAGACGACCAGCCCGTACGGCCCACGTCCCTCCTTCGGCGTGGCCAGCACGCCATCGAGCGCATCTCCACCCTGCCGGATGGTGACTCGCTCCTCCCGGATGTTGTAGGAGTTCTGCCAGATCACCACTGCGCCCAGCCCCGCTGTCACCAGCAGCAGGCCGGTCAGGGACCAGACCACCGCTTTCACCAGGCGACTCCTGCCCCCGGGCACAGTCCCGCGTTGTCTCGATCGCACAGCCCCACCAAACTATCGATTACAAAACGTTCGTTTAGAATACGAACGTACTAGAGTGGATAGCGACATCGCTAGGCGCGACGCAGGACGAGAAGCGAGGAGGCCTTGGGAATGGCCCAGCCGGAGGACAGACCGGAGTACAGACGGGACGCGAGGAACACCGCTGAAGGCGGACCCGTACCGATATCCGTCCAGCGAGGCGTGCCGGACGGAGCCGAGGAACGCGTCGCCGAGCTGTACTGGGAGGCGTTCGGTCGGAAACTGGGCGCGGCCCTCAACCCACCCGCCACAGGCAGGCAGTTCATCGCGACGCATCTGCACCGGGACCGGGCCGTGGTGGCACTCGCGGGTGACCGGGTAGTGGGAGTGGCCGGCTTCCAGCTCGAAGGGCGCGGGCTCACCGGCGGAGGCGTGGCCGATGTCCTCACTACGTATGGCCTGTTCAGGGGAGTCCCACGACTCGCACTTCTGGCCGTGCTCGAACGAACCCCGGCACCACGGCAGCTCGTCATGGACGGCATCGCAGTCGACGCGGACTTCCGCGGCAACGGCATCGGCAGCCTGCTCCTACGGGAGACGTTCCGTGTCGCCGCCGACCATCGCTGCGACGAGGTCCGGCTTGACGTCATCGACGTCAATCCCCGCGCACGCGCCCTCTACGAACGGCACGGGTTCACCGCGGTCCGCACCGAACAGACGCCCTACCTGCGACGTCTGATGGGGTTCGGCGCCGTCACCACCATGCACCGCGCCATCGCCCCACCCGCCGGAGAGCGGCCGTGACGAGCGGGGAGGTGACCACCGGAGAAGTGGTCACCGGGGAGACGCGCATTCCACACGCCTATGCTCGGCCCATGCCCGAAGCCGCCCCCGAGATCCCCACCCGCCTGCTCGTGCATGCCATGGTCCGCGAGGACGGCACGGTCGACGCCGGCGAGCTCTACACCGTCGCGGGCACCCTGGGAATGAGCGATCAGCAAGTACGGCTGTGCATCAAACGACTCGTCGCCGAAGGCGGTTTCACGCACGAAGGCCGCGGCCGCAAAGCCCTGCTGCGTGCCACTGCCGATGTCACGGGATCCCTTGCGCCGAACGTCGGCTACGTCCGCTACGCGTACCAACAGGACCACGGCCAGGCCCCCTGGGACGGCATCTGGCACCTCTTCGCGTTCGCCATCCCGGAGTCAGCGAGAGCCGCACGGGACATCCTGCGCGACACCCTCCTCAAGCTCGGCGCAGCCGCCGTGCAGGGCGGCCTGTACGTCAGCGCCAACCCCATCGAGGAACACGTCGAGGCACAGGCGCGGCACCTCGGCATCCTGGATGCCGTCACCTTCCTCACCAGCGGCGACCTGCGCATCGGCGAACACCGCGCCCCCACCGAGCTGGCATCCGCACTCTGGCCCCTGGCTGAGATCGCCGACCGCTACGACCGGCTAGCCGTACTCGCCCAAGCACGGCTCGACCAACTCGACGCCGCCGCAAGCCCGACCGACACCGAACGGCTGACCATCGCCATCGAACTCGCGGCCGAGTTCACCCGCGCCATGGAACCCGACCCCCTCCTCCCACCCGAGCTCCTCCCTCAGCCCTGGACCGGCACACACGCCCGCCACCTGGCGGCCCGCTGCTGGACCCGGCTCCTCGAGCACCAAACAGTCACGGCGACGGACACCCATCCACGGCCGCGCCTCTTCAGCCTCTACGCCGACGCCATCCACGACGCCGCACATCAAGCAGGCTGAGCCTCGCCGAGGTGCTCGTGCGCTGGGGCGGGGTCGGGGGCGGGGCGTCAGGCTCGTACGGCGTAGAGGTAGCCGTCGCCGCAGGTGACGAAGACCGCTCCGGCGACCGCGACTGGGGCCGAGGGGCTGCCTTCCAGTCGAGCGCGGCCCCGGCGGTGTGAATTTCCAGCGCTGCGTTCCGGTCTGCGTATCCACCGCATACAGATTCGTGTTGTCGCTGGCGAAGTGGACCGTGCTGCCGGAAGCGGCCGGATTCGACCCGAGGATGTCGGCTGATGCCATCGGACGCGTCCAGGCTGGGTCGGTTAACCGCGAACCTCGGCCCCCTTTCCGGCCGTCAGCCAGTCACCCGCAACGAGCGCCCCCACTGGAAGAGTTGGAGCGCGCGGCAGCCTACGCACGACGCGAGACCGACACTAAACCCCTGAGACCCTGCCGACGACGCTCGCCGAACTTCTCCCAGATGACGACCTGTTGGCGCCACACGTCGAACCGCCGGCCGCCTGACCGCACAACGCTCGTGATCAATACACGTAGGACATGGGAGTGTTGTGCAGGCTCAAGGGGGCTCCTACGCAGCTCAAGCCCACAACACCCGGATGAACGAGGGAAATCAAACTTCGTCCCCCTGCGGATCGCCCGCACAGCACGACATGGCCACGGTCAAGGTGCAGTCAGGAGCCCGGGAACGGGACATCTCTGATCCTTCAAGGCGATCGAGTACCCGACTGGTGCTCTCCAAGAGCGCTGCCATGTCCTCCTGAGTTGCCTCGGCAGGGAAGTCATGACGGGGAACGCTGATGGTCACTTGTGCCTCGGGTGGGGAACTCGCCCAGCAAGCTTCGGTTCAGGAGCTGAATAGGGAGGTAGTCCGATGCGACATCGAGGGGGAAGTCGCCGTCGTAGGCCAGACACGCCACCGCCAGCGGTCCAATGGCCCAGAGGCCCCTGACATCATTCGCACGGTCGTCTGTCTCGCTCCAATACGCTTTGTGAAGCTCAAGCGCTTCCGTCAGAGCGGCGTTGAAACCCTCATGGTCCCGCTTGACGAAACGGTAGAAGAGGTTGATCGGCGGATAAGAAATCTGCTGAAGCCAGTCACGCGGAGCGATCTGCACCGCGTCGGGGTGGGACTGCTGGAACGCCAGCGTGAGCGCCTCCACCATGTCCCCCTGCCGTTGTGACCAGTAAGCCTGCAAGGCGGCAACCCAGTGGTAGAGGTATTCGTCGTGCTGGACCCCGGACGCCCGGAGCGTATCCAACGGAATCTCGCACAATTCGGTCATCCGGTTCTGATCACGGCAAATAATGGCGTACCAGGGACTGCGCATACGCCTGATCGTCAGGCCCTGGGCCGCCGTGCCGCGTCACCAAGTTCTCCGTCTCGAGCTCGAAGCCGAACTCTTTTTCTTTGGGAGCTGGGGTCCGCCAGAGACGAGATCGGTCAGTCGGACGCCTTTTCCCAGTTCTTCGTGGAGCAGCCGTTCTCATCCCATGCTCGATCCGCCAGCATGGTCAGTCCGTCCTCCGCGAAAACCTTCTCGGCGGCAAGCTTGCCGTTGGGATGCCATTCCTTCGAAGTTCCTACTGGGCGACCCATCAGCGCCTGCCCTTCGGAGCGAAGAGCGCCGTCCGGATACCATTCACGACTGGCTCCGTGCTGGACGCCATCGACATAGTTGTCCAAGCTGATGAGAGCGTCTCCTGTGCACTCTGTAACCTCTCCGGTGAAGAGCTCTCCCCTGTACAGCAAACGACCTCCGTAATCCATGTCGACTTCGGGGTCGTCAATATCAATTCGTTCTACCGCAGCCATCAAGGGATCCAATTTTCGTCAGTCGGCGGATTGCCCGTGAACCGCCCGGGAGATCGTGGCCGCCGCCGATGGTCTGCCTGCTTACGTGGGGAACTCGCCGCACCAGTTCCGCCCCAGGAGGGTGGCGGGCAGGTACTCCGACTCGACCTCGATGGGGATGCCCGCGTCGTGGGCGAAGCAGGCGATGGCGAGCGGCGCGAGCGCGACAAGGCTCGGGATGGTGAGGGCTCGCTCCTCGTCGCTCCAGTACTCCTTGTGCCACTGGAGGGCGGCGGCGAGCGCACGGTTGAAGCCCGCGTGGTCCTGGCGGACGATCCGGTGGAACATCTCCATCGGCGGGTACAGCAGCTTGCCCACCGCCTCCGGGTCGGTGACGGACTCCGGGTCCGTGCCGTCGACCGCGACCACCAGCTTCTGGCCGAGGTCGGGTCTGCCGAGCCAGTAGGTCTGGAAGGTGTCGACCAGGCGTACTGGAACTCGTCGAAGCGCGAACCGTTCTCGCGAAGCAGGGACAGCGGCACCTGGCACAGGGCCGTGATCCTGTCCCGTTCCCGGCACACCACGGCCAGGTAGAAGGCGGTGAGCCAGGTGTTCGGGTGCACATACCACTGCGGGCCAGTGGCCTGGAGTATCCGGTCCTTGTGCGCAATGCGGCACTGCACGTGATCCTCGGTCGTGGTCGTGGCAGCGAACACGGCGGAGCCGACCTGCATCGCGTTCACCCAGGCATCCCACGTGGGGAAGATCGACCCTCCCGGGTCCACCAGTCAGTGCGCCTTGGCCAGGGTGAGCGTGGTGCCCAAGGCATCGCCCAGCCTGGTGGAGCGTGCCTCCAGCCCGTCGATCAGCTCCTGTGCGTTGTTTTGGAGCACGGCGAGGCCCGCTTCCGCGTTCCCCGTGGGAAAGGGGTGGCGGGGGATGATCGAGACCAACGCGATTCCCCTTAGAAGAGCTTGAGGTGGTTGAGCTCGGCCCCAGCATACTTGCCGGTGTTCTCGGCAGCCTGGACGAGACCGAAGCGCAGGGTCTTGAAGTGGAGGTCCAGTTGGGCTGCGGGGATGAGCAACCTGTACGTGGTGGACCTTGCTTTGAACCTTCGGGCGTCGGTACCGAGCGCCGTAGTCGCCGATCTGCGATGGCATCTCGGCATCAAGATCGACGAGAACGGGGAA
The DNA here is from genome assembly GCF_042888505.1 of Streptomyces sp. NPDC002870. NCBI lineage: Bacteria > Bacillati > Actinomycetota > Actinomycetes > Kitasatosporales > Streptomycetaceae > Streptomyces > Streptomyces sp. NPDC002870. The sequence continues at coordinate 189,765 of NZ_JBIAPW010000014.1, forward strand.
GACCGATCCAGTGAGACGGGCGACAGGTTTCCCTTGCTTGCAGCGCGCGGGGCCGCAGTACGCATCGGCGGGGTCCTGGTCGACGAGCTTGTCCAGGCAGCCGCCGGACGAGTTCTGACGGTTCGTCAAGAGGCACATGCCGAAGTCATGCCCGAGCTGGAGTCGCTTGCGGAGCGGCGCGTCTGGCACGCCAGCACTCAGGGAGTCTTCGGCCAGATCCGCTTCTACAAGGACGACGTTCCCGAACTGTTGATCAACACCGTCTGGGACACTGGTGAGGCTGCCGCTGGCTCCGGAGGGAACCGCGTCCGCTTGATGGGAGAGGGGTTTTCGATCCTCGATCGCGAAATCCCATGCCCCAATCCGGCCTAGATCTCACTCATGAGGCGTCGACACGAGGTGCAGCACGACCTCGGCGTTCGCAATCATGCGCCCGATTTCAATGGGGAGATTTTCGAATTCCTCCATCACTACGTCATAGGGCTCTACACGATACATTTTCCCGTCCAAACCCTTGGCCTCAATCACGTAGCGATAGCCGGCCGGTGAGCTCTGGTCGGTGACCTTCCTCCAGGCAGCACTGCGGCGACGCACCAGCAAGTCGCCCAGGTACGACGTCAAATCCGTGTGGAGAGTGATCCAGTCCGATTGCTCGAACTCGCTCAGCGGCAGGCGGTCCACATAATTCTGAAGGTTGAGCAGGAGCGCCAACGGGTCTTCCGCATATCGCTCGGGCGCCACACCGAGCATCGTCGCGACGCCGACAGCGTTGCGGTGCGCCCCCTCCGTCCATTCCAAGACCTCTACGCCTGCCCATCCGGCTTCCCGTTGTTCATTCCGCACGGCCTCTCAGTCGACCCGTGGCGTCCCAGCCGCATTGCTGCCGTACGCAGCCAGTTCTTGGACTTCATAGCGTTTTCCGCTTCACGTCTCTCATGGAATGGTTGATCATAGGTTTCTGTTGTGGATCTGATCGAGCGGGTGCGGCTGAGCGCCTTGGGATCGGGCAAATGCTGCCGATCGGGCCTGTGTCGGCCGCGACACCAGTAGCGACATCGGCTGTCCATCTTCTGCCCGATTAGTGATCACTGATGCGATGTGGGCGCGGATCGAGCCGTTGATCCCGGCCGTGCAGGACCGCCTTGTTCAGAGCCGTAACCGAACATGGTCGACGTCGCCGCCACGCCACTCGCGTTGAGCGTCGGGAAGCGTCATGGGCGCCTCAGGTGGGGAACTCGCCGAGCCAACCACGTTCGAGCAGATACTTGGGCAGGTAACCGGACTCGACCTCGATCGGGAGCTTCCCGTCGTAGGCCAGGCACGCCATGGCCAGCGGCCCCAGAGCCATGGTGCCGTCGATGTCGGCTTCCCGTTCCTCGTTCAGGGTCCAGTACGCCTTGTGCAGCTTCAGCGCCTCCACCAGGGCCGGACTGAAGCCCTCTTCGTGCTTGCGCACGAAGTGGTAGAAGAGGTTGATCGGCGGATAGAGCACACCCTGCAGCAGGTCGCGCGGAACGGTCCGCGCTACTTCGGGGTTCGACCCCTCGATTGCCGCGATGAGCTTGTCCACCAGGCCCGGACGCTGGAGCCAGTACGTCTGCAGGACATCCACCCAGTGGTACATGAACTCTTCGTACTGACCCTCCGGTGAACGCAAGCGCTCCAACGGGATCTCGCACAGCTGCGTCATCCGCTGCTGCTCACGGCAGACGACCGCCAGCCAGAACGCCGACAGCCAGTTCCCCGCATCGGCGAACGGCTGGGGTCCGATCACCGGAACAGTCCGCATCCTCCCGTTGATACGGCACTCCACGGTCCCCTCGCTCGCACCAGTCACGGCAAACAGCGCCGAGCCCAACTGCATCGCGTTGACCGTGGCTTCCCACGTCTCCAGCTTCGCCGCTTCCGGGTCAGCCACACAGTGGGCTTGCAGTGCCATGAGAGCGGTGCTGAACTCGAAGTCGATCATGTCTGTCGACTCTTCGAGTTCGTCGATCCGCCTGGCCACTCGCTCACTCAATCGCTCCGCGAACTGCTCGGCATCGGGTCCCGGTACGCCATGCCGGGCAACAATCACGGTCACGGAAGAGTCCCCTTGCTGATGTCGAACCGCCGGTACTGGTAGCCAGTGTACGTGCCTGCGTTCTTCTCACCTTTGACGACGACGTACTCCAACTTGCCATCCTTGAGCGCCTTCCGTAGATCATCCACGAGATCCATTTCGCCGCGCTTTTCCATGATCCGGAGAATGTCGAGGAAGTATTCCCTGCTTCCCTGGGAAACAGACCTTCTACTGGGAGGGGGAAGTGTACGCGCGCCGAGATCCGTACCGGGGCTGCTTTTGGCCTCGATGACGACAATCCGTCCGTCGTCGTGCTTCCACACCTGGTCGAACTGGTCATTACCGTTCTTCGGGCCGAGGAGATCCTCCTTCTTGAAGTCCGGGTAACGCTCGGCGATGAAGTGGTGCTCGGCTGCCGCCTCACCGAATGCCTCGGTCGCGTTGCCCATCTCCGTGTGGGATTCCTTGTAGGTCCCCCTGGCCTCTGCCCACGCCCCGGCAGAGTCGGGGGTGCCGCGGACTTCGTGGGCCCTGCCGGTCTCCGCCTTCCACGCCTCGACGAGGTTGTCCCACTCCACGGCGAAGTGGCGCGTCTGAGCGGCCTCGTCAAGCACTCTGAGCCGGGCCGGACTCGTGACGGTGTTCGCGCCCACACCGATGTAGTCGTCGTCGAGGAAGTGGGGTTCGGGGGCCTCAGGAGCGTCCTTGGCACGAATCCACGGGCCGTTCTCCGACATCTGGGTGAGCTGGGTCGGGCTGTACCCGCTCTCGTCCTTCAGTGACAGGCGCAGGCGGTGACCGTTCTTTTGGTAGTACTTCTCGCGATAGCCCGGCTCTTCGTTCGCGCGATAGACCTGGATCTCTTCGATCTGCTCCAGTGTGAGCCGTCCGCGCGGTCCGTAAGGATTCGGACCATCCAGCATGAACTCGGGACGCGGCACGGGCTGGCGCGGGGCCGGGGTGCCGCCGGCCGGGTGGTCCCCGGCAGGCGTGGCCGCGTCGTCGCCGGCGCGGGCCGCGTCGGCGCCCGCGTTGTCGGCGCCGCTCTCACGCGCGCGGGCAGCGTCGTCGAGGGCATCCATGCCTGGGGGCTCCGGGCGCGCCGGGAGACCTTCGTCGACCGCCCCGGTCGGGAGGTCGCGGCCGCCGCCGCCTGTGCCCGGGGGCTCGGTGCGGGGGCCCGGGACGGTGTTGTCGCCGAGGTTGCCGCCGGGCGGAGTGTTTCCGGCTCCGGGGGTGTTGTCGCCGGTCCGGCCCGCGCCGCCCGCCGTGTTGTCCAGGTTGTTGGTCGGCAGGTTGTTGCCTGCCGTGCCGCCGGGGAGGTTGTTGCCGGCCTGGCCCGTCGGCAGGTTGTCGCCGGCTCCGCCGCCCGGCGTGCGGTCGACCGCTCCGGCGCCCGGTGCGTCGTCGCCCAACCGCCCCACATCGCCGAGGTCGTTGCCGAGGCTGTCGCCGAGGCGGGTGACACCGCCCGCGTTGTCCCCGACGTGAGCCGCGC
>NZ_JBIAPW010000015.1:0-177668 GCF_042888505.1 Streptomyces sp. NPDC002870
ATGACACGGCCCCCACCCGCAGGAGACGCCACCACGATCCGACCCCGATATCACCTCTGAGCTGGTCGAACCCTTTTTCAGGGGCAAGTAGCTAGGCCACCACTCGGCCGCGCTGGTCGTGCACGGGCTGGGGAACTGGCTGCGCCTCGCGGTCTGTGGCGTCATCCACGTTCGTTCTCCTGGGCGGTGGCGTTCCATGCCAGGCCGCCGAGGTCGAGTTGGTGACGTGCGCGAGTAACGGCGACGTAGGCGAGACGGGCGTCCGTGTCGCTTACATCCGGGGCCTGGGCAGCCGCGCTTGTGCCGGGGACGGTGTCCTTCGGCTGGGGAAAGTCGTTGCCGATCCTGACGGTCGGCCATTCGCGGCGTTTGGCTTTGTGGGCGGTGGAGACGGTGACGTCGGCGTGTGCTTCCTCGGTGAGTTCGGACACGGCGGCGAGGATGGCGTCGGGGCCGTGGGCGTCGACGAGGTCGACGAAGGGCTGCAGGTCGCAGCCGGCCGGATCGTAGGCGGCGTAGTCCTGCAGGTCGCCCCAGGACGCGAACAGCACCAGTTCGGGGTGGTGGGTGCGGCGTCCTTCCTTCAAGTCTCTTGCAGCAGAAGCGAGCTGGGCTAGCTGCTGGCCTCCCCGGGTGAGGGCGACGCGGTGTCCTTCGCCGAGCAGACGCATGACCTCTGTCATGGCGCCGATGTTGGTGCGGCACAGCACGGCGTCGGGGTGGTCGACGCTGCTGACCTCCGCGGGAACGCTGGTGGTGCCCGTCAGCCGGATGGGAGCGTCAGCGAGCGCGAGCCACCGGTTGGCCTCGTCGGCGATCTGTGGCCCGAAGGGGAACGAACGGATGAGGGTCAGCTGTTCGGCGTCGAAGCCGGTCATCACGTCGGTCGCGCCCCGCCAGCCGTAGATTGGTGTTGCTTGCGTGCGAGGCCGGCGGTGATCCGCTCGGCCAGGACGTCCCCGGTGCGCAGGCCAAGAGCGGCCGCCTCTCGGCGGATCTGCGTGTCAGCGTGGCGGCTGAGGGCGACATTGAGCAGGAGGTGGCCGTGGCGGTCGGGATAGTGCGCCGTGAGCACGTCGATCGGCAGGACCGTGTCCAGTCGGCGCCGTAGGCGGTGCAGGGCGCGGCCCGGGCTTTTGCTGCGCTGCACTGTCATCAGCCGGGTGGGGTCGGCGTTCGCGGCGAACGTCACGCGGTGGCGGGCCCGGTGAAGTTCCCCACCGTGGCGGGGCCGGTCAGGACGATCTCGACGGCGTACTGATGCGTCACGGCCAGACCCGCCGGGGTGCGTGGCCGCCGGGGCGGCGCCCGTGCGTGGGCAGGCGGGTGCGGATGTGCTCGTGGTGGCGGAGCGGGTCGAAGGGTTCCCAGTCCGCGACGGCGAGGTCGCCGGCGGTGGACGCGGCGGCATGGTCCCGACACCGTTGGGTGCGCCAGCGCAGCTGTTCCTGGTACGGCAGCGCGGACAGGCTGTAGACGGCCATGACATCCGACGGCAGCGCGAGCTGACCGTGGTGCACGGATTTGAAATCCACCCGTTCTGTCGCCGAGGCGGATCCGGACGACTACTCCACGATCTTCTTCACGGGTGGTCACGGAACCATGTGGGACTTTCCCGACAGCGCTGACGTGCAGCGAACAGGCGACGCCATCTACGCCGCAGGCGGCATCGTCTCCTCGGTCTGCCACGGCGCCTGCGCCCTCATCAACCTCCGTGACGCCGACGGGAACCCGCTCGTACAGAACCGCAGCGTCACAGGCTTCGCGACGGTCGAGGAAAGGCTGGCCGGCGTGAAGAGCAGGGTGCCGTTCCTCCTGGAGGACGAACTGCGCGCGAAGGGAGCCAAGTATGTGCGCTCCACCGTGCCGATGACGCCGCACGCGGTGCGTGACGGCCGCCTGATCACGGGCCAGAACCCGGTGTCCACCAAGGCCGTCAGCGACTTGATTCTCGGTGCCTTGGCCGAGACCGAGTAACAAGCACAGACACTTGGGGCGTCGGCATCCGCAGGGCGCCTCCCGACCAACCCACCTCTAGGAGACTCCTCAATGCCGAAGATCCTTTTCGTGATGACCGGCGCCGACCACTGGACGCTGGCGGACGGCAGCAAGCACCCGACCGGCTTCTGGGCCGAGGAGGCCGTCACCCCGTACCAGGCGTTCAGGGCCGCCGGCCACGAGATCGTCGTCGCCACACCGGGCGGAGTCGTGCCGCCCTTGGACCAAGGAAGTCTGGCGCCGCAGTTCAACGGCGGCGAGGAGGGCGCGAGGAAGGTGGCGGACGCCCTCGCCTCGATCAGCGAGATCCAGCACCCCGTCAAGCTGGAGGACGTCGACCTCGACGACTACGCCGCCGTCTTCTACCCCGGTGGCCACGGCCCGATGGAGGACCTGGCCGTCGACGCCGTCTCCGGCAAGCTCCTCATCGACGTCCTCGCCTCGGGCAGACCGCTCGGCGTGGTCTGCCACGCTCCGGCCGCCCTGCTGGTTGCCACCAAGGCCGATGGCAGCAACGCCTTCGCCGGCTACCGGCTCACCGGCTTCAGCAACGCCGAGGAGACCCAGGGCGGCCTTGCGGCGGGCGCCAAGTGGCTGCTCCAGGACCGCCTGGTCGAGATCGGCGCCGACTACCAGGAGGGCGAGCCGTGGGCCCCGAACGTGGTCGTCGACCGCAACCTGGTCACCGGCCAGAACCCTGCCTCGGCTGGACCGGTTGCGGCCGAGATGCTCAAGAAGCTGACATGACGTAGCAGAGACCCCGCACCCGCACCTGCTCCCGTACCCCTCCGTACGCAGGCGGCTGATTCCCCGCCTCATGCTGCCGATGCCTGAAGTCCCGGTCCCGCGCTTTCCCAGGCTTACGAACCCTGGATGTGCCCTGTGAAGGGACCGGCGCACATCCAGACGGCGATCCCGCCCCCTACCCGCGCTCCCGGAAGGTGTCCAACGCCTTCGCCGCGCAATTCGCAGCATGTACTGCGGCCTTGTGGGCTCGATCCGATACTGAGCCTCCGAAGGAAATCCGCCTGAACGGCCCGTGAGGAAACCGCACCGGATGCGAACAGGCAGGCCGACGACGCCGCCCATCCGACTGTCCGTGCATGTGCTCGGCTCAAGGAACGGCGCGATGTCGTGCGGCTTGCCGCGAGTCACGGCCGGGCCGGCCCCGCACCCTCGCATCAACATTTCGACAACGCCTGGCCGGCGTCCCCACCGCCACCCGTCACGTGCGCGAGAAGGAGAGACATGAAAGCAATTTCGATCAAGGGACCCGGAGGGCCGGAGGTCTGGAGTGGATCGAAGTCGAGGACCCGACCCCGGCCGCGGGCGAGGTCATCGTCGACTTGGTGGCCGGCGCGGTCAACCGGGCAGATGTCGCACAGCGGATGGGGTTGTACCCGGTCCCGCCGGGAGCATCGCCCTGCCCGGGACTGGAGGTCTCCGGCCGGATCAGCGCCATCGGCGAGGGCGTGACCCAGTGGCAACCGGGCGACGAAGTATGCGCGTTGCTCGCCGGGGGCGGGTCCGCGCAGAAGGTCGCCGTCCCTGCCGGGCAGTTGCTCAGGGTGCCCAAGGGCATCAGCCTTGTCGAAGCGGCGGCCCTGCCCGAAGCCGCCGCCACGGTGTGGTCGAACGTCTTCATGACGGGTGCTCTGAAGGCGGGCGAAACCTTCCTCATGCACGGTGGAGCCGGCGGCATAAGCACGATGGCCATCCAGATCGCCAAGGCCCGCGGTGCCCGAGTCGTCACCACTGTCGGTGGCCCCGAGCAGGCCGCCAGGGTACGAGACCTCGGCGCCGACCTCGCGATCAACTACCGCACCGAGGACTTCGCCGAGCACGGCCCGTACGACGTGATCCTCGACGTCATCGGCGGCCACTACCTCCAGCGCAACATCCACTCCTTGGCCCTCGAAGGGCGACTGGTCATCATCGGTCTGCAGAACGGCCTGGAGGCGAACTCAACCTCGCCGAACTCCTCTTCAAGCGCGCGTCCGTACACGGGACCACTCTGCGTTCCCGCCCGACCGGGCAGAAAGCGGCCATCGTGGCCGAGGTCCAGGACCACGTGTGGCCACTGGTCGAGGACGGATCCGTACAGGTGGTCATCGACCGGACCCTGCCCATGACCGAGGCTGCGGAAGCGCACCGGATCCTGGACGCCCACCACATCGGCAAGATCGTCCTGGTCAACCCCGACACCGCATGACGCGACCTGCCGTCGCTCGCGTAACCGACGGCAGGTCGCGTCATGCGCGCCGAAAGCCGCCCAAGGAGCGCGGTAGGCGAGACCGGCCCGAAGACGTCGGCGGGCAGTACGCCGACGCCGTGCGTCAACTTCGTGACCGGGGTTCCGGGGTCGCGGGCTCATGGGCGGGGTCTGCGGGCGTGGAGGACGAAGGCCGGGGGTGTGTTGCGCCATATGGTGCGGCTGGGGACGACCTCTTCGAAGCGGTTGGCCATCAGTTCGCGGAATCGACGGGCGGGGGAGAGGGGAACGGCGTGGAGGTAGGTGAACGCGGTGAAGGCACCCGCCGGGGCGAGCACCGCGGCTGTCGCGTCCATGAGCTGGTGTTGGGTGGCGGACGGAAAGAGGGCCCAGGGCAGGCCGCTGACCACCACGTCGGCCTTCTCGATGCCGCGCTCATCCAGCAGGCGGCGCAGGTGTACGGCGTCGCGCTGGATGACCTCCGCTCCCGGGTGCCGGTGGCGCAGGCGCTGGGCAAGGAGCGGATCGATCTCGACAGCCAGGTGGCGGCCGCGGCCGCCCAGCCGGCGCTGGATCTCGGCAGTGAAGGGTCCGGTGCCGGCACCCAGTTCCACCACGACGGGCTCGCCGCGTTCGGGCACCGGCGCGCAGACCGCCGCGGCCAGGCGCCGCGAGCTGGGGGCGATGGCCCCCATGCGGGCCGGTGCGCGCACCCACTGCCGCAGGAACAAGGTGTAGTCGTTCGGCTCCTGCAAGGGCCGCCTGCAAAGAGGGCAGTGCCGGGCTGTGTGGTCCGCGGTGCTGGTGGTCATATCGATGCCCTTGTCGGGGAGTGCGGGTGGTCCATCGCGTCGGCGTGAACGGGCAATGTGCTGTGGTCCCGTCGGCGGCTCAGCGGTCGGTTCTGTTGGGGGCGGAAGGACTTGGAGGGCGATGCCGCAAAGGCCTCAGCGGATATTTGCTGTGCAAGACGCCGCACCTTCCAGGGCACTTCGCCTTCTCGGACGACTTGGCCGTGGCCGGTCTGCTGACCAGGGACACCTGCTATCGGGAGGTGGCCAAACAGCTGACCGCCGGGCACCCGCCCGCGGGGGCGATCGACCTGATCTTCGAGACGATCCCCGAGCACGCGCGGGCGCGGCTTTCGCGGATCGCCGTTCAAGTACGTGGCCGCCGAGTGCTCAGACGCCCTCCAGGCGGTGGGCGGCCTGATGGCTCCCATCGGATGGATCCGCATCCTCTTCAGCGACAAGAGGCTCACCGGCGGAGGCCACCTCGACCCTGGAGCGGATTGGTTTCATGGAACTTGTCATCCCTGTTCGACGTGCACCGGGCCCGGTGAGAGTCCTCCGGCCGGTGGCGGACCCGCCCAGACAGCCCGGACAGCCCAGGGAACCACTCTCAAAGAAAGACCGGTCGTTCTACCTCGCCGACAATAGCTTTCCTGAGGTCCTCGCGCCACTCGTCGACCCGATTGAGGTGTCCCTCACTCATCATCACTGACCAGCAGTGACAGGCCGACCGCGTCGCGTTCTTGACAGCGACCTCGCAGAGGTCGACTGCGCGTGTGCGGGTCGGCGGCATCCACCTCAATGTCCGCCCGGAAGAGGCCCAGCCCGCGTACTCGCCTTGTCGGCGTACGCGCGGACGGCGCCAAGGAGTTGGTCACGCTCAAGGGCGGCTTCCACGAGGCGGGCGAGCCCTGGGTGGACCTACTGTATGGCCACACCCGCCAGGGCGGAGCGCGGCTTCGAGCAGGAGACCGAACGCGTGGGTGTCGGTGCGGCCGGCTCCGGTCCTGGCGGTCGGCGGCGGGGTTCGGCTTCCGGAGGTCCTGGCCGAGGTCTTCCCTGCCTACTGGCATCAAGGCGCTGGGCTCACAAGGCGATCAACGCGCTCAAGGCTCTGCCGAAGTCGGGAGCCCGGACCTTGTCAGGTGGGGGGCTTCGTTCGGTCGGCGAGTTGCACGAGGGTCCGCACCGAGAGGCTGGGCCGCAGTCGGGCGGGTTGGGCTACTGGGCCGGGAAGACCACCGTCAGGAGGCGGAAGAGTTCGGCGCGCTCCTCGTCGGACAGTTGGTCCAGGCCGGTCTGCGTCTGCTCCATCCGCTCGCGGATGGCGTCGATCAGCTTCTGACCCGCCTCGGTGAGGGCGACGTTCTTCACGCGGCGGTCGGTGGCGCTTACCTCACGGCGGACCAGGTCGCGCTTTTCGAGCCGGTCGATGATTCCGGTCATGTTCGACGCGTCACAGGCGAGGGTGTGCGCGAGCGAGCGCATCGAGGCGGGCGCGCGGCGCAGCACCGTGAGGGTCTTTGCCTGACTGGAGGTAAGGCCCGTGTCGGCGGCGGCGGTCGTGAAGTCGGCGTAGTGCGTACTGACCGAGTGGGCGAGCAGCTCCATGAGCTGGGCCTTGGACGGGGTGGGCGGCATGCCTGGAGGGTACCCCGAAAAGCTTGAATCTCTCAACCTTTGACATACCCCAGCTTCATATTGTTTGATGTCCTCAAGTATGGAGTACCTCGATGGTTTCGGTTCTCGCCCATCGATGCGTCCGCCCTTTGGCAACCTTCCACCGGAAAGAAGACCGTGAAGTCCTCCCTCCCCACCGCGCCGGAGCGCCGCACCGGCAGCCTCAGCCTCGTGCTGGTGCTGGGCCTCGCCGCCATGGTCGTGTCGATGATGCAGACCCTGGTCATCCCGATCCTCGGCATCATCCAGAACGACCTCGGCGCCTCCACCGCGCAGGTCAGCTGGGTCACCACCGCCACGCTGCTGTCGGCCGCGGTCTTCACGCCGCTCCTGGGCCGCTTCGGCGACCAGCACGGCACGAAGCCGACCCTGCTCGGTGTGCTGGTGCTGATGGTCGCCGGATCCGTGCTCGCCGCGACCACGAGTTCCATGCTGTGGCTCATCGTGGCCCGCGTGATGCAGGGCGCCGCCACCGCGATCTTCCCGCTCGCACTGTCCGTGCTGCGCTCAGAGGTCGAGCCCGCACGGCTGCCCGGCGCCATGGCTCTGGTGAGCGGAACGCTCGGGTTCGGCAGCGGCCTCGCCCTCGTGAGCGCCGGACTCCTCACCCAGGGCGCGCACCCCGACTACCACCAGGTCTTCTGGCTGGCCGCCGCACTCGCCACCGCCGCGCTCATCGCCGTTGCGATAGCCGTACCCGCGCCCCGCACCCGGACGGGCGGGCGCACCGACTGGCTCGGCGCCGCCGGTCTCGCCCTGCTGCTCGTCCTGTTCCTGCTGCCCATCTCGCAGGGCCACACCTGGGGCTGGACCTCGACCCGCACGCTCGCCCTCTTCGCCGCCGCGGCCGTCACGACCGTCATCTGGGTCGTCGTCGAACGCACGGTCCGCGACCCCCTGGTCGACATGAAGATGTTCGTCCACCGCCCGGTGCTGTTCACCAACATCGCCGGACTTCTCGTCGGGTTCGCCATGTTCTCCCAGTTCATCGGCGTCTCCTATCTCGTCCAGACGCCCTCTGAGATCGCCGGCTACGGCTTCGGCGCCTCCGTCCTGCGCGCCTCCGTCGTCTACCTGCTGCCCTCCGCCCTCGTCTCGCTCGTCGCCGCGCAGTTCGGAGGCATGCTGGTACGCCGCATCGGCGCGCGTCTCACGCTTGCCGCCGGCGCCGTCTTCGGCGTCGTCGGTTTCGCCTGGCTGACCTTCGCTCACGACACCACCGCGTCGGTGATCCTGGCGGGCATGGTCGTCGGCGTTGCCATCAGCTTCGGCTATGCCGCGATGCCCGCTCTGATCGTGGCGGGCGTCCCCCACCACCAGACCGGTATCGCCAACGGCCTCAACTCCATCTCCCGCTCCGCCGGCAGTGCGATCGGCAGCGCGGTCATCACCTCGCTGCTTGCCTCCCAGACGCTCGACAACCTGCCCGCCGGGGTTCCCGCGCTGCCCGCCGAGAGCCAGTACACCCTGAGCTTCGCCCTCGCCGGCATGGCGTTCGTGCTGGTCATCGGCGTGGCCATGGTCGGCCTGGCGGTCCGCCGCAGGTCCCCCTCGCCCGCCACCGGCACGCCCGCCCCGTCGGGCGACGGCGAAACCACGCCCGCACGCACGGCCGCCACGGTCTGACCGCACCACCTGCACGGCCGCGACTTTCCTTCCCTCGAATGCCGACCGACCGGCCTTCCCTCCAAACCGAACAGGACACGACTGTGACTGACACCAAGGCAGCCTTCACCCTCGACGACACCTTCACCGCCGCCGAAGCCACCGCGCTGGTGGACCGGCTTCGCGCTGCCTTCCGTACCGGCCGTACCAAGCCCCTGGCCTGGCGCCGGAAGCAGCTGACCCGCCTGCGCGACCTGCTCACCGACAACCGCGCGGCGATAGCCGACGCCCTCTACGCCGACCTGCGCAAGAACCACGCCGAGGCCGACGCCATGGAGATCGAAACCACGATCGTCGAGATCGACGACTACCTGGAGCACCTGGAGGAGTGGACCGCCCCGCAGCCCGCCCCCGTGACGGTGCCCGGAGTCCCCGGCAGCACCGCCCGCACCGAGTTCGACCCCCTGGGTGTCGCCCTGGTCATCTCGGCGTGGAACTACCCGATCAATCTGCTGCTTGTGCCCGTCGCGGGCGCGCTCGCCGCCGGGAACGCGGTCGTCATCAAGCCCGCCAACTACGCCGCCCGCACCTCGGCACTGCTGGCCGAGCTGCTGCCCGCGTATCTCGACACCGACGCGACCGCGGTCGTCGAGGGCGGCGCGCCGGAGACCACCGCGCTGCTGGAGCAGCACTTCGACCACATCTTCTACACCGGCAACGGCACGGTCGGCCGCATCGTGATGACCGCCGCCGCGAAGAACCTCACCCCCGTCGTCCTCGAACTCGGCGGCAAGTCACCGGTGTTCGTAGACCGGGACGCCAACATCGCCACGGTCGCGCAACGCCTGGCGCAGACGAAGTTCGCCAACGCCGGACAGACCTGCGTCGCCCCCGACTACGTCCTGACCGACCCCGATACCGCGGCCGAACTGCAGGCCGCCCTGGTCGTCGCGATCAAGGGGCTGTTCGGTGCGGACCCGCAGACCTCCGACGCCTACGGACGCGTCATCAACGAGCGGCACTTCGACCGGCTGACCGCGCTGCTGGGCTCCGGCCGCACCGTCACCGGCGGGCAGACCGACCGCGCGGACACGTACATCGCCCCGACCGTGCTGGCCGACGTCCGGCCCGACGAGCCCGTGATGCAGGAGGAGATCTTCGGCCCCATCCTCCCGATCCTCACCGTGGCGGACCTGGACGAGGCCATCGCGTTCATCAACGACCGCGACAAGCCCCTCGCCCTGTACGCCTTCACCGAGAGCAACACCACCAAGCGCCGCCTCGCCGCCGAGACCTCCTCGGGCGGCCTCAACTTCGGCCTGCCGCTGCACCACCTCGCCGTGCCGACGCTTCCCTTCGGCGGCGTCGGCGAAAGCGGCATGGGCAACTACCACGGCCGCTACTCCATCGAGACGTTCAGCCACCGCAAGGCCGTCCTCGACGTCCCCCTGAGCTGAACCACCCCGGCCCCAGGCGGCCGTACGCAATCCCACCCCGCAACCTCACACGCGCCGCCGTCCCGCACCCTCCTCGGAAGAAGGCATCCCCATGCGCCAATTGACATCGCATTACGCCGCCCACGTGGCCAACGACCTCGAACGCACGAGCAAGGAGCACGAACGCATCATGGACGACACGCTGCTGGAGCAACTCAGCGCCGGCAAGTACATGCTGATCACCAGCTACCGCAAGAACGGCACCCCGGTCGCCACACCGGTGTGGGTGGTACGCGACGGTGACACGCTGGGCGTGCAGACCCAGGCCGATTCCTGGAAGGTCAAGCGGATCCAGGCACGCGGCGACATCCTCGTCGGCCCCTGCGACCTGCGCGGCAACCCGACCGGCGACCCGGTCCCGGCCACCGCCGAGATCACCGACGCGGCGACCAGCGCCCGCTACCGCACCCTCATCGCCCGCAAGTACGGCATCCTCGGCCGCCTCATGATCCTCAACAGCCGGCTGCGCCGGGGAGGGGACACGACGCTGGGCATCCGCGTGGCACTCGCCTCGTGACAAGTTGACGCACCGTCAGCTATCGAATCAGGGGCCGTCTGTCGGACGGCCTTGGTGAATGCCGTCAAACGGTCACGGCACACAAGAACGAGCGATCAAGGGGGTCGGGTCGGATCATGGAAACAGCGCAGAGCCAGCAGCAGGCGGCACCCGGCACCTTCACCGCCTTCGCCCGCTTCGTACTCTTCGGCGGCGGAGTGGGGCTCGCCTCCAGCTTCGCCGTGGCGGCCCTCGCCTCGTGGATCTACTGGGGCCTGGCCAACGCTCTGATCACCGCGGCTTCCACGCTCTTCGCCACCGAGTTGCATGCCCGCTTCACCTTCGGCGTAGGCGGGCGCGCGACCAGGCGCCAGCATGCGCAGTCGGCCGGGTCCGCGGCGGCCGCGTACGCGGTGACCTCCGTGGCGATGCTCGTCCTGCAGCAACTGGTGGCAGCACCCGGTGTGGTGCTCGAGCAGGTCGTCTACCTGTCCGCCTCCGCGCTCGCCGGTGTCGCGCGGTTCGCGGTGCTGCGCCTCGTTGTCTTCGCGCGGAGTCGCTCGCAGGTCCCGGCCACCGTCCGCACCACACGTCCCGTGCACACGACCGCGGCCCGCGCCGCGGCACCCGCCGGCCCCGTGGTGCTGTCCCACGCCGCTTGACCGTTGCGCCGGGCGGCCCGCCGCGCGGGACGGGCAGCCTCGCCGTGGACCGGCGTCCACATCACGCCCCAGCTGCGGGGCGGCCGGTTCCCGCTGATCTTTAGGCTCTGGATGGGCGCGATCCAGCGACTTCGGGGTAGATGACACCGCGGTGTTGGGCTGAGCTGGAGTCTATTCGCACCGCTTGGCACCGGAAGGTCATTCCTTGTTGCCACCTGCGCCTGCTTCGCGTGTCAGCAGCGTCTCGGCGCTCGTCGCCCGCCACCGGATCGGCCTGAACCGGGTCGCCCGTCCCGTGCAGTCACCACGGGACGGCGGATGGCCGAGGGCTTCCCGGCCCTGCGGCAGGGGCCACCGGAAGAGCCCCGGCCCGGGATCCAGCGATCCGGGGCCAGACCCATGCAACTTCCGCTACTCGCACCCCCGTATAACGAGTGGATAACGCGCCAGGACGGTAGAAGGCGGCTGCGCTCCTCAACGGGTGACAGATCCTTCGGGGCGCTCGTGCGATGAGCGTCGCTCAGGAGCCCCGTGCAAGCTCGGAGTTCGCTCGCACCTCGCGAGCCGCTCAACCACCGGAAGGACCCCTCCCATGCGTGTGCCTCGCGGCGCCCTGCTCATGTCCGCCGCCTGCACGTCCGTCGCACTGGCTGCGACGGCACCGTCCACCGCCGCTGCCGTGGACGGCCCCGCCCAGCGGCGGATCCAGATTGTGATGATCAACTTCAGCGACAGCTCCTTCGCTGACCCCACGCAGGCCAGGAGCAACCTGCAGAACAGCTACTTCGGCAAGACCAGGTCCCTGACCTCGTACTACAACGAGGTGACCCGGGAAGCCACCACGTTCAAGCCGGCCGCGGGGGGTGAGGGCGGAGTGATCGGCCCGATCAATCTCGACATGCCGGCCGCCGGCTGTGACACGCGCAAGATCTACTGGCTGACGCAGAAGGCGCTGGAGGAACAGGGCTTGACGTGGGTGGACGACTTCGATCACCTCTCGATGGCCTTCCCCGGCGAGAAGGCGGGCTGTGGCTTCGGGGGACTCGGCTCTGTGGGAGGCGGCCTGACCTGGATTCCGACCGGCGACGGCACAGCCGACCAGACAGTGCTGTCCCACGAGTTCGGTCACAACCTCGGCTACGGCCACCAGATGCGGATCCGCTGCGAGGACTCGGACCTGGCGAGCTGCCGGGACACGGAGGACAACAGCTTCATGACCCCCATGGGGGGAGGCGGCGTGGCGGTGGGCCTGACCGCGCCCGAGCTGATTCACGCCAAGTGGCTGTCGGACACGGAAGCCGTGAAGGTCACCAAGTCCAGTACGTACACGATGCGTTCTCTGTATGGACCGGGTGACGGCGTGCGCGCGCTGATCGTCCCGGCCGGGCAGGACAGCCTGATCGTGGAGGTGCGCGGCGCGTCCGGCACGCTCGACGATCGCCTCACGGGCGTGCACGCCTACCGCGTGAAGAACGGCGACTTCGGCAAGGACGCCGACCTGATCGACACCACGCCTGGTGACGCCGACGCTCTCGAGGCCGGCACGGTCTTCACCGACAAGGCACACAAGGTTGGGATCAAGGTGGAGCAGTCCGATGACGGTACGGCGACGGTGGCAGTCAGCCTCAATGGCGTGCCGAGCCCCGCGAAGGCCGAGGGCGAGTCCGGCAACGGCGCGGCGCCGCAGACCGGCAGCAGTGAGCCGGTCGCTTCCCAGAACGAGGACGGTGCGGAAAGCACCGGCGGTGCCGGCGACCAGAATGGCGCCGATCTCGCCGAGACCGGCACCGACACCACCAACTACCTGCCCATGGCGGCGGGCGGCGCCGCGCTGTTCACGGTCGGCGCTGCATTCCTGCTGAAGTCCCGCCGCAAGCGGGCTGCCATGGCCCGCCACGCACGCTGACTCCGGCTTCCTGAACCGGTTCTGGGCGCCTCTCGCGGGAGGGAGGTGCCCAGAAACCTCAGACGTCCCACGAGGAGTGGCCCTCGTCAGCCGCTGAAGACGTCTCCTGTGTAGCGGAATCGGAGGGAGTCGGTGTCGTAGTAGTTCGCCGTCGTGCCGATGGCAGGCGAGTGAGGCCCGTCGGCCTTGTTCCACTCATCGATGCCCAGGAAGTACATGGTGTTCCCCTTCTGAGCGAAGTTGACCGTGCCGGAAGCCTGGAAGAAGTAGGTCCACAGGGCCGTGACCGCGGTGGAGTTGCAGGCGCGCTCCTGGCGGACCGGGGCGCCGTCCGTCGACGTGCCGCTGTGGGTGAGACACATGCCGGTCGCGTAGTTCCGGATACGGGCCTCCTGCGCGGCACGGTCGATGAGCAGCTCCCACTGCTGCGTACGGCTGCCGTCGCACTCGGCTTCGTACGGCTCGGCGCCCTCGGCCGTGGAAATGTCCATGCAGCGGCCGGTGGACACGATCGGCAGCTGGGCGCGGTCGTCGGCGGCCGGCTGCCAAGCGGGAGGGGTCGATTTCTTGGAAGCGCGTGCGGACGGTGTACGGGAAGGGGAAGGGGGCTTCGGGTCGTGCTGTTCGCTCCGGGCGGGGGATGAGGATGGCGAGGGTCGCGTGGCCGCCAGGGTGGGCCGCGGCGACGGCGGGTCGTTGCCGTCGGGCAGAGCCGCGTAGCCGCCGATCGATACGGCGAGGAGGGCGGCGCCGACGCCGGCGACCTTGACGGTCGTGCCGGCCCCTGGGGTGGCCGTGGTCGTCCCGGCCGCGGACCCCGTGGCGGCGGAGCCGGCGACCGCGGCCGCTCCCACGACCTTCGTGCCGTATGAGGCACCCACCCACAGCAGAACACCTGCCGGGAGTACGGCCTTGAGCGAGTTGTTCAGCTCCCACAGTTGGTGGTTCGCACGGCGACACCGGCGGCACCCCGAAAGATGGCGCTTGAGACCTGAGTGCCCGCCGTGCCGCCCGCCGCGGCGGACCGAGGCGGCCAACACGCCCGTGAAGTGCCGGCACTCGTCGGACATCGTCGGGTCCGCCGCGTACTCGGTCAGGTACGCCTCACGCAGACCCTCACGCGCCCGGGCGGTGAGGGACGCGACGCCGCTCGGGCTGATACCGAGCAGTGGCGCGATCCGCTTCGCTGGTTCTTCTTCCACAGCCGAGTGCCACAGCACGGTCTGCCAGCGCTCGGGAAGACTGCGGAACGCGCGCTGCACCAGACCGGCGTCCTCCCGCAGCAGCGCCTGTTCCTCACCGCTCGGCGCCTCGGAGAGCCAGGTCCCGAAGTCGGGGGACAACTCGATCCGGTCGGCTGTGGCGGCCCACGACGCGGCCGTGCGGCGGACCGTGGTCAGCAGATACGGCCGCCAGGCCCCCTCGGGACCGGCACCTCCGCGCACGGCGCGCAGCGCGCGGGCGAACGCCTCCGAGGTCAGGTCTTCCGCCGTGTGCGTGTCTCGTGTGCAGGTGCGGGCATAGGCGATGACCGAAGTGCGGTGCCGCCGGTAGAGCTCGTCAAGCGCGGCGTCGGCGGCGTCCGGGGGGCCGTTGCGTATGAAGGCGGTCAGGTGAGCGTCGCTGGCGGCTGCCGTAGCGGCGGCTACGGAGGTGCGGTCGCGCATGATAGTCATCCTGGGGAGCGACAGACGGGAGGGCTTGTCGAAGGCGATGAGCGGTCAGCGCGCGCGCCGTCCCGGGCCGTTATGAAGCCGTGATCTGACGGCATCACCGTCGACAACCGCGCGCCGCCATGACCAAGCAGGTCAATGCCGCCTTCGCGGCCCGCGACACCGCCTGGTGGGGCCACGGCGCGGCGTGCGCCCCGCTGAAGTCGGGCGCGCGAGAGGGCCGCTGCGTGGAGATCGGATCCGTTCAGATCAGACCGCGAGCTCGACCGTGATGTTGCCGCGAGTGGCCTTGGAGTACGGACACACCTGGTGGGCCTTCTCGATCAGGTCCTTGGCGGTGGCGGCGTCCACGTTCAGGATGTCCGCGGAGATCTTGCCGATGATGCCGAAGCCCCCGTCATTCTTGCCGATGCCGACCTCGGCGGGGACAGTCGAGCCGGAGATGTCCGGCTGTGAAGAGCTGCTCCGGGTTCGTACCGGCGCCCGAACCGCCCATCTCCTTGCGCGAGTTGACGACGACTTCGAGGTTGCCATCGTCGGTGGCCACGCAACCGTCACGGCCGTTGTTGCGGTGGCGACGGCGGTGTGAAGGACGTCGGACGGCTCGATCGAGATGACGCTTCCGTCTGTGGTTCGCCGTGACTCGTGCCCACGATCGCGACGGTGTCGGTCGAGACTACCGATCCAGGGAGACGATCATCTTCCCGGTGTTCTCGCCGCGCATCAGCCCCAGGAACGCCTCGACACCGTTCTCGACGCCCTCGACGACGGTCTCCTGGTACTTGAGCTCACCGGAGCGCAGCCAGCCCGCGACCTCCCGCACGAACTGCGGCTGGAGCGCCTCGTGGTCGCGCACGAGCATGCCCTGGATCCGCAGCCGCTTACCGATGACCATGGCCAGGTTGCGCGGGGCGGGGGTGGGCTCGGTCTCGTTGTACTGGGCGATCATTCCGCAGAGGGTGATGCGGCCGTGCAGGTTGAGCGAGGAGATCGCGGCTTCGAGGTGCTCGCCGCCGACGTTGTCGAAGTAGACGTCGATGCCGTCGGGGGCGGCGGCCTTGAGCTGCTCGGCCACGTTGCCGTTCTTGTAGTTGAAGGCGGCGTCGAAGCCGTACTCCTCGACGAGGAGCTTGACCTTCTCGTCGGAGCCGGCGGAGCCGATGACCCGCGAGGCGCCCTTCAGCTTCGCCATCTGGCCGACCAGGATGCCGACCGCACCGGCGGCGCCGGAGACGAAGACCGCGTCGCCCTCCTCGAAGGAGGCGACATCGAAGAGGCCGGCGTAGGCGGTGAGTCCGGGCATACCGAGAACGCCCAGGTAGGCCGGGAGCGGAGCGGTGGACGCGTCGACCTTGACGGCCTGCTTGGCGTCCACGTCCGCGTACTCGCGCCAGCCGAGGCCGTGCAGCACGTGGTCACCGACCGCGAAGCCCTCCGCGTTCGACGCGATGACCTCGCCGACCGCACCGCCGTCCATGGGCTGGTCGAGCTGGAACGGCGGGACGTACGACTTCACATCGTTCATCCGCCCGCGCATGTACGGGTCGACCGAGAAGTGCAGGTTCCGGACGAGGATCCGGCCCTCGCCAGGCGCGGCTACCGGAGCCTCGCGCAGGGCGAAGTCCTCCGTCTGGGGCCAGCCGTGCGGGCGGGCGACGAGGTGCCATTCACGGCTGGAAGAGGGGAGAGCGGACGTGGACATGGTGCGGTACCTCCCAGAAAAGGTTCAGGAACTGAAACAACTATCACTTCAATGCTTTAGGTTGTCAAGTATCGCCGTTCTGACGACATGGCCACCACCCGTACAGGCCCGCTGGCCATCGAGGTCGTCGGAGGCGGCCGCGATCAGCCGTGCCCTCACCGGGGCGCCGGCCCGGCAGTTGCTGGGAGTCCCTGCACTTCGCGCGGGAGCCGCGGGGCGGGACCCCGTCCCCTCCGGGGCTTCGCCAGCGCATAGGCCGTGGACATACGGGGATTGCCCGTCAGAGCGAACGCCTACGAGAGCCGTTCGACAGCACGAGGTTGAAGATCGAGCTGAGAAGCCATCCGCCTACCGATAGCGGCCCCGGGTCTGATGAGGTGCTCACCGCACACCATCAGACCGGGGGCCGCCGAGGTCTGACACTCAGAACTTCACCAGTTCCCGCTCCTCATCCGGATCCGCACCCTTCGAATCGCCCGAGCCGGACGAGCCCGACGAATGAGCCGAGTCGCCCTGCGTCCGCAGCCCTTCCCCCTCGACATCCACGTTCGGCAGCACCCGGTCCAGCCACTTCGGCAGCCACCACGCCTTCCTGCCGAGCAGAGCCAGGACGGCCGGGACGATCGCCATCCGCACGATGAACGCGTCGAAGAGGACAGCGATCGCCAGGCCGAAGCCGATCATCTTGACCATCGCCTCGCTGGAGCCGATGAAGCCGCCAAAGACCGCGATCATGATCACCGCGGCGGCCGTCACGACCCGCGCGCTGTGGTTGAAGCCGGTCACCACGGCCTGGCTCGCCTTCTCGCCATGGATGTACGCCTCTCGTATCCGGGTCACGAGGAACACCTCGTAGTCCATCGCGAGGCCGAAGACCACACCGATCATGAAGATCGGCATGATCGCCACGATGGGGCGGGTCTCCTCGACGCCCACGAGGTCGGCCATCCAGCCCCACTGGAAGACCGCGACCACGGCGCCGAGAGCTGCCATCACGCTCAGCAGGAAGCCGAGGGCCGCCTTCAGCGGGACGAGGATGGAGCGGAAGACCACGATCAGCAGCAGAAACGCCAGGCCCACGACCAGGGCCAGGTACGGGATCAGCGCGTCGTTCAGCTTCTGCGCGACGTCGATGTTCATGGCTGTGGTGCCGGTGACCAGCACGTCCGCGTCCGTGTCGGCCTTGATCTCCGTGCCCGCGTCCCGGATGCCGTGCACCAGCTCCTCGGTGGTCACCGACGACGGCTCGGCGTCCGGGATCACAGTGATCGTCGCTGTGTCGCCCGCCTTGTTGGGGGCGGCCGGCATCACGGTCGCGACGTTCTTGAGGCCCTTGATCTGATCGGTGACCTCGGTGAACGCGGCATCCGGGTCGTCGCTCGCCTTCGCGTCGACGACGACCACCAGGGGGCCGTTGAAGCCGGGGCCGAAGCCCTCGGACAGCAGGTCGTAAGCCCGGCGCTGCGTCGTCGAGGTCGGCAGCGAGCTGTCGTCCCCGATGCCCAGTTCCATGGAGACGGCGGGGACGGCGACGGCCCCGAGGCCGACAACGCCGAGGAGCAGGACGGCGATCGGACGGCGTACGACGAACCTTGCCCAGCGCGTGCCCATGTTGGCCTTGGCCGAAGCGGCCTTCCGTGCGGCTCGGGCGCCGCCCAGGAACTTGCTCTTCTCGCCCGCCGGCTTGACCCTCCGACCGGCGTATCCGAGCAGTGCGGGGATCATCGTCAGTGCGATGAGTACCGCGATAGCGACCGTGCCCGCGGCCGCGACGCCCATCTTCGTCAGCATCGGCATGTTGACGACGGACAGGCCCACCAGCGCGATCACGACCGTGAGGCCGGCGAACACCACCGCCGAGCCCGCGGTGCCGACGGCCCGGCCGGCCGCCTCCTCACGCTCGCGGCCCGCGGCCAGTTCGGCCCGGTAGCGGGAGACGACGAACAGGGCGTAGTCGATGCCGACCGCCAGGCCGATCATCGTGGCCAGCGTCGAGGTGGTCGAGCCCAGTTCGAGCGTGCTGGCGAGGGCCGTGATCGCCGAGACTCCGATACCGACGCCGATGAGCGCCGTCAGCAGCGGCAGGCCGGCCGCGACCAGTGAGCCGAAGGTGATGACCAGGACCACCGCGGCGACCGCGATACCGATGATCTCGCCCGTGCCGGTCTCGGGCTGCGCCAGGAGTGCGTCACCGCCGACCTCCACGGTCAGCCCGGCGTCCCGCGCGTCCTGCGCGGTCTCCTCCAGGACTTCCCGGGTGCCGTCCTCCAGTTCCATGCCGGGGACCTTGTACTTGACCGACGCGTAGGCGATCGTGCCGTCCTTGCTGACGGCGTCGGCCTGGTAGGGGTCGGCGACGGAGGCGACCTCGGGGCCGTCGGCCAGCGCGTCGACGGTCTTCTGCACGGTGTTCTTATTGGCGGCGTCCGTCATCTTCTCGCCGGCGGGTGCCTTGAAGACGACGCGGGCGGTGCCGCCGGCGGCGCTCATCCCGGGGAAGCGCTGTTCCAGCAGGTCGAAGGCCTTCTGGGCCTCGGTGCCGGGGACGGTGAAGGACGTGTTGCCCGCCGAGGGGGCGCTGGCCGCGCCGAAGCCCGCGAGCGCCAGCAGTGCCACCCATATGAGGGCGACGAAGTGCCGTCGCCTGAAGGCGAGTCGGCCGAGTCTGTAGAGAAACGTGGCCACGAGGGCGTACTCCCGGTCAGGTCGTTGGTTCTTCGGGGCAGGGTGATCAGTCCGGCGGGGAGGCAGGGTTGATCGGCTCGACGACGTGAGCGGTCACGTCAGGTGCTGAGTGCGGGCCTTGTCAGGCGGTGGGCGCGCCGAGGGCGGGGAGGACCACGGCGTCGATGTACGTAAGGAGGAAGTCCTGCGTCGGCGGCTGTTCGTCGATCAGCGTGCGGGCGGCGAAGGCGCCGCTCATCACGTGCATCACGAACCCGATCGCCGGGGTGTCCGTTCGCGATCAGCCGACTGGGCGCGCGGCGTCAGGCTGGCGAGGAGCTCACCGACGGGGCCACCTCGGCCCTGAAGCGGATTGGTGTCATGGAAGTTCTTCATCCCTGTTCGACGTGCACCGGGGACCCCGTGAGAGTCCTCCGGCTGGAGGCTGACCCGCCCAGACAGCCCGGAGGCCACCGTGAAGAAAGACCGGTCGTTCTGCCACCTCGACAATAGCTCCCCCGGGGTCCTCGCGCCACTCGTCGACCCGATTGAGGGGTTCCTCACCCATCCACCACTGACACAGAAAGAGCGCCGGGCCGTGGCCCGCGCGACTGCCGCCCAAGGCCTGGCCGCCCGCCCTGGACGAACTTCCGCGCGGCCAGAACCGGGTCACCGTTCGGTGACACGGCCCCGCGGCAGGATCGGAGTGGTCATCGAGAGAAGAGCGGAGCATGAGGCTCACCGCAGACGACGGCGACTCTCAGCTGCGCCGTGCACAGTCACCCTGACCGACAGCGCGTTGGGGGCCGATGGCGAACCGGTCGGGTATGCACAGGCCGATATCCCAAGGCTTGCCCGAGGTAGTCTCACCACATGCTCCATGGGCGGCAAGAGGAACTCCACGCACTGAGCCGGCTCGTCGCAGAGGCCAGTGCGGGCCGGGGCGGAGCGCTGATCGTGCAGGGGGATGCCGGGGTCGGCAAGACCGCGGTGCTACGGCGTGCTGTCGCCGCGGTCAGCGGCGGCACGCGTGTACTGACCTGCTCGGGCGTCCAGGCCGAAGTCGCCCTGGCCTTCAGCGGACTGCAGCGGCTGCTGACGCCGCTGCTCGACCAGTTGCCGGAGCTGCCGGGCGATCAAGCCGCCGCGCTGCGCAGCGCGTTGGGCCTGTCCACCGCGCCCGCCGCGGATCTGATGGTCCGCTCGGCCGTGCTGTCCCTGTTGGACCGGGCCGCGGCCCGCACCCCCCTGCTGCTCGTCGCGGACGATCTGCACTGGCTCGACCCGGCCACCGCCGGTGTGCTGCTCTTCGCCGCCCGCCGCCTCAAGGGCCGCTCCATCGCCTTCCTCGCCGCCGTCCGCGAAGCCGGGGAGGCCACTCGGGACCTGCCACAGCTCACGCTCCGCGGGCTCGCCCCGGACGCCGCGTCCGCCCTCCTCGACGAGCACGGGTGGGGGACACCGGGTCCGGCCAGGCGCGCCGTCGCCGACGCCGTGGGAGGCAACCCGCTGGCGCTGCAAGAACTGGTCCGGCTCGGCAGTCCGGCAGAGGTCGCGGAGAAGGTCGTACTCACCGGAACTGCCCCGCTCAGCCTGCGCCTTCGCGAGGTCTTCGCCGAACGCACCCGGGAACTGCCCGAATCGGCCCGAACCCTCCTGCTGGTGGCGGCAGCGGAAGACAGCGGCCACACCGGCACTGTGCTCGCCGCAGCCGGACGGCTGGCGGTCGACGAGCAGGCACTGGACGTCGTGGAGGCCGCCGGGCACCTGGAGGAGGTGTCGGGTGCCCGGCTGCGCTTCCGGCATCCGCTCGTACGGGCCGCGGTGTACGCCGACGCCTCCGCTCGCCGACGTGCGCTCGCGCATCGCGCGCTCGCAGACGAACTGGCGACGCAACGCCCGGAGGGCGGGCAGCGCGAACGGGCCGTGTGGCACCGCGCGCTCGCGGCCACCGGCCCCGACGAGCAACTGGCCGAAGCACTGGAAGCCAGCGCGGAGACGGTGCGCCGCAGGGGCGGACTCGCCGCAGCTGCGGCCGTACTGCACCGGGCCGCGCTGCTGAGCCCCACGGAGCAACAGCACATCAGGCGGCTCGCCGCCGCGGCCCACGCCGCCTGGAAGTCGGGCAGCCCGCAGCTCGCCCACCCGCTGCTGAGGGAGGCGCTGTCCGGGCCTGCGGACGCCGGGACTCAGCTGGAACTGGACCGGCTGCGGGGCATGATGGAGCTCTGGGGCGGCGATCAGCAGGCGGCGGTGGCCCGGCTGATGGACAGCGCAGCCGCGCTGGCCGGCCGGTCCGCCGAGAAGGCGGTCGTCCTGGCCTTCATGGCGGTGGATGGGGCGCTGCGCGCCGACCGGACGGACGAGGCCCTGCGGGCCGCGCGGCTCATCGAGGCCGCCGGCGGCGAGGATCCCGGGTATGCCCGGTACGGGAGCTGGCTGGCGGACGCGATCGTCGGCCGTCCCCTGGACGGGCTGACCCCCTGGCAGATCTTCCAGGCCGCGCCAGAGGGCCTCAGCCGCAACGATGCCCACCTCCATGTGTGGCCCGCCGCGCTGAGCAACCTCGGGCCCTCCCCCCGGATGGCCCGGTCCTTCATCCTGGAAGCCTGCGACCATTTCGCATGGTCCGGCATGCTGGCGGTCCGCGGACTGCTCCTGTCGTGGCTTGCGGACCTGGAGTACCGGACCGGGCTGTGGCCTGAGTGCGAGGCGCACGCGCATGAGGGGTTGCGGATGGCCCGTGACGTCGGGCAGCCCGTCCTGGAGGCGGATCTGCTCGCGGTGCTGGCCCTGCTGTCCGCCGGGCGCGGCGAGGCGGCGGATTGCCGTGCGTACGCCGAGCGCGCCCAAGCTCTGGCGGTGCCGCAGGGCAACAGGTCGGCGGCGGGCACCGCGCAGTGGGCGCTGGGGCGGCTGTCCCTCGCCGCCGGCGACTACGCGCAGGCCTGTGAACGGCTGGCGGCACTTGGCGAGCCAGGCTCACCGTTCGCCCACGGCCGGGTGGCCCGGCAGGCCGCCCTCGACGTGGTGGAGGCGCAGGTGCGCGCGGACCGCAGGGAAGCCGCCGAACAGTCGGCGCGGGCCTTCGAGGAGTGGTCGGAGCAGACCACTCTGGCCTGGCCGCAGCTGCCCCGGCACGGCATGCGCGCCCTGCTCGCGGAGGGCGACGCGGCGGACAAGCACTTCCAGGCGGCCCTGTCGGCTGCGGGCGCGGCGGACGCTCCGCTCGCCCGGGGGCACACGGCGCTGCTGTACGGGGAATGGCTGCGGCGGAACCGGCACGAGGGCGAGGCCAGAGCACAGCTGCGCTCGGCGCTGGAGACGCTGGCTGGCCTCGGGGCGCTGGGCGAGGCGGAGCGCGCCCGCGCCCAGTTGCGTGCGGCGGGTGGTGTGCCAGGGCGGCGTGGCGGCGATTCATCGGCTCGGCTGACGGTCCAGGAGCTGCAGGTCGCCCGGCTGGCAGCAGAGGGGCTGAGCAACCGGGAGATAGGCGCGCGGCTCTCCTTGAGCCCGCGGACCGTCGGCTACCACCTGTACAAGGTGTTCCCGAAGCTGGGCATCAGCAGCCGCTCCCAACTGCGCGACGCGGACCTGGATGCCGTGGGCTGACCCGTACGGCGACGAGTTGGGCCGCGATCGCCGTGGCGACCTCGGCCGGGGCGCGGCCGCCGAGGAGCAAGCCGATCGGCGAGTGGATCGCCGAGCGCCCCGCCTCGTCGAGTCCGGCGTCGCGCAGCCGTCCGCTCCGGTCACGGATCGTCGCCGCTGAGCCGATCGCGCCCAGGTACCCGACGCCCCCCTCGGCGGCTTCCAGCAGCGCCGGAACGTCGACCCGCGCGTCGTGCGTGAGCACCACGACGGCGGAGCGGCCGTTGAGCGCGCCTTCCGCCCGCAGGGTGCGCAGCCCCGTCTGCGGCAGCCCGGGGAGCACCTCCACACCGGCGTCCCGTGCCTGCGCCGCGAACACCGGGCGGTGCTCCAGAACGACCGGACGGTAGCCGAGCTCGACGCCGATCCGGGCCAAGGGCCGGGCCACCGGCGTCCAGGTGACGATCGCGAGCAGCGGCGGGGAGGCGTGTGCGGCGACGAAGACGTCCGGATGCGGACCGGAGCCGAGAACCGCGGTGCCACCTTCGGGTAGCAGACGCCGCGACGCCGCCTCGGCATCGCGGTCCACCTCGCCCGCGCCGACGCTGCCCTCCCGGCCGCCGTCGGGCAGCACGACCAGGTGGCCGGGGCTGGCGCTGCTCAGCCGGACGGCGTGCGCGACGGGGCGCCCGGCCCCGACCGCCGCAGCCAGGACGGGCAGCCACCAAGCGCCGTCCGGCGGCACCGGCTCGATCCAGACCGTGATCGTGCCCCCGCAGGTCAGGCCGACGTCGAACGGTCCGCTACCGGGGCCGGCGGGCCCGTAGCGGCGCAGCACGGGGCGGCCGTCGCGCAGCACGTCCTGCGCGGTCGCGGCGACGTCGGCGTCGACGCAGCCGCCACTGATCGCACCGAGCACCGCGCCCTCGCCGTCGACGGCCATCGCCGTGCCCACCGGCAACGGCGTGCTGCCGACCGCGTCGACGAGGGTGGCCAGGGCGAACGGCCGGGACTCGCGCCACCACCCCGCCAGCTGCGGAAGTATGTCGCGCACGGCGTCATCCCACCAGTTTGTCGGGGGTGATCGGCAGGTCGGTGATCCGCTTGCCGGTGGCGTGATGAACGGCGTTGGCGATGGCCGCGGCGACGCCGACCGAGACCACCTCGCCCATGCCCTTGCTGCCGTGCGGATGCGCGATGGTGTCGGGCTCGTCGATGAACAGCACCTCGATGTCGGGGACATCGGCGTTCACCGGGATGTGGTAGTCGGTGAGCGCGGGGTCGATGTAGCGGCCGGAGACCGGATCGGGCGTCAGCTTCTCCATCAGCGCCCAGCCCATGCCGAACACGATGCCGCCCTGGGCCTGGTTCCTGGCCGCCTTGTGGTTGGTGATCCGGCCGACGTCGAAGACCGCCACGTGCCGGGTGACGCGGACCCTCGGCAGTTCCGGGTCGATCCGCACCTCGGTGAAGTGCGCGCCGAATGTGGCGACGGCATGGGAGGTCCGGGGGGTGTAGCTTGCCTCGGCCACCACCGGCTTGCCGGCGTGGCGGGCCAGCAGGGCACGATACGTCTCACCGCGCTTGGTGTCGTCCCGGTGGAACAGCCTCCCGTCGGCCGCCTCGACCTCGCCGTCCGCCAGCCCGTACAAGGGCGAGTCCGGGTCGGTGACGGCCATCCGCACCGCGGCCCGGCGGGCCTTCTCCGCGGCGAGGTGGACAGCGGAGCCGGTGTAGCCCGTGGTGCGCGAGCCGGCGTTGCCCGCGGTCCTGGGCAGGTTGGTGTCGCCCGCGCGGACGGTCACCCTGCCCAGGGGCACCCCGGTGCCCGCCGCCGTGATCTGGGCAACCAGTGTGAGGCTCCCGGTGCCGATCTCCTGCGTGGCCGTGCGCACCTGGGCCGTCCCGTCGGCGCGGATCTCCACCTCGGCCCGCGCCTGGTCGGGGATCTCGCCGCGTACGGCGGTGGCCATGCCGTAGCCGACCAGTTCGCCGCCGTCACGCATCGAGCGGGGCTCGGCCGTGCGCCGGGCCCATCCGAAGCGCTCGGCTCCCATCTCGTAGGCTTGAAGGAGGTGCTTGGCGCTCCACGGCCTGCCGCTCAGCGGATCCGTGGTCAGGTGGTTGCGGCGGCGCAGCTCCAGCGGATCCATGCCGAGGCGGTAGGACAGCTCGTCCATGGCGCTCTCCAGGGCGAAGGAGCCGGGGCCGTCGCCCGGGGAGCGGAGGCTGATGGACGGGCCGATGTTCACCTTCGCGACCTTCGCGTCCAGGGCCAGGACCGACGCGGCGTAGGAGGAGGCGGTGGAGACGATGGCGGGCTCGGGCCGGTCGCCGCGCACCTCGGTCGCGTTCACGGTGTCGTGGAGGATCACGGCGAGCCTGCCCTCCCTGCTGGCACCGAGCCGGATGCGCTGAACGATCGGCGGCTGGTGGCCCGTCGAAGTGAACACCTGCTTGCGGCTGAGCACGAGTTTGACGGGGCGTCGGACCACCCTGGCCGCGTGCGCCGCGAGCAGGGAGTGCCCCCACACGTCGGTCTTGTTGCCGAACGCCCCGCCGACCAGCGGGGACAGCACCCGGACGCGTTCCGGCGGCAGCCCGAACACGGCGGCCACGACCTCCCGGTGGCCGTGCACGTCCTGGCTGCAGTCGTGCAGCGTGAGTGTGCCGCCCGACCAGTCGGCGACCACGGCGCCCGGCTCCAGCGGCACGTGGCTGAAGTGCGGCACCCGATAGGTGGAGTCGGTACGCACGTCCGCGCCGGCAAGTGCCGCCTGCGGGTCGGCGCCGGGCGGGAGCACCAGGTGCTGCGGCCATGGCGGTCTGATGAGGCGTCCGCTCGCGGCATAGGCGTCGGGCAACGCCTCCTCGAACGTGGGCACGGGTTTGTGCACTTCGTAGTCGATGTCCACGAGCGATGCCGCGTGCTGGGACTGCTCCAGGGTCTTGGCGACGACGATCGCGAGGTGCTGCCCGTAGTAGGTGATCTTGTCGTCGGCGAGCGGGAAGCGATTCTCCAGGTAGCCGGTTTCGGCGGGGGTGCTCCGCCACGGCAGCCTGTCGCGGTGGGTGATGACGGTGAGCACGCCGGGTGCGGCCAGGGCCCGGGTGGTGTCGATACGGCGCACCCGGCCCGCGGAGATCGTGCTCGTGAGGACGGTGGCGTGCGCCATGCCCCGCAGGCGCACGTCCGCGGTGTAACGGGCCGAGCCCGTGACCTTGTCGCGCGCCTCGACGCGGTTGACCGGCGCGCCGATCCCGGATTCGGGAACCTCGGTCCTGGACGTCATCGCGCACCTCCGAGTTCGGTGAGGGCCTGGCGCACGACCGCTTGGGCCAGGCTCACCTTGTACGTGTTGTCGGGGCGCGGGGCCGCGCCACTGGTCGCCGCGCGGGAAGCCGCGTCGATGGCGTCCTTGCCGAAGGGCCGGCCGAGCAGGGCGCGCTCCGCCGCCCTCGCGCGCCAGGGCTTGGGCGCGACGCCACCCAGCGCGATCCGGGCCGAGCGGACCGTGCCGCCGCGCACCTCCACGGCGACGGCGGCGGACGCCAGCGCGAAGGCATACGAGGCGCGCTCGCGGAACTTGACGTAGTGAGAGTGCGCCGAGGAGGCACGGCCCGGCAGATCGACCGCGAGGATGATCTCGTCGTCGCGCAGCATGACTTCACGCTCGGGTGTGCGGCCCGGCAGCCGGTGAAAGGCGTCGATCGGGATACGTCGCTCCCCACGGGGCCCCCGGACGACGACCTCGGCGTCGAGTGCCTGGAGCGCGACGGCGCAGTCGGACGGATGGACGGCGATGCAGGATCCGCTGGTGCCCAGGATGGCATGTCGGCTGCTGTCACCGTCCAGCGCCGCGCAGCCGGAGCCCGGATCGCGGCGGTTGCAGGCGAACTCGGGCAGCCGGTAGTAGGGGCAGCGCACCCGCTGCAGGAGATTGCCGCCGAACGTGGCCCGGTTGCGGATCTGCGGGGACGCACCCGAGCGCAGCGCCTCGACGAGGACGGGGAAACCCCGCACAATCCGCTGGTCATCAGTGGCATTGCGGCACAGCGCGCCGATGCGCAGACCACCGTCCGGCAGGGCGGAGATCTCGTCGAGAGCGAGCCCGTTGACGTCGATGAGGTGGCTCGGCCGCCGGATGCCGTCGCGCATCAGGGTCGTCAGATCGGTGGCGCCGGCGATCACCTCTGCCCCGGGGTGACGAGCCAGGAGACCGACCGCCTCACCGACGCTGCGTGCGCGAACGTACTGGAAAGGCTCCACGACTACCGCCCCTTCGCCATCGTGGCCGAGGCCGACGCGATCGCGTCCCTGATGTTGCAGTAGGCCGCGCACCGGCACAGGTTGCCGCTCATGGCTTCGGGGATGCGGTCCTCGGTGATCCCCGGCTCCTCCTCGAGCAGCGCGACAGCCGACATGATCTGCCCGGAGGTGCAAAAGCCGCACTGGAACGCGTCGTGGTCCATGAAGGCCTGCTGCACCGGGTGCAGGCGGTCGCCGTCGGCGATGCCTTCGACGGTGGTGACCTCCTGCCCGTCGTGCAGGACCGCGAAGGTGAGGCACGACAGGACGCGCCGTCCGTCGAGCAGCACGGTGCACGCTCCGCACGCCCCCTGGTTGCACCCCTTCTTGGGGCCGGTGACGCCGACTTCGTCGCGCAGAGTGTCGAGGAGGCTGCTGCGCGGGTCGACGGCGAGCTTCAAACGCTCGCCGTTGACGGTGAGGGAGAGTGATCTCGTCGCGTCGGCGGCTGAGGCGGTCTCCGCCCCCGCCGCGGACAGGTACGTCCCGGCCGCGACGGCGGCTCCGACGGTCAGCCCACCGGCCACCACGGTGCGGCGACTGGGGTGAGGGGACACCTCGTCCGGCATGGAGTGCCCTGCCTTTCTGATCGGGCCTTCAGCCTCCGTCCCGGTCGTCCCGGGTACATCTGTCACTTCGACTGGTCTCGTCAAGTGAGGGACCATTTCTGGTTGGCCTGGCCGTTGCAGGTCCACAGGATCAGCCGGGTGCCGTTGGCGGTAGCCGCGCCAGAGGCGTCCAGGCACAGGCCCGAGAGGTTGTTGGTGATGGTGCCGCCGGAGTTGACCGTCCACTTCTGGCTGGTGCCTCCTGTGCAGTCCCCGATGACGACCTTGGTGCCGTTGTCGTCGGCGTCGAGGCACTTGTTGCCGTAGACGACGAGTTCACCGCGCGAGGTGTGGGTGAAGGTCTGGTTGCGTCCGCCGGAGCAGTCCCAGAGTTGCGCCTGGGTGGCGTTGACGTAGGTGTTCTTCTCGATGTCCAGGCAGCGGTCGGACGCGGAGCCGACGAGGGCGGGGCCATCGGTGCCGGGGATGCCCTGGACGCGAAGGGCGTCGATGTCGGGTGCGGTGCTGCCGGAAACCGCCGCGAACTTCACGGTGTTCGCGCCCTTGGCCAGATGCGCGAGCACGGAGACCGTCCGGTAGGTGGTGGCCGAGCCGGTCGGCGGGAAGGCCACGACGTACTTGTACTGGCCGTTGACCTGGATGGTGGCCTTACGGGCGGTGCTGCCGCCGTTGGCGTAGGTGATGTCGACGAGCTTGGTGCCCGCCGTGGAGGCGGTGACATTGCTGAACGTCGGGGTGGTGGCGGTGGTGGTGTCCTCGTAGGTCGAGCCGGAGGCCTCGGTGCCGGAGACGGTCAGCAGGACCGCGTCGTTCGCGGGGACGGACGTGGTGTAGCCGGTGGCGAAGGAACCGGCGTCGGTGCGGGTCCAGGCGTTGCGCACAGAAGCGGACGCCGACGTCAGACCGAGGTCCGCCCAGCGGACGGTGATGTTCGCGGCGGAGCCGGTGCGGTTGAACAGCATCACCGCGCGCTTGCCGGTGCCGGAGAGCACCTTGCCGTACACCTGAAGGTCCCGGGTGTCCTCGGCGACCTTGGCGCCCTGCAGACCGCGCGGGTCCTGGTTGACGGCGAGGACTTCGGGGTTGGTGAGGATGTCACGGGTCTCCGTGCTCATGGTGGCCACGTTGTTGCCGGCCAGCAGCGGGGCGCCGGCGATCGACCACAGGCTCATGTGCAGCCGGTTGCGTGCGGCGGTCATTCCGTTGACGCCGACCGTCAGCATGTCGGGGTCGTTGTAGTACCCGGTGTGCTGGGCTGCGGGCTGCAGAGCCTCGTCGAAGTTGTGGTACATCTTCGTCAGGCTCGGAGACTCCTTGGGCTGGAGGAGGTCGTGGCTGGTGCGCCACAGGTCGCCGTAGCCCGTGGCCCAGTTCCAGGGCCGTCCGGTGCCCCACTCGCAGAACGACAGCACCAGCTTGCGGCCGGTCACCGCTGAGGCGGCCTCGTTGGCGGCGGCGATCTGCTTGTACGTGGTCTCCTGGTCCAGGCCCTCCTCCTTGCCGCCGCACCAGTCGATCTTCACGTAGTCGAAGCCCCAGCGCTGGAAGGTCTCCAGGTCCTGCTGGTAGTGGCCCTCCATACCGGTGTTGGGCGCAGCGGGCCGGGTGGTGGGGTAGTAGTAGCCGCAGCCGTGCTTGCCCGCGTCGGTGTAGATGCCGGCCTTCAGGCCCTTGCCGTGGATGTAGTCGGCGATGGCCTTCATGCCGCCGGGCCACAGGTTCTCGTCGACGACGATGTTGCCGTTCGCGTCGCGTTGGCCCTGCCACCAGCCGTCGTCGAGGTTGACGTACTTGTAACCGGCGGCGGCCATACCTGAGGAGGCCAGGGCGTCGGCCTGCTGCTTGATCACGTTGTGGTCGATGCTGCTGAGGAAGCCGTTCCACGACGCCCAGCCCATCGGCGGCGGAGTGACATCGTTCTGATGGGTACTCACGGCAGCCGGTTCGGCGGACAGGGGCGACGAAGTCTCCGGCCGGTCGAGGGACGCCAGGCCGGCGAAGGCGAGTCCGGCGGCGAGCAGCTGGGCGATGACGCGGCTGGTCCAACTACGTGCAGCGGTGCGGGACATGCGGCTCTCCAGGGGAAGGGAAGGCTGACACGGTGCTACGGCGTGAGCAGGGCGAGGTTCACGGCGTTGGCCATCGCCTGATAGCCGGCGTCGTTGGGGTGCAGGTTGTCGCCGCTGTCGTAGGCGTCGTTGAGGGCCCGAGGGTTGCCGGGGTCCTGCATTGCCTTGTCGAAGTCGATGACGCCGTCGAAGGCGCCGCTGGTGCGGATCCATTGGTTGACGGCTTGGCGGACCTTCTCGCCGTCAGCCGTGTAGTAGCCGGCGCCCTCGTAGGGCAGGATCGTCCCGCCGATGATCTTCACGCCGACGGCGTGGGCTTTGTCGATCACCTTCTGCATGCCGTTCTCGAGGTCCGTGGCGGTCAGAGGGGTGGATCCGTTGGAGCCGAGGTTGCTGCCGATGTCGTTGATGCCCTCCAGCAGGATCACGCTCTTGACGTTGGGCTGGCCGAGCACGTCGTGGTCGAATCGGGTCTGGAGGCTGGGGTTGTTGCCGTTGACGTCTGTCAGTACGCGGTTGGAGCCGATGCCGGCGTCCACGACGCCGAGGGTGGGGCCGCCGGGGGCGGAGTTCATGCGCAGGGCGAGGTAGTCGGGCCAGCGGCGGTTGGCGCCCCAAGTGGATCCGACGCCGTCGGTGATGGAGTCCCCGACGCACACCAGTGTTCCGGTGGCGGTCGAGGAGATGACGTCCAGGCCTTCGAGGAAGAACCAGGACCACTTCTTGGTCGGGTAGTTGCCGAGGCCGTCGTCGGTGACGTTGTTGCCGACGGTAGAGACCCAAGCATCCTGCTGTGCCTCTTCGTGCCAGGTCGTGCCGACGGGCGTGCCCGGCAGGTGGAGGCTCACGAGCTGGTCTGTGTTCGCGGCCACGTCCATCGGGATCGGATCGCTGGCGACGTCCTGCCCGGCGGGGATGGTGACGGAGGCGCTGCCGTTGAAGGTGACGGTGTGGTGGGTGCCGGGGACGGCGGTGCCGGGGGTTCTGCCTTCCTGGGCGAGGTCGACGGCGTCGATGGTCAGCGGTGCGGTGCCGTAGCGATTGCTCAGTCGGACGCGGAGCTTGGACCCTGCGACGGTGGTGTGGGCGACCATGCGGATGCTCTGGTTGGTGAAGGAGGGTCCGTTGGACATCAGGCCGGCGGTGTAGGTGCCGAGCCGTGTGAGCGGGGTGAGGGCCGGCGTGAGGGTCCAGTGCTGGTTGGCGCCGCCGTTGGACGGCCACTGGATGATCTCGTTGCCCTCTTTGTCCAACGACTCTTTGTTGTCGACGAGCAGGCCGCTTGCGGCGTTGGCAAGGGTGTAGGTGCCGCCGCCGACGGACTCGATCTTCCATTGCTGGTCGCCGGAGCCGTTGCAGGTGTTCTGGACGAGCTGCGGAACGGAGTTCTGCGGGTCGGGAACGTCCAGACACAGGCCGCTGTTGGCGCTCCTGACGGTATAGGCGCCGGAGCTGGTCCGGGTCAGCAACCATTGCTGGTTGGCCCCGTTTTTCGACGGCCACTGAACGACGGGTGCGCCGGGGGCAGTCGAGCCGTATCTGACGTCCATCAGTTGGCCGCTCGCGGCGTTCGTCAGGGTGTAGACGGTGCCGGAAGCGGGTGCTGCTGGCGCCGCGTGGGCCGTAGCGCCGGCCCCGGTCAGGGCGCAGGCCACAAGGCCCAGGCCGACCGGGACCGCGAGATGTCTGGTTGTTCGCATGAGAACTTCCTTCTTGAGTGTTCATCCGGCCCGGAGCAGGCACAGCAGCCGCGCGGCCTCCTGGGCCATCGCGGCGCGTCCGGGGGCGAGGTATTTGCGGGTGTCGACCTCGGCGGGGTGGTCGGCGAGGTGGCTGCGGACCGCGCCGGTGAACACCTGGTTGAGGTGGGTGGCGATGTTCACCCCGTGCGTTGCACCATCGCGCGCGAGGTGCCGACTGCGACAGCGAGGGCATCGACACCGGTCGCCTTGACGAACGACGTGGCTTCGTCGGGGTCGGTGCGCACCCCGGGGGGCGCTCACCGTGATCGGGGACTGATCATGTCGCACGTCCTCCTCGGGACGGGATAGGCCGTGTCGCGCGAGCCGACCGCACCGTGATCCGGAAGGGGGGTGAGCAGATCTGATGGCGTCGGCGATGGCCACACGGACAGAGGATCGGCAGGGTGGATGACGCTGTCGGACGTGGCGAGGTGGGGCGGAGATCCCCTGGACTACAAGGGATCTCCGCCACCTTCCTAACCGGGGAGCTTCCACTTCTGGTTGTTTGCGCCGTGGCAGGTCCAGATCACAAGCTGCACAGGGCTGGTGCTGCCCTCCGGGACGTCCAGGCATCGCCCGGACTGCGTGCCGCGCAGCGTGCCGTCGGCTTGCGGAGTCCACTTCTGGTTGCTTCCGCCGTTGCAGGTCCAGATGTGAACCTTGGTGCCGTTCTTCGTGGCCTGCTCAGGGACGTCCAGGCACTTGCCGCCGATCCTGATCGTGCCGTCGGCCGGGTTGTGGGTCCAGATCTGCGCGAAACTGTTGTTGCAGCTGTAGGTCTTCACCGGCGTGGCGTCAGCGGTGTTGCCTGCCGGGAGGTCCAGGCACATGCCGGAGATGCCCGAAGGGACGGAGCCGACACGTGCAGGGGTCGGATCGGTCCCGGGCGTGACGGAGAAGGCGTCGAACTGCTGCGTCTTGTATCCGCCGCCGGTCGTCGCGTCGGCGGAGTCGACCGTGCCCAGACCGGAACGGCCGTGAGCGTAGGTCGAGTCGGTGACACTGCCCAGCACCGTGCCGTCGACCCTGGCGGTGATCGTTGAGCCCTGCATGGTCAGGGCGACGGAGTGCCAGCGGTTCGTGCCGAGGGCCGCTGTGGTGCCGCTCTTCAGGGTGGTGAACTTCCACGCGGAGTCGCTCTTGAGGATCGACCAGGCACCCGTGTCGCTCACCCGCAGGTGGTAGGCCTCCAGGCCGTTGTTGTTCCTGCCCTGCATGGTCACGCGGCCAAGGAGTTCCACCGCGCCCGGTTGTTCCAGCATCGTGTCCGCGCTGACGGTGTAGTTGCTCCACGAGTCGTCGCCCATGAAGGTGTACGGCGCGTAGTACGGCTCGCTGGTCCAGCGGATCGGGGTGGTCGTGGCCATCTGACGCAGGCACGTGCCCCCGCGTCCGCCACCGCAGGACACGGTCTGGAAGGCACCGTTCATGTCCGTGAAGTACTTCGGAGACGAGGTGACGCCCTTGGTCTCGAAGTCATCGGACTGCGGCAGGCTCAGTGACGAGGCCGCCGGCGATCCCGCCGTGCCCTTGCCCTGCCCGGTCGTCGTTGTCAGCGTGTAGACATGACCGGGCTGCAGCGTCACGGTGTATCGGCCGTCGGACGGGGTGACATCGGTGGTGTGCGCCAGGTTGTCAGCGGCGCTGTCCGAGTTGGTGTTGAGATTCGTGGCCCACACGTGAACCTGACCAGTGGACAAGCCGCCGGTGACCCGGACATCCAAGGTCTGCGGGGCGGTGGCCTCCGTCGTCTCGATGATCGTGCTGTAGTCGCCACCGTCGGGCGCTCGCAGCGTCACGTAGCTGCCGTTGGACCGGTCACCGCCCAGATAGCCACTGGCGGAATCCTGGTACCGCCACCCGATCTGGGCGAACTGTGTCGTGTGGGCCATAACCCACGTGGTCTTGCCGACGCGATAGTGGCCCGACCAGGGCTGGTTGGCCGACACCAGTCCATTGAAGGCGAAGTACGTGTTCGGATAGAGCGAGCCCACCAGCGGCCAGTTGTAGTACGCGGTCATTCGACCGTCGATGTAGTCCCGGTTGAGAGCCCGTGCCACCGGCGCGGCGCCCGCCTCGGTGTCCTGTGATCCGTTCTCGCTGGCCCACAGTGGCTTTCCGATGTTCTGCGCGGCGGGCGTGCTGTTACAGGTGGTGAACGGGGCGTTGTTGCCGATGGCCCCGCCGTTGCTGTAGCCGCACGGGTAATGCACGCCGATGACGTCCACCGCGTCCCGGAACGCCGCGTCCGCCTTCAGGTCCTCGGCAACCCCCCAGCCGAAGCTGTCACCCACCACGATCTTGGTTGCGTAGCCCTTCGAGACGAGGGCTTTCTTGAGGTCGACGTACCACCAGGCCTTCCAGCCCCGCTCGTTCCAGCCGCCGAGAGAGTCGATGGTCAGGTTGTGCTGCTTCGCGCAGTCCATCCAGCCCATCAGGTAGTCGATCGTGTCGGAGGACCAGAAGTTCCCGTCGGGGATCCAGCCCGGCGCGCCCCAGGCAAGGCCGGCGAACTTGATCTTCGGATTGCGAGCCTTGGCCTCGCGGGCCAGCCACCACTCATAGCCGGCGTCGCAGTCCACATCGCCCTTGGTGTGCTCGTGGCTGGCTTCGGCGCCGTCGGTGGAGTTGGTGTCCCCTCCGATCTCAAGCTTGAGTGTCTGCAGCGAGGCGCCGACGCCGGGCTTGAAGAGGTAGTCCAGTATCTGGCTGCGCTGCGGCTCCGGGTAGTCGACCAGCAGGCGGCTGTTACCGCCGCCGCCGCTGATCGCCCCGAAGCCGTCGAAGGTCCGGCCGCCGGACGTCCCGTCGACCGTGATGTTTGTCGTTGGGGCCGCCGCGGCCGGCGTCGGCGGAAGGGCGAGCAGTGAAAGGCAGACCACGAGGACTGCCAAGAGGGCACGAGGAACCGATCTGGGCATGGTGTCGCCTCTCGTGTCGGTGACGGTGGGGTACGCGAGCATGTCCGGGGAGCGCCCGACGCGAGGCGCGGACCGGGGTGGGCCCGGGCCTGGCGTGCGGTGGTGCGCATAAATGCGTCGACCCAGGAGGTTCAGACCTTGGGCCGCGTGAACTGCTGGTTGGTGCCTGTACCGCAGGTGTACTGGATGAGGCGGACAACGTCGTTCTTGGAGCCAGCCGGGACGTCCAGGCACTTGCCGCTGTGTCGTGCAACCAGGCGGTAGTAGCCGTTGCCCTGGTCGTCGAACTTCCATTGCTGGTTCTGGCCGCTGCCGCAGCTGTACTGGTTCACGAAGGCCTCGTCTGCGGTGGACGCATTCTCAACGTCCAGGCATTTGCCGCTGTGCTGGGCGAGGATGCGGTAATAGCCGTCGCCTGCGCCCTCCAGACGCCACTGCTGGTTGAGGCCGTCGTGGCAGGTGAATTGGACGACGGGGGCCTTCTGGGTATCGGGGGCGTCGGCGGAGGAGTTGTGGTCGGCGGAGGAGTTGTCCTTGACGTCGACGCACTTGTTGCTGTGCCGGGCCACGAGGTTGTAGTAGGGGCCGCCGCCCACGCCCTTGACCGTCCCCGCCGCCGTGTCGATTTCGACCTGGGGGTACCAGGGCAGGTTCATGGTGGTCTTGGTCGGGAAGGTCAGCGGCAGCCAGACGTACGTGGATTCGTTGACCGGGCGCCTGCCCCTGATATCGGCGCCGGCCCACCGGTCGCCCATGTACAGGTACGAGGTGCCCGACGTGCCTTGGATGGGCAGGACGAACGTGGTCTGGGAGTCGTAGGCGATGTCGTTGCCGACATCCTTCATCTCCGACCAACCAGTGCTGAGGCTGGTGGAGGTGGCGTACTTCTGCTGGTTGGGATTCCAGCCCCTGGTGCCGGAGGTCAACATGAAGTAGACACCGTCTCGCTTGAACAGCGCCGGGGACTCCCGATACTGGCCCGGCCAGGGGTTGGCGACCAGGGCGACCTCTTCCTTCACCTTGTAGTTGGTGTCGTACCCGGTGAAGGCGGAGTTGAGCTTGTAGATGCGCAGGTCGGCGTTGTCCTTGGCGGCCGTGGCGTGGTAGGCGGTCTCATTGCCGTTCGCGTCCTTGTCGACGAACAGCGTCATGTCCCGGGACTCGGTGCCGCTCGGCGGCCGGAAGCTGCTCTGATAGTCGTAGGGGCCCTCGATCGTGTCGGAGACGGCGACGGCGGCGCGGGCCTCGAGGTAGTCCGTGGCATTCTCCTTGTGCATCCACATGACGAACTTCTTGGTGGTGCTGTTGTAGATCACCTTGGGACGCTCGATCTTGGCCGACTCCAGCTCGGGATCGCTCGCCTCGTTCAGGGCATCGCCCACCCACTCCCACGTCTTCAGGTCGGACGACTTGTAGACGGAGACGGCCTTGAAGGTGTCGTCCGAGTGGCGGTTCTCCCCGAACCAGTAGTAGTAGCCGTTGTGCTTGATCACCCCGCCACCGTGGGCGTCGACGGGGTCGCCATTGGTCCCGGTGAAGTCGATGGGGTTGGTCAACGTGACCGGGGCGGCATGGGCGGGCGGCCCGACCACCAGGAGTGCGAGCACGCCGGCACAGGTGGCCAGCAATGCCGTGAGAACACGTCTGAGCATCATTGCTCCTTCGTGAACGGGAGGGCGGCTTCGGGAAGAAGGTCGAACCCACCCTCGGGCGGCTCTTGGTCCCATTCGTCGATCTGCGCTGGGCCTGATCGAGAATGAGGGTTGGCCCCACCCCGGATCGGGGCTGACATGATGTGTGAGGTGGGGCCAAGATCGTGGGACTGGACGTCGGGTACGTCCGCTGTCGGCCTTCGGCCGAGTCCCGTTCAGCGGACTTCCCGGAGGTGTTCAACGGCAGCTCGGCAGGAGCCTGGCGAGGCCGTCGCCGCGGCCGACGACGCCGTCATCGGCGCCCCGCCGGCGGCTACTGGTGCGGGACGGATGGGGTTCGTCGGCTGCGCGAGCGGCTCAGGTGAAACGGGGGATGCAGTCCGGGCAGACGGACAGCGTCCGGTCGGGGGCACTGGACCGCTGGATGTGGCCCACGGAAATGGGGGCGTCTGTCCAGCGGTTGCACCTGCAGCAGAGGTCGGCATTCATCTGTCCGGAGTCTCCTCTCTTGAACGAGGTTGGCGTCGTGGGGCGTTGGCGCTCGTGCTGGGGAGGGGCAACTGCCGTCCTGTGCTCAGTACCGGCTCCAGAGGAATGGGGGGTGGGAAGGCGGAAAGGGGCCGGCGCGGCCGATGGTCAGCCCTTGTTGGCGCCGAGGGTCAGACCGCTGACGAACTGGCGCTGGAGCGCGAAGTACACGATCAGCGTCGGGATCGCGGTGAGCAGGGCGCCGGCGGCGATCAGGTTGGGGTCGGTGAAGTACTGGCCGGAG
The DNA here is from genome assembly GCF_042888505.1 of Streptomyces sp. NPDC002870. Taxonomy (NCBI): domain Bacteria; kingdom Bacillati; phylum Actinomycetota; class Actinomycetes; order Kitasatosporales; family Streptomycetaceae; genus Streptomyces; species Streptomyces sp. NPDC002870. The sequence goes on from NZ_JBIAPW010000015.1 coordinate 36,511, forward strand.
AGGTTGTTCAGGGCCGAGGTGACCGGCATGTTCTCGCCGGTCGAGATCAGGACGATGGCCCAGAAGAAGTCGTTGTAGATCCAAATAGACAGCAGGGTCGCGAGTGCCGCCATCGCCGGCTTGCACAGCGGCAGCGTGATCTGCCAGTACAGCCGCCACACCGAGGCGCCGTCGACCAGCGCGGCCTCGGTGAGCTCGTGCGGAAGTGAACGCATGAAGTTGCTGAGCACGAAGGCGCAAAACCCCGACTGGAACGCGACATGGATGAGGACCAGGCCGAGGGCGGAGTCGTAGAGCTTGCCGGACATGGTGATGCCGGGCAGGTCGACGAGCAGGTACATCCGGTACAGCGGGGTGATGATGACCTGCTGCGGCAGCAGGTTGCCCGCCGTGAAGACCAGCAGCAGGAAGAGGTTGAGGCGGAAGTCGAAGCGGCTGACGTAGAAGGCGACCATCGACGACAGGAACAGCGTCACCAGCACGGCCGGCACCGCGATGAGCAGCGTGTTGCCGAAGTAGTGCATCATGTCCGACTGCTGGAAGGCGTTGGTGAAGTTGTCGAGGCTCAGTTTGTCGGGCCAGGACACGTAACCCTTCTCACTGGTCTCGCCGTACGGGCGCAGGGCCGCGAGGATCGCCCAGAGCAGCGGAGCGAGCCAGGCCAGTGCGGTGCCGGCGAGGAAGACGTGCAGCAGGATCCGGGCCGGGCGCAGGGGGGTGCGCTGCTTGCTGAGCGGGGCGGTGAAGGCGCTCACGATCGCCGCTCCTTCCGGAAGGTGGCCACCAGGTACGGGATGATCACGGCGAGCGAGATCACCAGCAGGACGACGGCGATCGCGGAGCCGTATCCGATGCGGCTGGACTCGCCGATGATGTTGTTGGTCACGAGGATCGAGAGCAGCTCGGTGCCTTCGGCGCCCTTGTTGAAGACGAAGACCAGGTCGAAGGCGCGCAGGGCCTCGATGATGGTGACGACCAGCACGATGGTGTTGGTGGGCCGCAGTGTGGGGAAGATGACGTTCCTGAACGTCTGCCACTCGTTCGCGCCGTCGATCGCGGACGCCTCCCGCAGCGAGGGGTCGACGCCCTTCAGGCCTGCCAGATAGAGGATCATCAGGTAGCCGGTATGCCGCCAGGATGCGGCGACCAGCACGGCCCAGAGGTTCAGGTCGGGGTCGCCGATCCAGTCGATGTAGTGGCCGGGCTTGTTGGCGCCGATGAGGCTGTTGATCAGGCCGGTGTCGGGGTTGTAGACGAGCTGCCAGACGAAGCCGATGACGGCGAAGGACATCACGACGGGCAGGAAGAACGCGGTCTGGTAGACCCTGCTGAAGCGGATCTTCTTGTCCAGCTGTACCGCCAGGAACATCCCCAGCGGCATGGGTAGGAGGATCAGAACGGCGAGCCAGATGACGTTGTGCTGGACGGCGGGCCAGAACTGCGGGTTGTTGGTGAACAGTTCCTTGAAGTTCTGCAGCCCGACCCACTGGATCGAGTCGAAGCCGATGCCGTCCCAGGTGGTGAAGGCCAGCCCGATCGAAGCCAGCGCCGTGACCCACACCAGGGCGATGTGCAGGACGGTCGGCAGGCCGGCCATGAGCCACAGCGTGAGCCGGTCGCGGCGGGTCAACAGCCGTCGGTGCCCCTGTCGCACCCGCTCGCTCCTCCCCTTTGCCGACAGTGTCTCCGGGGGCCCCGGGGGCGGGGGCATGGGATTGGTCGCTCCCGGGGTGCTGGTAAGTCCGGTCCCGGTACCGGTGTTCCGCGTGACAGTCATGAGGAAGCGAAGATCGTCTTCTTCTGGCGCTCGATCGACGAGAGCAGGCTGTCGATTCCCTTCGGATCGCGGATGAACTTCTGCAGCGCGGGCTGCATCACCGTGGAGGTGAAGTCCGGCCGGGAGTCACGGTCCATGAACTGAGTCAGGCTCCTCGCGCCCGAGATCATCTCGTACGCCTTCTTCTGCAGCGGGCTGTACGAGGAGGTGTCGGCCTTGGTGGAGGCGGCGACGACGCTCGGGTCGGACTTGAGGTAGATCTCCTCGGCGGCCGGGGAGCCCAGGTACTCCAGGAGCTTGACGGCCTCGGCCTTGTTCTTCGGGGCCTTGCTGAGCATGAAGCCGTCGGTCGGCGCCTCGACGGTGTTCTGCCCGTACGCCGGGTCGATCTCCGGGAAGGCGAAGAAGTCCAGGTCGTCCAGGTCGGCCGGGTTGGTGAACTGCTGGGCCACGAAGGTGCCCAGCAGGTACATGCCGGCCTTCTTCGAGGCCAGAGTCTGGGCGGCGTCCTGCCAGGTACGGCCGACGGCGCCGTCCTGGTGGTAGGGGAGGAGCTCGGTCCACAGGTCGAAGGTCTTGCGCACCTTGGCGTCGGTCCAGGAGGCCTTGCCGGCCATCAGCTCGACGTGGAAGTCGTAGCCGTTGGCACGGAAGTTGATCTGATCGAAGGTGCCCATCGCGGGCCAGGCGTCCTTGTCGCCGAAGGCGATCGGGACGAGCCCGTCCTTCTTCATCTGCTTGCACAGCGCGACCAACTGGTCCCAGGTGGTGGGAACTTCGTAGCCGTACTGCTTGAAGACGCTCTTCCGGTAGAAGAGGGCCCAGGGGTACGTGTACAGCGGGACGAAATAGTGGTTGCCGTCCTCACTCTGGCTGAGCACCTTCATCGCGACGGAGAAGTTGTCCCCGATGGTCTTCCACACGTCATCGATCGGCGTGGCCAGTCCCTTGCCCGCGAAGAACTGCATGCGGTAGCCGGCGAACCAGTGGAACACGTCGTCCGGCGTGCCCTGCAGATACGAGTTGATCTGTTCCTGGAACGTGTTGTGGTCCTTGGTGTTCACGTCGACCGTGACCCCGGACTTCTTCTTGTAGGCCGCGTAGATGTCCGCGAACGCCTTCTTCGGCACCGCGTCCGACGCGTTGGAACCGACCGTGACGGTCTTCGGGTCACTCGCCGTACCGCTACCGCCGCAGGCGCTCAGCAAGGGGATGCCGGCGCCTAACGCAACGGCCCCGCCCATCCCCCGCAGCAGCGTGCGGCGGTCGGGGCCGGGAGAGGAGAGACCGGAGGAAGAGAGTTGCATGACGACTCCTGGGGCAGGGCAGCGGCCATCGAGTTCCAGGCCGCAAGGACACACAATCGATCAGAAGTGAACGAGACCGAACAGCAGGCCCATGAGATCCGTTCGGCCTGCCGAACGTCAAGAGCCGCGCACGACCTTTATGTGACCCCTGCGAAAACCGACGACCTGGGGAAATCGCTTTCTCCTGGCGCCCGTTGCCGGATTCCCGCAGGGCCGACGCCATGGGTGCGCTCCCATGGCGCGAGTGTGCCTGTACCGCACATCGAGCACACCTGGCGCCATTTGAGCCATTTCACGCCGAGCCGCAAGTGCAGTAGCCCCACTCCAGACAGGGACGTCAGCATGTCGGCAATGAGCAGCAACTGGGAACGTCAACCACTCCGGAAAGCCGTCGCAGGCCCGGCCTCCGTCCGCAGGCAGGCCGGGTTGCGCAGCGACAACGGCCTTGACAGCGAGCCAGGTTGGGCCGCTTCACTCTTGCGGTACGTCCGCGCGCAGACCACTCGGCAGCAACCTCGACCAGAAGCTGTTCGCGGCCCCACCGATCAAGCAGGCGGCAGACCGGCACCGCGCGCCACAGCTCTGGCGCCACGCTGAACGTCCAAGCACTGCTGCGGGTCCGCGTCGGAGGCGGCACCGTTGAAACCACCTGGCGCTCCATCGGCTCGACCCACGCAACACTTCGGGCAAAAGGGTGAGCGTTCGCCATGGCAGCATCAGGCGCAGAGAGCTGAATCTCGGCCGATGAGTGCGGCGCGTTCTACCTACCGCGCTGCGCAGCAGACATCGACCATGATCGCCTGTCGGCTCCCAGGCGCGGGTCAACGACTGGGCCCAGGCCGGACTGGGCACCGTCGGGGACGCCCTGGACAACGCGCTCATGGAATCCCAGATCGGCCTCTACAAGACGGAGTTGATCAGGCCCCGCAAACCCTGGCACGCCCTCGCCGACGTCGAACTCGCCACCGCGGAATGGGTCGACTGGTTCAACAACCAGCGCCTCCACACAGCGATCGGAGACATCCCGCCCCACGAGCACGAGACCAACACTACGCTCAACACCAGCCCCAACCGGCGGTTGGAGTCAACGCATAGAGCCTCCACCGATCCCGGAGCGCTTCAGCGTCGGGTGGCCCAGAACCGTCACCGCTGACAGTGCTACCCCCTACGCTGCTGTGGCAGCGATGCCGCCACCGAAGCGGCTGGTCTCTTTCTACGACCCAAACCAATTCGAAGAGTTCGTGAATTCGCCGGCCGCGGCGGCCACGAACATCTTCTGCGCAGAGGGGAGCCTGAGAGCATGCGGCCGCTTCCCCGCAGCCTGGACCCGTTGCCAGGGGAGAGCCTGCCCGGCTTCCTGCTGCGGCTGTCTTACCGACTGGACATCGCCCCACTGCATCTTGCCGCTCGCTGCGGCCTGGGGGGCAAGCTCTCGACAACATCCACTTTCTCTTCCCGGTACTTGCTCCAAGTCGACCCCGGCCTTGCGGAGATCGTCGCCCGCAGCCTTCGGCTCACCGCTTCCGAGATCCAAAATCTGACCCTGACCCATCAGGCCCCTGGATTCTCCCCCGCCCAGACCGATTACCTCGGGAAAAACAATCTATCTCATCCGTGGTTCACGAGGGTTGGGTCTTCACACGGTTCAGTCGATACTGCCCCGAATGTCTTGTTGAAAGGGAGGGCCGCACTTTTGGCAGCGCTTGGCAGGGGCGATGGCGACTTCCTTTCGTCTTCACCTGCCCGCTACATCGCTGTTTCCTTGAATGGTGCTGTCCTGCGTGCGCCAATCCCGCCTTCTCGGCCGGAATCAGTGAGGCCGGGCGATGGCGGCGGGCTCATCTCATTCCCAACCCGCTAGCGGTCCTGCACCCCGCGCAATGCCGTAGCCGTTCCACCGAGAACGGTCATGTCGGGCCACGAACGGCGCCGAGGAGAACAGCCCATGGTGTACGGCTTGGAGGGTTACCGAAGGCGGCGCGCGTGAGGTCGGACAGGAGGTCAGACAGGTCGTCTCTCGAAAGCAGGCGATCTGCGGCCATGAGCAGAGCTCCGCAGGCAATGGAGTCACGCGGTGGCGTGTCGCGGACGTGTGCGCTGTGCCTCCCGCCCGAACCGAAATGCAGTTTCTGCGAGTTGGAGTCGATTCGCTCAGCGGTCTCGCTATCGAGGAGGTACCGGCCATGAGGCCATGTCGTGCTGATCAGCGCGGTGGCCAGCCGAAGATCCGTGAAGTACTCGGACGCGTCCGTGGTCCGGGTAGGCGTTTTCAGGCGGCCGCGGAGGAATCTCTGGAAGCGGAGGATGTCCGCAGCCGGTTGTAGCCGGTCACCCGCAGATGCGGTGCGGTCGTCGAGTCTGCCGGCGCAGGCGAAAGACTTCCTCCTCGGCGTCTGCGCGTCGACCGTCCACCGGCATTGCGCTGGATGCAGCGTATGGTCGTTGGCTCGTTGGATCAGGTGCCCTTGTGCGTCGTGCGGCTGACCGCAGTGCGGGCATCCTGCTTCCAGATAGATCCGATGCTCGGTGCAGACGAAGGCGATGGGCAGGTGCCAGAGCTTGCGCCATGGCCCGCCGTGTAATTGCTGGGCCTCAGTGCCGTCGCCCGCCAGGCAGGAGGGGCAGAAGCGGGGAGAACCGACATAGAGCCACGCGTCTGGTCTCATCAGGCGACCCGGTCCGGGCAGGGACCGGGCGATCGGCGGATAGCGGTTCCGCCACTGCGTCAGCGTCAAAGCGGAGACTTCCCTGGCCGTCTGTCCGATGAGCCGGGCGAATGCCTCGGCCTGCGGCTTGGGAAGGTCCAGCAGCAGACTGCCCGGGAAGTGATTGGGGTTGCCTTGCCTGATCCAGCCTGCCGCGCGGATCAGGTGCAGAGGCGAGAGGCCGAGACGGTGCCCGAGCCGAAGCAGATAGCTGACCAGGGATTCTCCCGATAGCGGTTCGAGACTCCGGGGCAGTGGATGCATCACGGCACCATCCGTCAGGCGCCCGTGTGGGCAGCTGGGCCAGGGTCATCGAAAACGGTGTTCCTGGGGCGTCTTGCCTGCGTGGTCTTCTTGTCGGTGGTCTGCGCGTCGGCCGGGATCACGGGCTCGTCCGGCGGCTGCTCGGGCCCATCCCGCCGGAGCACGATCTCGTCCAGCAGGCTCTCGTCGATCAGTTCCTTCCCGGACTCCATGGCCTCCTGGGCGCCGTCTTCGAGCAGGCGTCCTAGCAGGCCGATAACGCCACCGGTGCGACGCATCAAGTACTCCGGCATGGCGCCGCCGGTCAGCATGCCCGCCTTCGCGTTCATCAGCCGAAGGTGCTGCTCGATCCCCTCCAGATGATTGACGAAGGCCTCGATCTGCTTCGGGGTGATGTAGCGGAACCGGTCGATCTCGATGAGCTCGAAGCGGTGTTCTGTCTGGGTGATCTCCAAGCCGTGGATGCGGGTCGACTCCAGCGGTGGCATCTCCCATTGCCGGGTCTTCTTGTTCCACTTGGCCTCACGTAGCAGCCCGATGCCGGAGATGTTGACGCCGGTCAGGATCAGAGTCACGTCCAGGCTCATGAAGGCCCGCATCAGGTCGAGGACATCCTGGTCGTCGGCTCGGTGCATCCGCAGCCGGCTGATGTCATCCAGAATCAGCGCTTTGACGCCATGGTCATGAAGGGAGTCGGCGACCTGCCGTACCAGTTCCGGCAGCGTGGCCGACTTGCGGGTCGGGGCCCGGAAGAAGCCCAAGATTGACGTGCAAAGGCTTTTCGGGGTTGCTGTCACCGGGGTCGAGATATAGACAACCGGCGCGTGGAGATCACGCGTGCCCGGACGGGCCTTGGGGTTGAGGTTGCTGTGCAGTTCCAGCCACTGGTCTTCGAAGACGGCCCCGGCTGAGCAGACAGACGCGGTCTTGCCATAGTTGCCCCAGCCGCTGATCATGACGCCGGCGCGGGTCGGGTCGTCCTTCTTCCTCGTGTTGCCGCTCAACCGGCGCCGGATCAGCCTGCCGACCTTGTCGTGCATGGGAGTGTCCTGCAGCGGGAGGTTTGCATTCGTCAGCTCCCGGTAGAGGTCGTAGTCGTATCGGCGGCTCTCAGGGAGCATCGACCACTGCTGCGGTGAGATCGTCGCAGCGGGGACCAGTTGGCCGCAGTGGGTGCGGTAGTGCTGCCAACCGGCGTAGGTGTCGAGGGGCGGGCGGCTGCTAAGGATCAACTCGGCGATCCTGGCTCGTGAAGGCAGACCCTCCAGCGGATCATCGTGAGCGAGGGCTCGGGTCACGTGTCGTCCTCCCGGACAGGTGTATCGGCTTCCGAGCCGTCGGGGGGCGGAAGCCGGAACATGGGACGCCGGTTCAGGGCCTCGTGCAGCGTTGCCGGGGCCACGGGCTTGACGTCGGCGAGGGCTTCTTCGCGTCGTCGACGGCGGTCGGCATCGACCGCGTGGTCGATCGTGCGGGCGTGCTCGGCCCAGGCCGCGGGCATCTCAGCCGGAGCCGGCTCATCCGCGATGGCTGGTGCGGCGGGGGGCGGTCGGCGGCCGCAGCCTGTGCGCGGGTGATCTCGCGGGCTTGGGCGACGCGCTGCTTCTTTCCGGCCTTCTTCTTGGCCTGGCTGGGCCATTGGTCGACGGGGGTGACCGAGCCGAGGATCCCCAGCAGATGTTCCAGGAGCTCGCTCTCGGAGTAGATCCTGATGTTGTTCGCCTTCACGCGTGTCAGGAGGGCGTCGGCAGTCTTGTCCGAGAACGCGGGGATCTCACCTTCGGGCGGCAGTCCTCTCCAGCGCAGGATGTGCCAGGTCTCGTGGTCGGCAGGGTCTTGGAAGAACACCTGTCGGCGGTCCCTTCGGTCACTGCGGACTACCCACTTGCCCGCGTGTTTGCCGCCCCGGGCGGAGGGCTGCTGGAAGCGTGGCTCGTCGAGGACCGGGTGGTGATACCAGAGCCCGAGGATCTTCACTCCGCGTCGAGGATGGATCTTCACGTGGTGCTTGCGCAGGACCTTGTAGTAGAAGCTCGGTTCAGGAAAGTCCAGGTCGAAGCCGCCCTGTTCCATCGCGGCAGCGAACAGGGTGTTGGGGCTGTGGTCTTCACCCGGCCCCCAGCTCGGGGCGTATTCGCCCAGTTTGCGGTTCTGCCAGAACTGGACGATCCAGGTCGCGATGATGTGCTCGGCCTGTGCGAGCGTGAGGCTCGCATCGCGTTCCGGGTCGGCCCCGCGGTCCGCGACGTCACCGCCGGTGATTCTTGTAGGGGCCGCCGTGGTCGGTGGTGACCGTCTCCGGGGCGAAGAACGGCAGAGCGGCGACCCGGTGCCCGGTGAACTCGGCGATCACCTCGGCTGGGACCCCGGCGTAGGGCCATTCCATGTCCTCGCCCCAGCCGTCCCGCATCGGAAGCGGCAGCATCACGTCCCGCAGCAGCATCGCGATGTCGACCGAGGTGTCTGACTGGAGCGTGAGCCGGAAGGCCGGCAGCCCGTGCGTGTACAGATCGAGTGCGAGGGTCAGCGTCGCGGTGATCGCGTCGACGAACACGGTCTCGCGCAGCTTCACCGGCATCGGGGTCGAGTCCAGCACCAGAACCTGACCCGGCCGGTGGACCACCATCCGGCCGGAGACCCCGGCCTCCGCGGCGGCCTCGGCCGTCCGCCCGTAACGCGGCCGGGCTCCGCCGGGCCCGAACCACTCCTTCCAGACGGCCGCGAACGTCCAGCGGGAAGGGATCTTCTCGGTGGGAAACGTCGGGAACCGCTCACTCATGTACTGGTGCATCAACCGGTGCTTGGCACCCTGGCTCAGGCGGGCGCGTGGGCCGCACTCGGCCTTTACTGCGAAGATCGCCTCCCGGACCTCCTTCGTGATGCTGCGGTGCCCGCTGCGTCGCCGCGTCCAGCGCCCGTCCGCGCAGGCCAGCAAGAGACTCTCGCCCGCCAGTCCCGACAGACGTACCAGCGTCCGGTAGCTGAGGTGCTGCAGACCGCACCGGACCGCCTCCGGACGAGGCATCGCCTCTATCTCCGCAGCCTTCGCGTACCGACGCTGGGTCAGCGTCGTGCGGTCCGGGTCGTAGGCCGGCCGGGGCTCACACGGCAGGGCCCGAGCCGGGTGGCCCTCCCGGAACCCCGTCTCAGCCTCCAGCACGTGGGCAGCCCGTAGCCGGGATTGCATAAACCTACGGAGCTACGTATAGTCATGCCATCGACGAGGAGGATTCGATGGCGGTACGAGCAGCAGTGGCAGGAGCGAGCGGTTACGCGGGCGGGGAACTGCTCCGGCTGCTCCTCGCCCACCCCGGTGTCGAGATCGGCGCTCTCACCGGCAACTCCAACGCCGGGCAGCGCCTGGGCGGCCTGCAGCCCCATCTGCTGCCGCTCGCCGACCGGGTGCTCCAGCCGACCACCGCCGAGGTGCTCGCCGGGCACGACGTCGTCTTTCTCGCTCTCCCGCACGGGCAGTCCGCCGCTGTCGCCGAGCAGCTGGGCGACGAGGTTCTCGTCGTCGACATGGGCGCCGACTTCCGGCTGAAGGACGCCGCCGACTGGGAGGCGTTCTACGGCTCGCCGCACGCCGGGACCTGGCCCTACGGCCTGCCCGAACTTCCAGGCGCCCGCGCCGCCCTGGTGGGGGCCAAGCGCATCGCGGTGCCCGGCTGCTTTCCCACCGCCGTCTCGCTCGCGCTCTTCCCCGCATACGCGGCCTCTCTCGCCGAGCCCGAGGCCGTCATCACCGCCGCGTCCGGCACCTCCGGCGCAGGCAAGGCGCCCAAGCCGCATCTGCTCGGCTCCGAGGTCATGGGCTCCATGACCCCGTACGGCGTCGGCGGCGGCCACCGGCACACCCCCGAGATGATCCAGAACCTCAGCGCGGCGGCGGGGGAGCGGGTCAGCGTCTCCTTCACGCCGACCCTCGCGCCGATGCCCCGGGGCATCCTCGCCACGTGCAGCGCGAAGGCGAAAAAGGGCGTGAGTGCCGATTCCGTACGGGCCGCGTACGAGAAGGCCTTCCAGGACGAGCCGTTCATCTGCCTGCTGCCCGAAGGACGGTGGCCCTCCACCGCGTCCGTGTACGGATCTAACGCCGTCCACATCCAGATCGCGTACGACGAGGCAGCCGGCCGCATCATCGCGATCAGCGCCATCGACAACCTGACCAAGGGCACCGCGGGCGGCGCGGTGCAGAGCATGAACCTCGCCCTCGGGCTTCCCGAGGGCACCGGACTTTCCACGACTGGAGTCGCTCCGTGAGCGACTCACACGCAGCCGCCCGGCTGCAGACGACCAAGGAGATGCAGTGAGCGTCACGGCAGCCAAGGGATTCTCGGCGGCGGGCATCGCCGCCGGGATCAAGGAGAACGGCAACCCGGACCTGGCCCTCGTCGTCAACAACGGTCCGCGCCGCGCCGCCGCGGGCGTGTTCACCTCCAACCGCGTCAAGGCCGCCCCCGTCCTCTGGTCCGAGCAGGTCCTGCGCGGCGGCGACGTGACCGCCGTCGTCCTCAACTCCGGTGGCGCCAACGCCTGTACGGGCCCCAAGGGCTTCCAGGACACCCACGCCACCGCCGAGAAGGCCGCCGAGGTCCTCACCGGGCACAGCGCGGGCGAGGTCGCCGTAGCGTCGACCGGGCTCATCGGCGTGCTGCTGCCCATGGACAAGCTGCTGCCCGGCATCGAGCGGGCCGCCGCCGAACTCTCCCCGCACGGCGGCGAGAAGGCCGCCATCGCCATCAAGACCACCGACTCCGTGCACAAGACCGCCGTCGTCGACGGCGACGGCTGGACCGTCGGCGGGATGGCCAAGGGCGCGGGCATGCTCGCCCCCGGCCTCGCCACCATGCTCGTCGTCCTCACCACCGACGCCGACCTGGAAGCCGCGACCCTCGACAAGGCCCTGCGCGACGCCACCCGGCTGACCTTCGACCGGATCGACTCCGACGGCTGTATGTCCACCAACGACACCGTGCTGCTGCTCGCCTCCGGAGCCAGCGAGGTCTCGCCCCGGTACGAGGAGTTCGCCGAGGCCGTCAAAAACGTCTGCGACGACCTCGCCCGCCAGCTGATCGGCGACGCAGAAGGCGCCTCCAAGGACATCCGCATCGAGGTGATCAACGCCGCGACCGAGGACGACGCGGTCGAGGTGGGCCGTTCCATCGCCCGTAACAACCTCCTCAAGTGCGCCATCCACGGTGAGGACCCAAACTGGGGCCGGGTGCTGTCCGCCATCGGCACCACGAAGGCCGCCTTCGAGCCCGACCGGCTCAACGTCGCCATCAACGGCGTATGGGTCTGCAAGAACGGCGGCGTAGGTGAGGACCGTGAGCTCGTCGACATGCGCTACCGCGAGGTGAAGATCACCGCCGATCTCGCCGCCGGGTCCGAGTCCGCCGTCATCTGGGCCAACGACCTCACCGCCGACTACGTCCACGAGAACAGCGCGTACTCCTCCTGAGGACTCATGAGCACTCGTAAGCACACCGCACTGCCCAAAGCCCGGATCCTCATCGAGGCGCTGCCCTGGCTGACCCGGCACAACGGCAAGACCGTCGTCATCAAATTCGGCGGCAACGCCATGATCGACGAGGACCTCAAGGCGGCCTTCGCCCAGGACGTCGTCTTTCTGCGCCAGGCCGGGCTCAAGCCGGTCGTCGTGCACGGCGGCGGCCCGCAGATCAGCGCGCAGCTCGACAAGCACGGCCTGGTCAGCGAGTTCAAGGCGGGTCTGCGGGTGACCACGCCCGAAGCCATGGACGTCGTACGGATGGTGCTGGCCGGCCAGGTCCAGCGCGAGCTCGTCGGGCTGCTCAACCAGCACGGCCCACTCGCCGTCGGCATGACCGGCGAGGACGCCCACACCATCACGGCGACGAAGCACCAGCCGGAGATCGACGGCGAACTGGTCGACATCGGCCGGGTCGGAGAGATCACCGAGATCGACACCGGCGCCATCCAGGCGCTCCTCGACGACGGCCGTATCCCGGTCATCTCCTCCATCGCCCGCTCCGCCGACGACCACCACGTCTACAACGTCAACGCCGACACCGCCGCGGCCGCGCTCGCCGCCGCGCTGGGCGCCGAGACGCTGATGGTCCTCACCGATGTGGAGGGGCTCTACGAGGACTGGCCGAACAGCGACGAGGTGATCAGCAGGCTCACCGCGAGCCAGCTGGAGAAGCTGCTGCCCGACCTCTCCAGCGGCATGGTCCCCAAGATGGAGGGGTGTCTGTTCGCCGTACGCAACGGGGTCAACACCGCCCGCGTGCTCGACGGCCGCGTCCCGCACTCGATCCTGCTGGAGATCTTCACTGACTCCGGTATCGGCACGATGGTCGTGCCCGACGGACAGGGGGAATCATGAGCAACCAGGAACTCGCGCAGCGCTGGCAGGGCGTGATGACCGACAACTACGGCACGCCGAAGTTGTCCCTCGTCCGCGGCGAGGGCGCCAAGGTCTGGGACGCGGACGGCGTCGAGTACACCGACTTCGTCGGTGGCATCGCCGTGAACGCGCTCGGCCACGCCCACCCCGCCGTCGTCGAAGCCGTCACCCGGCAGATCGCCTCCCTCGGCCATGTCTCCAACCTGTACGTCGCCGAGCCGCCCGTCGCGCTGGCGGAGCGCCTCATCCAGCTCTTCGGCCGCCCCGGACGCGTCTTCTTCTGCAACTCGGGCGCGGAGGCCAACGAAGCCGCCTTCAAGATCGGCCGGCTGACGGGCCGTAAGCACATGGTGGCCACCGTCGGCGGCTTCCACGGCCGCACGATGGGGTCGCTGGCGCTCACCGGACAGCCGGGAAAGCAGGAGCCGTTCCTGCCGCTGCCCGGGGACGTCACCCACGTCGAGTACGGAGACGCCGAAGCCCTGCGGGCCGTGGTCACAGAAGAGACCGCGCTTGTGATCATCGAGCCGATCCAGGGCGAGAACGGCGTGGTCGTCCCGCCCAAGGGTTATCTGGAGGCCTCCCGGGAGATCACCCGGGCCACCGGCACGCTGCTTGTGCTCGACGAGGTCCAGACGGGCATCGGCCGGACAGGACATTGGTTCGAGCACCAGGCCCACCAGGGTGTCGAGCCCGATCTGGTCACGCTCGCCAAGGGGCTCGGCGGCGGGCTTCCCATCGGCGCGACCATCGCCTTCGGCGAGGCCGCCGAGCTGCTGAAGCCCGGCCAGCACGGCACCACCTTCGGCGGGAACCCGGTCGCCTGCGCCGCCGGACTCGCCGTACTCGACACCCTCGCGGCCGGTGGAACCCTCGACGAGGTCAAGCGCCTCGGCGAGAAACTGCGGGACGGAATCGAATCCCTTGGCCACCCGCTGGTCTCCCATGTCCGTGGAGCGGGCCTGCTGCTGGGTATCGTGCTCAACGAGCCCCTCGCGCCCCAGGCGCAGCAGGCGGCTCAGAGCGCCGGCTTCCTGGTGAACGCCCCTGCCCCCGATGTCGTACGGCTGATGCCCCCACTGGTCATCGGCGAGGCCGAGGTGGACGCATTCCTCGGGGCACTGCCCGGCGTTCTCGACGCAGCAGGCGGGGACGGACGATCCGGAGAATGAGACGAAGATGACCGAGGCGCAGGACACCGAGCACGGCGGGCCCGCCGTTCCGCAGACCCGTACGGCCCGCCACCGCCGGATCGTGGACATCCTCAACCGGCAGCCGGTGCGCTCGCAGAGCCAGCTGGCCAAGCTCCTCGCGGACAACGGGCTGAGCGTCACCCAGGCGACGCTCTCCCGCGACCTCGACGAGCTGGGCGCGGTGAAGATCCGCAACACCGGCGGCGAGCTGATCTACGCGGTCCCCAGCGAAGGCGGCTTCCGCACCCCGCACGCCCCGCTCGGCGAGTCGGCGAAGGAGGAGCGCATGCGTCGCCTCTCCGGCGAACTGCTGATCTCGGCCGAGGCATCGGCCAACCTCGTGGTGCTGCGTACGCCGCCGGGCGCGGCCCAGTTCCTCGCCTCGGCCATCGACCAGGCCGAACTGCACGACGTCCTCGGCACCATCGCGGGCGACGACACGCTGCTGCTCATCAGCCGCGACCCGGTCGGCGGCCAGGCGCTCGCGGACCATCTGCTGCGCCTGGCCCAGAACGACCGCTGAGGCCGCCCCGGCGGTCAGGTCGTCAGGCAGTCAACTTCGCCGTGTGGCGGGCGAATCCGCTGGTCCGCCAGGTGCTGCCGTCGGCATTGACCGCGAAGCCCTCGGTATCGGGCAGCCCCTCCAGCCAGTCCCGGGCTCGCCCGCCCATCGCGTACGCGGCGGTCGCCCGGGCGTCCGCGTGGGTCAGCCCCGGGCAGACGACGGTCATCGACGCCAGGAGTTCGGCGGGTGGCCGGCGGGTGTGCGGGTCGAGGATGTCGCAGCCGCGCTCGGCCGGGCCCGATGTGGCCACGGCGAGGCCCTCGTCGGCCTCGATCACCGTGACGAGCCCGCCCGGGTTCAGCGGGTCACTGACGCCCACCCGCCAGGGGCCGCCGTACAGCTGGATGTCGCCGCCGCCGTTGAGACAGACCGAATCCGCGCCGGAAGAGGCGAGCATGCGGACCGCGCACTCCACCGCCCAGCCCTTGACCAGACCGGTCGGATCCAGCCGGCCGGCGTAGTGGGCGGTGAACCAGCCGTCGCTCTCCCGCTCCGCGTCCGCGCACAGATCGAGCACCTCGGCGACCTCGGTGACACAGTCCCCGAGCGAGAGCTCGCCGCGGGCGAGCCGGCTGAGCTGGCTGCCCGGACGGTACGTCGAGAAGTTCTCGTCCACGCGGTGCAGACCGGCTACGGCGGCGGCGAGTCCGGCGCGCACCCTGGGGGAGTCGCTGGGGTCGGCGACGCGGATGTCGAACGAGAAGACCGTGCCCATGGAGTGCTCGACATGGCGCAGGCGCTCCCGGCCGCCGGCCATCACAGACCCGCCTTGTCGAGCGCGCTCTGCAGGGATGTGATGTAGCCCTCGCTGGTGTAGCTGGCGCCGGAGACCGCGTCGATCTGCGCGCTCTGTGCCGTGACCGCTGCCTGGTTGAGCTTGGGTATCGCTCCGGCGGCGATCTGCCGGCTGTTGGCGTCGGAGTCGGGTGCCTTGACGGCGTCGGCCGCGGTGACCTTGCCGCCGCTGACCGTGATCCGGACCTGCACCGGGCCGTACTGGGTTTCGGCCACGTCGCCGAGGACGGTCTTCGCCGCCGGGGCGCCTTCGGAGCCGGAGCCGGAGCCGGACTCCGAGCCGGAACCCGAACCCGGACCGGGGCCCGCGCCGGAGTCCGAGGCCGCCCCGGAACCCGAGCCCCCTCCGGGCTGCGTCCCTGCTCCGGGTTGTGCCCCGGCCTGCGCGCCGGATTCATCGCTGCCAGAATCCCCGGCACCGGAGCCCCCCGCCCCCGCGGCCCCTGCCTTGTCGAGTGCGCTCTGCAGGGACTTGATGTAGCCCTCGCTGGTGTAGCTGGCGCCGGAGACCGCGTCGATCTGCGCGCTCTGCGCCGTCATCACGGCCTGGTTGAGCTTGGGTATTGCGTCGGAGGCGATCTGCCGGCTGTTGGCGTCGGCGCTGGGCGCCTTCACCGCCTGCGCCCCGATGATTCTGCCGCCGCTGAGGGTGAGCTGGACCTGGACGTCGCCGTACTGCGTCTGGGCGACGTCGCCGAGCACCGTCAGGCCCCCGGCTGCCGCGGCCCCGTTCCCGGTGGACGCCGAGCCGGCGGGCGGCACCTGAGAGCCGGCCTGCGACGACGACCCGGCCACCGTGTTGCCCGGTTGCTTCAGTGCGAGCAGCAGGACGACACCCGACGCGGTGGCGGCGACGCCGATCATGATCCGGCGAAGCGGATGTTTCCTCTTCAAGGTCGGCCTCACATCTCGAAGGACTCGTGGTGGATCCGGCGGGGCGGCACTCCTGCTTCGCGCAGTGCCTGGTACGACTCCTCTGCCAGACCGGGCGGCCCGCAGAGATAGACGTCGTGCTCGCCGATGTCGGGGAGCACCTCCGTCAGCCGCTCTGCGGTGATCTCCGGCCGGGCACCGTCGGGGCCGTTCACCGCGTACATCAGCTGTGCGTCCCGGCGCTCGGCGATCTGCTTCAGCTCGTCCCAGAGAGCCAGGTCCTGCGTCTTGCTGGCCCGGTAGAGCAGTGTCAGGTCGCCCGGGCCGCCGGGCAGCGTCTCGAACAGCGCCCGCAGCGGGGTGATCCCGGCACCGCCTGCGATCAGCAGCACCTTGTTGCGGCTGCGCCGGCCGGCGGTCATGGCTCCGTACGGGCCTTCCGCCCAGACCCGCGTCCCCGGCTCCAGCCGGGAGAGGGCCGTGCTGTGGCTGCCGACCGCCTTGACGGTGATACGCATCAGATTGGGGCGGGGCGGTGCGGAGAGCGAGTACGGGTTGGCGCTCCAGCGCAGTCCCTTGGTGAGGAACCGCCAGCGGAAGAACTGACCCGCCTCGGCGCCGAGCCGGTGCAGCCGTCGCCCGCTGATCAGCACGGAGACCACACCGGGCGCCTCGTCCACGGTCGACTCGACCCGCATCCGGTGCCAGAGATTGAGCCGGACGGGCGACAGGACGCGGTACCAGAGCAGCAGCGCGCCGACCGCTCCGTACAGCGCGTACCAGACCGTGCGCACCGTCGGGTTCGCCACGAACTCGGCGCCCGTCGCCAGCTGGTGCCAGAAGGTCAGATACACCGCGACATAGGTGAGCAGATGCAGGTAGTACCACGTCTCGTACGCCATCCGTCGGCGTACGGCCCCGGCCGAGACGAAGCCGACGAGCAGCAGGAGCCCGGCGCCGATCGCAGCCTTGATCATTTCGGGGAAGTCGACGACGACGGTGACGGTCTGTTCCACGAGGCCGGTACGGGCCTGGACGGCGTACCCCCAGACGGTCAGCACGACATGCGTGACGATCAGACTGATCGCGTAGCGGCCGGTCATCGCGTGCCAGCGGGTCACCCGGTCGGAACCCACCCGCCGTTCCAGAGCCGGGACGCGTGCCATCAGCAGCACCACCAGCGCGATCGTGTATCCGCCCAGCAGGCCGGTGATCCTGCCGGCGCCGATCAGCCACTCGGCGGTGGTCATGTGCACCACCGCCGTGTTCTGCCACCACAGGGACAGCACGGCCACCGCCCCGGCCCAGGCGACGGCCAGCATGGCCACCGCCGGGTCACGCCGGGGGCGGATCGCCCGCATGGTCTGGCGTCTCGCGGCCCGACCGCTCTGCAACATCGCCACGACTGCTCCTCGGCTGTGCCTCTTTCGCGTACGGGGATACGCATATGAGGCGCGTGGAGTTCAACTCGAGGGGCGCTTGTGCGATATGAGGGTCGAGCCGGCCCGGTCAGCGGCGCGCGGCCGGGGTCAGTCCGTACGCGCGGGCAGAGGCAGAGGCAGCGCCGGCAGCCCGTCCAGGCTGACCCCCACGTGGTCCTTCTTCTCGCAGTACGCCGCGAACTCCTCGTCCGACTTACGGCCGAAGTGCTCCGCGTGCTGGGTGCGCTCCTCCTCGTACGCCATGAATGGCACGGCGAACCCGCACGCGTCGCTCACCCGCTGCGCGTGGATCACCACGATGGCGCGGGCGCCGGGCCCGTCGACGTCCTTGAAGTACGCGATGAACTCCGCCCAGCGCGGGTCGTCGCGGAAGACCGCCTCGCCCTTGCCGTGCACCCGCAGCACCTTGGGCGGGCCGCTGAAGGCGCACCACATGAGGGTGATCCGGCCGTTGCCCTCCTCACGGAGGTGGGCGACGGTCTCGGCGGTGCTGCCGCCGAAGTCGAGGTAGGCGAGGGTGAGTTCGTCGATGACGACAAGGGTGCCCTGGCGGCCCTTGGGCGAGAGATTGACGTGACCGTCTCCGTTCAGCGGAGCCGTGGCGGTGAAGAAGACCGGCTGTTCCTCGATGAAGCTGCGGATCCTGCCTTCTATACGTTCGTAGCGTTGTCCCATGCCGACGATTATCGGCTGTCCGATCGATCGGCGAAGGGCGGCTCAGCTGCCGAAATGTGACGGATGGGCGGAGCGTGGCAGTCCGAATGCCGGGAACAGCGACGGGTCCTGGAAGGAGACGACCCGTGCGATGCCCGCCGCCGTGACGGTGTGCACCTCGACGGTGAACGCGTGCAGCATGCCGTCGTCGCCGCGCAGGTACATGGCGATCGCAGGCTGGCCGTTCGCCGACGTACGGATGAGACGGCCGCCGTCGCGGAAGACCGGGCACTGCGTCGTGATCAGGCGGCCGGCGGCCTCGCGGCCGGTGAACCACGTCGGGACCGGCGGCATCTCGAAGACGATGTCATCGGTCAGCAGCCGCATCAGGGCCGAGATGTCCGCGTTCTCGAAGGCCGTCGCGTACCGCTCCACCAGCTCGCGCTGCTCGGGCTCGGCCGGTCCCGTGAGCCTGTCCGCCACGGGTGCCGCCCGGGAGATCCGGCCGCGGGCGCGCTGCAGCGCGCTGTTCACCGCGGCCTCCGTGCTCTCGGTCAGATCGGCGACCTCCCAGGCGTGCCAGCGCAGCACATCGCGCAGGATCAGAATCGCCCGCTGCCGCGGCGGAAGGAGCTGAAGGGCCGCGACGAAGGCCAGCCGTACGTTCTCGCGCGCGGTGACGACCGTGGCCGGGTCCGCGGGATCGTCGGCGAACTGCGGGTCGGGCAGCGGTTGCAGCCAGGGCACCTCGGGCCGGGCCGGAGCCAGCGGCCCCGCCGCGTCGTCGCCGGGCGCGCCCAGGCCGGACGGGAGCGGGCGGCGGCCGCGGTGTTCCAGCGCGGTCAGACAGGCGTTGGTCGCGATGCGGTAGAGCCAGGTACGCAGCGACGACCGGCCCTCGAAGCTGTCGTACGAG
The DNA here is from genome assembly GCF_042888505.1 of Streptomyces sp. NPDC002870. NCBI lineage: Bacteria > Bacillati > Actinomycetota > Actinomycetes > Kitasatosporales > Streptomycetaceae > Streptomyces > Streptomyces sp. NPDC002870. Next base: position 55,393 of record NZ_JBIAPW010000015.1, read on the forward strand.
CGCCAGGCGCGCAGATATGTCTCCTGCACCAGATCCTCGGCGTCGTGCACGGATCCGACCATCCGGTAGCAGTGGGCCAGCAGCTCGCGCCGGAACGGCGCGGTGAGCCGCTCGAAGTCCGCGTCGACCGGCTTGACCGCCTGTGCGCTGTTCGCCATGGGAGCCACTCCTTCGGTGTTCGGGTCCGCTCGGACGCCGCCCATCCGAAGAGACCGCGAACCCGGCCGAAACTCATCGCTCATGCGTGCCCCGGTGTCCGACGACTTTCCGGGAGCGGGCGTGTCCGTACGGGCATGAACCCTTCACCGCACCCCGATCCCCTCCGCTGGAAGGCGCTGGCGCTGCTCTGCGCCGCCGACTTCATGGTCATTCTCGACGCACAGATCGTCATCCTGGCGCTGCCGTCCATCCAGCGCGATCTCGGCTTCTCAGGCGGCGGCGAGCAGTGGGTCATGAGCGCCTATCTGCTGACGTTCGGCGGACTGCTGCTGCTCGGCGGCCGCTCGGCCGATCTGCTGGGACGCCGCCGTATGTTCATGATCGGCACCGCGCTCTTCCTCTTCTCGTCGCTGCTCTGCGGCTTCGCGTGGACCGGCGGCACGCTGATCGTGGCCCGGGTGCTCCAGGGCGTCTCGGCGGCGATCATGGCGCCGACCGCGCTGTCCATCCTGATGACGACCTTCGACGAAGGAACCGAGCGCAACAAGGCGCTCGGCGTCTGGTCGGCCGTCGGCGGAGTGGGGGCCACGGCCGCGCTGCTGGTCGGCGGACCGCTGACCTCCTGGCTCGGCTGGGAGTGGATCTTCTTCATCAATGTTCCGGTGGCGCTCGTCCTCTTCGGACTGAGCCCCGTACTTCTCAAGGAGAGCCGCGCCGCAACGCGGGGACGGAACTTCGACCTCGCGGGCGCCGTGACGATCACCGCCGCGCTGGCGCTGCTCGTGTACGCGGTCGTCGAGGCGCCGGACATCGGCTGGAGCCATCCCCGCACACTGCTGCTGCACTGCCTGTCCGCCCTGCTGATCGCGGTGTTCGTGCTGGTCGAGTCGCGCTCCCGGGCTCCGCTCGCGCCGTTGCGGATCTTCCGCTCGCGCGCTCTGGCCGGCGGCAATCTGGTGCTTCTGCTGCTCGGCATGGCCGCCTGGGGCATGTCCTTCACCGTGTCCGAGTACGCCCAGCAGGTGCTCGGCTACTCCGCCCTGATGTTCGGCCTCAGCTCCGCCGTGATGCCGGTGATGGCAGCCGTCGGCTCGGTCGCCGGACAGGCGGTCGTCACGAGGACGGGGCCCCGGCGTGTCGCGATGGCCGGCATGGCCCTGACCGGGATCGGCTGCCTGCTGCTCGCGCAGGTCTCGGTCGGCGGCAGCTACTTCGAGGACCTGTTCCTGGGACTGCTGGTGTTCGGCCCCGGTCTCGGAGCCGCCTTCGTCGCCGCGTCGGTCGCCTCGCTCGCCGGGGTCGCGGAGCGGGAGTCCGGCCTTGCCTCCGGGTTGAACACGGCCTCGTTCCAGATCGGCGGCGCGTTCGGCGTGGCGATCCTGTCCACGGTCGGCATGCCGGGAGCCGGGGCGCATCCTCCGCTCGATGTGCTGACGGAGGGCTTCCGTACCGACTTCGCCGCGTCGATCGCCTTCTCGGCGGCGGCCCTGCTGGTGGCCCTGCTCCTGCCGGGCCGGATCCGGCGTGCGCGTGGGGTTGAGCCGGCTCTTTCGAAGCGTGAGGGGACCACATTGACGAAACATACGGAGGAGTGCATACTTATTCCATCAGCGAATGCATCGTGAAGGAGAAACCCGTGACCGAGCGCGTCGTACTCGCCTACTCGGGCGGCCTGGACACCTCTGTCGCCATCGGCTGGATCGCCGAGGAGACGGGCGCCGAGGTCATCGCCGTTGCCGTGGACGTCGGCCAGGGCGGCGAGGACCTGGACGTCATCCGCAAGCGCGCGCTCGCCTGCGGTGCGGTCGAGGCCGAGGTCGCCGACGCCAAGGACGAGTTCGCCGACGAGTACTGCCTCCCGGCGATCAAGGCCAACGCCCTTTACATGGACCGCTACCCGCTGGTCTCCGCCCTCTCCCGGCCGACGATCGTCAAGCACCTCGTCGCCGCCGCCAAGAAGCACAACGCCGGCATCGTCGCCCACGGCTGCACCGGCAAGGGCAATGACCAGGTCCGCTTCGAGGCCGGTATCTCCGCGCTCGGCCCCGAGCTGAAGTGCATCGCCCCGGTCCGTGACTACGCGATGACCCGGGACAAGGCGATCGCCTTCTGCGAGGAGAAGCAGCTCCCGATCGCGACCACCAAGAAGTCGCCGTACTCCATCGACCAGAACGTCTTCGGCCGGGCCGTCGAGACCGGCTTCCTGGAGGACATCTGGAACGCGCCGATCGAGGACATCTACGAGTACACCTCGAACCCGGCGGAGCAGCGCGAGGCCGACGAGGTCGTCATCTCCTTCAAGGAGGGCGTCCCGGTCGCCATCGACGGCAAGCCCGTCACCGTCCTGCAGGCGATCCAGCAGCTCAACGAGCGGGCCGGCGGACAGGGCATCGGCCGGATCGACATGGTCGAGGACCGTCTTGTCGGCATCAAGTCCCGTGAGGTGTACGAGGCCCCGGGCGCGATCGCGCTGATCACCGCCCACCAGGAGCTGGAGAACGTCACGGTCGAGCGCGAACTGGCCCGCTACAAGCGGCAGGTCGAGCAGCGCTGGGGCGAGATGGTCTACGACGGCCTGTGGTTCTCCCCGCTCAAGCGGGCCCTGGACGGCTTCATCAACGAGGCCAACCAGCACGTCACCGGCGACATCAGGATGACGCTGCACGGTGGCCGCGCCGTCGTCACCGGCCGGAAGTCCGACCAGTCGCTGTACGACTTCAACCTGGCGACCTACGACTCGGGCGACACGTTCGACCAGTCGAAGGCGCAGGGCTTCATCGAACTCTTCGGCCTGTCGTCGAAGATCGCGGCCAAGCGGGACCTGATCTGAGCAGTAGCGTGATCTCCGCCTCCCCACCTGCGAGGGTGGGGAGGCGGTCGTACATACACAGCCTTGAGGAGCACAGCAGTGAGCAGCAACAGCGGTGACGTCCGGCTCTGGGGCGGCCGTTTCGCCGACGGTCCCGCCGAGGCGCTGGCCAAGCTGTCCGCGTCCGTCCACTTCGACTGGCGGCTCGCGCCGTACGACATCGCGGGGTCCCGCGCCCACGCGCGCGTGCTGCACAAGGCGGGGCTGCTCACCAAGGACGAGCTGGCCCGGATGCTCGACGGGCTCGACCGGCTCGAGGCGGACGTCGCGTCCGGAGAGTTCGTGGGCACGATCGCCGACGAGGACGTCCACACGGCGCTGGAGCGCGGCTTGCTGGAGCGGCTCGGCGCGGACCTCGGCGGCAAGCTGCGGGCCGGCCGGTCGCGGAACGACCAGGTCGCGACGCTCTTCCGGATGTATCTGCGGGACCACGCCCGGATCATCGGCGGCCTGATCGCAGACCTCCAGGACGCGCTGGTCGGCTTGGCCGAGGCGCACCCGGACGTGGCGATGCCCGGTCGTACGCACCTCCAGCACGCCCAGCCGGTGCTCTTCGCGCACCATGTGCTGGCGCATGTTCAGTCGCTGTCGCGGGACGCGGAGCGGCTGCGGCAGTGGGACGAGCGTACGGCCGTATCGCCTTATGGCTCGGGTGCGCTGGCGGGGTCATCGCTCGGGCTCGACCCGGAGGCGGTCGCCGCGGACCTGGGCTTCGAGCACGGATCGGTGGGGAACTCCATCGACGGCACGGCGTCGCGTGACTTCGTCGCGGAGTTCGCCTTCATCACCGCGATGATCGGTGTCAACCTCTCCCGTATCGCCGAGGAGATCATCATCTGGAACACGAAGGAGTTCTCCTTCGTCACGCTCCACGATGCCTTCTCGACGGGTTCGTCGATCATGCCGCAGAAGAAGAACCCGGACATCGCGGAGCTGGCGCGCGGCAAGTCCGGGCGCCTCATCGGCAACCTCACCGGCCTGCTCGCCACCTTGAAGGCCCTGCCCCTCGCGTACAACCGCGACCTCCAGGAGGACAAGGAGCCGGTCTTCGACTCCTGCGACCAGCTGGAGGTCCTGCTCCCGGCGTTCACCGGCATGATGGCGACGCTCATGGTCAACCGCGAACGCATGGAGGAGCTGGCCCCGGCCGGCTTCTCGCTGGCGACGGACATCGCGGAGTGGCTGGTCAAACAGGGCGTGCCGTTCCGGGTGGCGCACGAGGTCGCGGGCGAGTGCGTCAAGGAGTGCGAGCGGCTGGGCATCGAGCTCGAGGAGCTGACGGACGCGCAGTTCGCGAAGATCTCCGGGCATCTGACCCCCGAGGTCCGCACGGTCCTGAACGTTCCCGGAGCGCTGGCCTCCCGCAACGGCCGCGGCGGTACGGCCCCCTCGGCTGTCGCCGTCCAGCTCGCCGAGGTCAAGGCCGACCTCGGCGTCCAGCACGCCTGGGCGACCGCGAAGAACTGACCGGGCCGCCGCGCCCCGGGACCGGATGACCGGGGCCCGGGGCGCGCCGGATTCGGTCGGCGCGGGTACCGGAGTGCCGTCGGCCGCCGGCGCGCTGTCCGGAGCGATGCCGGCCGCCGCAGCGCTCGAACTGCTCGCCGTGCTGAGATCCCGGGCGACCGGACGTGTGCCGGGCCGCCTCAGTCGATCTGCTCGCAGATGTCGGTACGCGAACCATGCGCCTTGGTTACGGTCTTGTACCCGGTCGGGCTGATGTCCACCGTGTACCGAGCACGGACCAGAACTGGGAGCCGTCGGCGCCGTAGTCGACCACCGCCGTACCGCTCGCATCTGCGGGCGGGCGCCGCCGGTGGTGCAGCCTCGCAACCTGCGGCAATGGGACGCCCATGCATTGAATGAGACATCGGTGTCTCACTTGGGGTATGGTTGTCTCATGGCCCTGGATCGTGAATACGTGCTGCACACCGCCGCCGCCCTGCTCGCCCGCAAGTCGACCGCCACCATGGACGAGGTCGCCCGGGCCGCAGGAATCGGCCGCGCCACCCTTCACCGGCACTTCGCCGGGCGGGACGCGCTGGTCAAGGCGCTGGAGCAGCTCGGCATCCAGGAGTTCGAGGCCGCGCTCGACCGGGCGCGGCTCGAGGAGGGTGGGGCCGGTGACGGGCTGCGGCGGCTCATCGCCGAGATGGAGCCCGCAGCCGATCTGCTCGCCTTTCTCGTCACCGAGAACCAGCTCTTCGAGGGCGACCAGGTCAACGAGGGCTGGGCCAGGCTCGATGCCCGGGTGTCCGCGCTCTTCCGGCGTGGCCAGGAACAGGGCGAGTTCCGGATCGACCTGACGCCCGCATGGCTGACCGAGGCTCTCTACGGCCTCATCGGCACCTGCGCCTGGGCCGTCATCGACGGCCGGGTCGCCAAGAACGACTTCCAGTACATGATCGCCGAGCTGCTGCTCGGCGGAGCACGACGGAGTGTGGAGAAATGAGCAGCACCCTCCAGCGCACGAGCGGGACGGACGAAACCGCATACCGCCCCGGGCGCTGGCTCGCGCTCGCGGTGCTCGTCCTGGCCGTCCTCCTGGTGGCCGTCGACGCCACCGTCCTCGGCCTCGCCACACCCTTCCTCAGTGAGGACCTCAAGCCCTCAGGCACCCAGCTGCTGTGGATCGGTGACGTCTACTCATTCGTCATCGCCGGCCTGCTCGTCTCCATGGGCAGCCTCGGCGACCGCATAGGCCGCAAGAAACTGCTGCTCATAGGCGCGGTCGCGTTCGGCGCGGTGTCCGTGCTCAACGCGTACGCCACCAGCCCCGAGTTGATGATCCTCGCGCGGGCCCTGCTCGGCGTCGCGGGCGCCACTCTGATGCCGTCGACCCTCGCGCTGATCCGCAACATCTTCCACGACCCCAAGGAACGCAGCGTCGCCGTCGGCATCTGGGGCGCGGCCGCCTCCGCGGGCGCGGCGGTCGGACCCGTCGTCGGCGGCTTCCTGCTGGAGCACTTCTGGTGGGGCTCGGTCTTCCTGATCAACCTGCCCGTCATGGCGGTGCTCGTGCTCGTCGGCATCAAGCTGCTGCCGGAGTCCCGGGACCCCAACCCCGGCCCCTGGGACCTGACCAGCGTCGCCCTCTCCCTGATCGGCATCGTCAGCGTCGTCTACGCCGTCAAGGAAACGGCTGTGCACGGTTTGCGCGGGGACACCGTGGCGGCCGCGGCCATCGGGCTTGCCGCGCTGTACTGGTTCGCCCGGCGGCAGTTGACGCTCGCCTCGCCTCTGCTGAACATGCGGCTCTTCCACCACCGCGGCTTCTCCGGCGCGGTGCTCGCCGATCTGCTGACCATCCTCGGCCTGTCCGGTCTGGTCTTCTTCCTCTCGCAGTTCCTACAACTGGTCCAGCTGCGCTCGCCGTTGGAGGCGGGACTGATCGAACTGCCCGCCGCGATCGGCGCGGTGGGCGCGGGACTGCTGGCCGGCGCTCTCGCCCGCAGGGCCTCCGTACGCAGCGCCGTGTCCGGCGGACTGACGGCGGTCGGCCTCGCCCTCGCCGCCTGTACGGCGATCACCGCGTCCACCGGCGTCGTGGCGCTCGGGATCGCGCTGTTCGTCGGCGGCGTGGGAGCGGGGCTCGCGTTCACCGTGACCGCGGACGTCATCCTCTCCAGCGTGCCCAAGGAGCAGGCGGGCGCGGCGTCCGCGGTGTCCGAGACGGCGTACGAACTGGGCGCGGCGCTCGGCATCGCGCTGCTCGGCTCGATCGTGACCGGCATGTACCGCGGCTTCACCGCACCGCCGGGCGTCCCGGCCGAGACGGCGGCCGCGGCGCACGACTCGCTGGGCGGCGCGGTCGAGTCGGCCAAGGACCTGCCGCGGGAACAGGCCGCCGCGATGCTCTCGGCCGCGCAGGACGCCTTCACCGACGGCTTCCAGGCGGCGGCCGCGGTGGGCGCGGCGGTGCTGCTCGCAACGGCGGTCGCGGCGTGGTTCCTGCTGCGTGGCCAGAAGCTCGAGGAGGGCGTCGAGCACCCGTGACCTGAGCGTGCGGCACGGCGAAGGGCCGGCCCCCGGATGGGGCCGGCCCTTCGCGGTGCCTGTGACTTCGTCTCGGTTGCGGTGGTTGTGCCCGTCGCCCCCGCGGGCTGGACGGCGGGGGCGCGCCTCACACACTTCGGCCGATCGCGCCCATCGCGCCCATCGCGCCGACGCGGCTACCGAGCCGACCGGCAGGACGCGAACGACCGCGCCGACCGGGCCCGACCCCCCGTACCCTCGCGGCCGCTAGGCCGCCTTCGCCTTCGTGGCGTACATGTCCACGTACTCCTGCCCCGACAGCTCCATGACCTCCGCCATCACCGAGTCCGTGACCGCCCGCAGCACATAGCGGTCGCGGTCCATCCCCTCGTAGCGCGAGAACTCCATCGGCTCACCGAAGCGGACCGTCACGCGGCCGGGCCGCGGCAGCCCCGCCCCGCCCGGCTGGAGCTTGTCCGTGCCGATCACCGCGAACGGGACCACCGGCGCGCCGGTCATCAGCGTCAGCCGGGCGATGCCCGTACGGCCGCGGTAGAGCCGGCCGTCGGGGGAGCGGGTGCCTTCCGGGTAGATGCCGAAGATCTTGCCGTCCTCCAGCACCCGGCGGCCCGTCATCAGCGCGGCCACACCGCCGTTCGCGCCGTCGCGGTCCACCGGGATCATGCCGCAGCCGGTGAAGAACCAGGCCATCAGACGGCCCTTGAAGCCCTTGCCCGTGACGTACTCGTCCTTGCCGATGAAGTAGACCGGACGGGCGCACACCAGCGGCATGATCATCGAGTCGATGAACGTCAGGTGGTTTCCGGCGAGGATGACAGGACCGGTCCCCGGGATGTTCTCGACACCTTCCACGCGGGGGCGGAACATCAGGCGCAGGATCGGGCCGAGCACTGCCTTGATGAGCGACAAGCGGGACAACGGGTCCTCCGGTGTCATGGACGGTGTCGTGGGGGCGGACGGTGACGGCAGGCAATGTCTCTGCAGGTGAGGACGATACTCGTGGGTCACACCTGATCGCACATCGGGTTCACTGAGCGGATACGCAGTGTTGACGTGTGTTTTCGCTGCGTTCGCCCAGGGTCTGCCGTAGGTAAGGCGTTGCCGCCTAGCATCGGCCGTCGCTCGACAGGTGCGGGACATCACACGCGGGACAGACGGAGGAAAGTCGATGACACAGGGTTCTGACAGAAGTCCGGGGCGCAGGACCGTACTAGGAGCGGCAGTGCTCGGCACGGCCGCTCTCGGCGTCGGTGGCGCCACCGCGGCGCACGCCGAGGCCGACGAGCGCCACGGCGGCCATGGATCCTCCTACCGGGATCTGCCCCGTCCGACCGTCATCGCCCACCGCGGCGCCAGTGGCTACCGGCCGGAGCACACCATCGGCTCCTACCAGCTGGCCCTCGACATGGGCGCTCACGTCATCGAGCAGGACCTGGTGCCCACCAAGGACGGCCATCTCGTATGCCGTCACGAGAACGACATCACGGGTACGACGGATGTCGCCGCTCACCCGGAGTTCGCCTCCCGCAAGACCACCAAGTCCGTCGACGGCGTCAGCCTCACCGGCTGGTTCACCGAGGACTTCACGCTCGCCGAGCTGAAGACGCTGCGCGCCAAGGAGCGCATACCGGGCGTCCGTCAGGAGAACACCCTCTACGACGGCCGCTGGACCGTCCCCACCTTCGAGGAGGTGCTGCGCTGGGCCGAGAAGGAAGGCCGTCGGCGCGGCCGTCCCGTCTGGCTCCACGTCGAGACCAAGCACCCCACGTACTTCCGCAAGCTCGGGCTCGGTCTCGAGGAGCGGCTGGCCAAGCTGCTGCGCCGGTACGGACGTGACCGGCACGACTCCCCGGTCTTCCTGCAGTCGTTCGAGCCGAGCAGCATGGAGCGGATGGCCCGGCTCGTCTCCTCGCCGCGCGTCGTCCTGCTCTGGACCGCGGACGACCGGCCGTGGGACTTCCGCGAGGCGGGCGATCCGCGCACGGTCGCCGATCTGGTCAAGCCCGAGGGCCTGAAGTGGATCGCGGGCTTCGCCCAGGGCATCGGCCCCGTCCTCGATCTGATCATCCCCAAGGACGCGACCGGCAAGCTCGGCAAGCCGACGACGCTGGTACGGGACGCCCACGCCAAGGGCCTGATCCTGCACCCGTACACGATGCGCAACGAGAACGCCTTCCTGCCCGCCGACTTCCGGCGCGGCACCGACCCGAACGCGTACGGCGACGCCTTCGGCGCGTTCAAGGTCTACTTCGAGACCGGCATCGACGGCATCTTCACCGACAACGCCGACACCGGGCTGCTCGCCGCCGCCGACTTCCGCGGCTGACGGCCCCAGGCGTCCCATCCGCCCGTACGGGTGAGTGTGCTGTCGCGCGGCAACCGCCACCGCGCGACAGCACGTCCCGCAGGGCATGACCCTTCGCCACGAAACCGCCGCCCATGTGGTCAGCGCGCTGGGCTCGCTGGTGAGCGCCGAGGCGAGGGCGGAGGCGCCGGCCGCCGCGATGGAGGCCCGTGACCTCGAACAGGCCGTCTGGGTACGGCTCCTCGAGCGGCTCGGCGGGAACGGTCTGCCGCCGGACGCCGCCCGCTGGGTCAGGTCGGCCGTACGCGCGGAAGTCCGCCGCGCCCGTCGCACGGCTGCCCGCGAACTCCCGTACGGCCATGACCCTTCGGACCCCGCGGGCAGCCCCGAACGGGCCGCGCTGAGGTCCGAGCGGCGCCGCGTGATTCGGGAAGCGGTCGCCCGCACCCCAGGGAACTGCCCCCGACTGCTGACCGCGATGTTGTCGCCCGACGACCCCACCTACCGCGAAATCGCAGGAGAGTTGGGAATCTCACAAGGGAGTCTGGGGCCGATGCGTTCCCGCTGCCTGGGATGCCTGCGCAGAATGCTGACGGCAGAGGTTGCCGCTCCTGAACTTGGGGGAAAGGAGCGGTAGACAACCGGCGGACAGGTGAGCGGGAGGCATGCGCACATGGGCATGAGCGTGACCATCTCAGCGGCAAGAGCGCAGGACGCGGAGCACATCCTCAAGCTCCAGTATCTGTGCTACCAGACCGAGGCCGAGCTCTACGGCGACTACGGAATCGAGCCCCTCACCCAGTCACTCGACGATCTGCGGGCCGAAATAGCCCAGGGTCACGCCCTGGTGGCCAGGCTCGGCGACGAGGTGGTCGCCTCCGTGCGCGGCAGGGTCGACGAGGGCGGCACGGCCCGGATCGCCAAGCTGATCGTGCATCCGCGGATGCAGCGCCACGGCCTGGGCGGGCGGCTGCTCGACGCGATCGAGAAGCGCTTCGCGGGGGAGCCGGGGGCCAAGCGGTTCCAGCTCTTCACCGGGCACCGCAGCGAGAGCAATCTGCGGCTGTACCGCAGCCGCGGCTATGTGCCGGTGGCCAGCGAGCAGGTCGGCCCGAAACTCACCCTGATCACGCTGGAGAAGGAGGCGTCGACGCGGGAATTCGTCGCCAGCGTCTAGGGCTTGCCCCGGCCCTGCCGGGACCTGCGCAGCCAGAGCATCCCGGTGACCGGCAGCAGCACCGGGATGAAGATGTAGCCCATCCCGTACTCCGACCAGACCGTCGAGTCGGGGAAGGCGGACGGTTCGACAACGGTCCAGGTCCCGACGATCAGTACGCCAGCGAGCTCGGCGGCGCAGCACACCAGCGCCGCCCTGCGGGCCGTCTCCCCGCCGCGTACGAGTGTGTACGTGATGAACGCGTACACCACGGCAGCCACAGCGGAGAGCGTGTGGGCCAGCGGCGCCGAGCCGTAGTCGGTGAGGATCTGGTAGACCGAGCGGGAGACGGCGCCGACGGACATCACTCCGTACAGCCAGACCAGCAGGAGTCCGGGTCCCTGCACCAGCTTGGTCCGGTGCTCCGGGTCCTTCTCCTCGGTGGCGGACTCGGCCATGGTCAGCCTCCCCAGATGTCGTAGAGCCGCACTTCGAGCACCGCGAGGACCACTGCGCCCGCAGCGACCGTTGCGGACCCCCAGCGGGTCCGCTCCCCGAGCGAGAGAAAGCCGGCCGCGGGGACCGCCGCGAACGAGCCGATCAGATACGCGAGGAAGATCGCGGTGCCCTCGTGTGCCTTCTCGCCGCGCGCCAGCTGCACGATCCCGACCGCCAGTTGCGCAAGCGCCAGCACCGACACCACGGCCATGCCGATGAAGTGCCAGTCCTTGGTGGGCTGGTCGCGGTAGGCGGCGAAGCCGCACCAGGCGGCGAGGGCGAGTGCGGTCACGGCGACCGCGACCGTCAGGGCGTCAAGCATGGCCCCGAGCGTATTACGGGCCAAAAGGCCTGATGCGCGCGGCCCCATGCGGCCCCGTAGGGTCGACGACCATGAAGATCCACGCCGAAGCGCTGCTGTTCGACAACGACGGAACCCTCGTCTCCTCGCTGGAGTCCGTCAACCGCTGCTGGACCAGGTGGGCCCAGGAGTACGGAATCACCGCAGAGGACTTCGCCCGCGTCGAGCTGCACGGCCGCCCCGCCGCCGAGATAGCCGCCGAACTGCTGCCCGCGCACGTGGTGCCCGAGGCGGTGGCCCGGATAGAACAGCTCGAGGTCGAGGACGTGCCCGGGGGAGTCGTCCTGCTGCCGGGCACCGCCGAACTGCTGGAGCGGCTGCCCGCCGACCGCTGGGCGGTGGTCACCTCTGCGAGCCGGCGGCTGGCCGAGGCCCGGCTCGAAGAGGTCGGCATCCGGCCCAAGAACCTGATCGCCGCCGACGACATCACGCGCGGCAAGCCCGACCCGGAGCCCTTCCTGCTCGGGGCGCGGCGACTCGGCGTGGAGCCGGCGCGCTGTGTGGTCTTCGAGGACGCGCCGGCAGGGCTGGCGGCAGGACGCGCCGCCGGCATGCGAACCGTGGCTTTGGCCACAACTCACGAGCCCTCCGAGCTGCTCGCCGATGTGGTCGTAAGTGACCTATCGGCCGTATCCGTGCAGGTCACGGATGCGGGATTGGAGATCGTCACGGTCGGCTGAGCCTGTCCACATGGCGTGTCAGCACCGTCCGCTATTCGGACAGCGCTGATCGTTCCGTACTCCTGTCTGTTTTACTTGCCGCCATGACCACGATGAGCAGCCGCACCCTTGCGACCGAGGCGATCACGACGCCCGGTGCTCGTTGTATGTGTCGAATGTGCGCCTTCTGAGGGCCCCTGCCCGGCACCCCCGGCCGAAGATCGGGGGACTCGCGCCCCGAAGCGAGACCCGACAGCCGAGCCGAATCCGATGCACCGAACGGACCGCATCGGACCGAGCCTGCCCCGCGCACGCGTTGCCCACCGGCCATCAGCCGAAATCAGCCGTGCCGCGCCTGCCTGTCAGAACGTGAATGCCCCGTGCCCGGCGGACACCGCGCCGTGCACTCGACAGTGACGGAAACCCCTGTGATCACCACTACGGGCCTTACCAAGGTCTACGAGTCGCGAGGCCGCCAGGTCACCGCCCTGGACGGTGTCGACCTGCACGTCCGTGAGGGCGAGGTCTTCGGAGTCATCGGCCAGAGCGGCGCCGGAAAGTCCTCGCTCATCCGCTGCGTCAATCTGCTGGAGCGCCCCACCTCCGGCACCGTGACCGTGGCCGGCCAGGACCTCACCGCGCTGGCCGGCCGTGGCCGGCGCGCCACCAAGGAACTGCGCGAGGCGCGCAGCCGCGTCGGCATGGTCTTCCAGCACTTCAACCTGCTGTCCTCGCGCACCGTCAAGGACAACGTCGAACTGCCCCTGGAGATCCTCGGGATCCCGGGCGCCGAGCGCTCGCGCAAGTCCCTGGAACTCCTCGACCTGGTGGGCCTCGCCGACAAGGCCAAGGTCTACCCCGGGCAGCTCTCCGGCGGCCAGAAGCAGCGCGTCGGCATCGCCCGGGCGCTCGCCGGCGACCCCAAGGTGCTGCTCTCCGACGAAGCGACCAGCGCCCTGGACCCCGAGACCACCCGCTCGATCCTCCAGCTGCTGCGCGACCTCAACCGGCAGCTCGGACTGACCGTTCTGCTCATCACGCACGAGATGGACGTCGTCAAGACGATCTGCGACTCGGCAGCCCTGATGAAGAAGGGGAAGATCATCGAATCCGGCACGGTGAGCGAACTGCTCGCGACCCCCGGCTCCGAACTGGCCCGGGAGCTCTTCCCGGTCGACGGCGAGGCCTCAGGGCCCGAGAGCACGGTCATCGACGTCACCTTCCACGGCGAGGCCGCCACCCAGCCGGTGATCTCGCAGCTCTCGCGTACGTACAACATCGACATATCGATCCTCGGCGCCGCGATGGACACCGTCGCCGGCAAGCAGATCGGCCGGATGCGCATCGAACTCCCGGGCCGGTACGAGGACAACGTCGTCCCGGTCGGTTTCCTGCGCGAGCAGGGCCTCCAGGTCGACATCGTCGACGCCGACGCCGAGGCCCCCGCCGAGCCGGTCGTCCTGCCCGCGCAGGGCGCCGCCGCACTGGTCAAGGAAGGTGCCAAGTGACCTGGTCGGAGATGCAGCCGCTGCTGAGCCAGGGCACCGTCGACACCCTCTACATGGTGCTGTGGTCCACCCTCGTCACCGTCGCCGGCGGACTGCCGCTCGGTGTGCTGCTCGTCCTCACCGACAAGGGCGGACTGCTGCAGAACACCCCGGTGAACAAGGTCGTCGGCGTGATCGTGAACATCGGCCGCTCACTGCCGTTCATCATCCTGCTGATCGCGCTGATCCCCTTCACCACGCTGGTCGTCGGCACCTTCATCGGCCCGACCGCGATGATCGTGCCGCTCGCCGTGGGCGCCATTCCGTTCTTCGCGCGACTCGTCGAGACCGCGATCCGCGAGGTCGACCACGGACTGGTCGAGGCCGTCCAGTCGATGGGCGGCTCCGTCCCGACGATCGTCCGCAAGGTGCTGCTGCCCCAAGCCCTGCCCTCGCTCGTCTCCGCCGTCACCACCACCGTGATCGTGCTCGTCGGCTACTCGGCGATGGCCGGCGCGGTCGGCGGCGAGGGGCTCGGATCCAAGGCCGTCACCTACGGATTCCAGCGCTTCGAGACCCAGTTCATGCTCATCACGGTCGTCATCCTGATCGCCCTCGTCACCGCCGTGCAGCTCATCGGTGACGGCGCCGTACGACTCCTGGCGCGCCGGGGCCGTACCGCTTCCTGACTTCATCCCACACAGCCCGCACTCCTTGTCCGGGCGTCGTTCCGCTCCACCAGAAAGAGGCACTCTTCGTGCGTAAGAACATCAAGCTCACCGCTGTCGCCGCCGCTGCCGCCGCTCTCTCCCTCGGGCTCACCGCCTGCGGCACCGCGTCGGACCCGGCAGCCAAGTCCGACTCCGGCGCCAAGGCCGACGAGTCCAAGGCGCTGGTCGTCGCCGCGTCCCCGACGCCGCATGCCGACATCCTGGGCTACATCAAGGACAACCTGGCGAAGAAGGCCGGACTGAACCTCGAGGTCAAGGAGTTCACGGACTACGTCCTGCCGAACACCGCCACCGAGAACGGCCAGGTCGACGCCAACTTCTTCCAGCACAAGCCGTACCTCGACGACTTCAACAAGAAGAACAAGACCCACATCGTCCCGGTCGTCAACGTCCACCTGGAGCCGCTGGGCCTGTACTCCAAGAAGTCCAAGGACATCAAGGAGATCAAGGCCGGCCAGACCGTCGCCGTCCCGAACGACACCACCAACGAGGGCCGCGCGCTCAAGCTGCTCGCCGACAACGGCCTGATCACCCTCAAGGACGGCGCCGGCACCGACGCCAAGCTCTCCGACATCAAGGACAGCAAGGGCCTGAAGTTCAAGGAGCTGGAGGCCGCCACGCTGCCCCGCGCCCTGAACGACGTCGACGCCGCGGTCATCAACGGCAACTACGCCATCGAGGCCGACCTCAAGCCCGCCCAGGACTCCCTGGCGCTGGAGAAGGCCGACGGCAACCCGTACGCCAACTTCCTCGCCGTCAAGGAGGGCAACCAGAAGGACGCCCGCGTCGAGAAGCTCGCGAAGCTCCTCAACTCCCCCGAGGTGAAGAAGTTCATCGACGACAAGTACGCCGGCTCCATCGTCGCGGCCTTCGGCTCCGTCAAGTAGCGCTCGCCGCAAGCCCTTTGAACGAGGCCCCGCTCACCGCACGCCGGTGAGCGGGGCCTCGTCGCGAGCCCACCCGGCCATGCGCATCCCGCACCCGATGCTGCATGCTGTGACTTTACGGCTACGACCCTTACGACGGTCTTCGGCATGGAGCTGCGCATGACTACCACCTTCCCGGACGTGTCCATCAGCACGGAGCGGTTGGTGCTGCGCCCCTTCGAGGAAGCCGACATCCCGGCGCACACCGAGATGATGAACGACGAACAGGTCACCGCCTGGACTTCGGTGCCGCACCCGTACACCGCCGCCGACGCCGGGGAATGGGTCCGCAGGATCGCTCCTGCAGAGCGCGCCGAAGGCCGTGGAATCGTTCTGGCCGTCACGGAGTTCCTCACCCAGCGCCTCGTCGGCACCGTCCATCTGCAGAACACCAACTGGCGCACGCTCGCCACCGAGATCGCGTACGTCACCGCACCTTGGGCGCGCGGCGAGGGCTACGCCACCGAATCGGTGCTGGCTGTCGCCCAGTGGCTGTTCCGCGACCAGCGGTTCGAGCGCCTGGAGCTGCGCACGGCCGCCGACAACACCGCCTCCCAGCAGGTCGCGCAGAAGATCGGCTGCATCAGCGAGGGTGTGCTGCGCAACGCCTGGATAGCGCGTACGCAGACCGACGACGGCGGCTGGGCGGAGATCCGCACCGATCTGATCGTCTGGAGCCTGCTGCCCGAGGACCTCGAGGGCGTCGCCGACCAGATGGCGGACGCGGGCTACGCCTCCTTCACCGACTGGAACTGACCGCAGCCGGTCCGGGCCCGCCACCGCCGCGCCAGGTACTCTCAGCCTGCCTGCACCCGTGCAGGCTGCCCCGACCTGCGACGACGACACCAGGAGACTGAAGACAATGGCCGACCGGGTCACGGTGATCGGCTGGGACGGTTCGCCGCTCACCGCTGCCGCCAGGTCCGCCCTTTCCGCCGCCACCCTGGTGGCAGGAGCGGCCCACCACCTGGCCCTCCCCGAGGTGCCCAAGGGCGCCGAGCGCATCCGGCTCGGAAGCGTCGACCTCGCCGCCCGGCGGATCGCGGGCCACCGTGGCAGCGCCGTCGTCCTCGCCGACGGCGACCCCGGCTTCTTCGGCGTCGTACGCGCCCTGCGCGCCCCGGAGCACGGCCTGGAGGTCGAGGTCGTGCCCGCCGTCTCGTCCGTCGCCACCGCCTTCGCCCGGGCGGGCATGCCGTGGGACGACGCCCAGGTCGTCGTCGCCCACAGCCGTACGCTGCGCCGCGCCGTCAATGTGTGCCGGGCGCACCCCAAGGTCGCCGTCCTCACCTCCCCGGGCGCCGGCCCGGCCGAGCTCGCTCTGCTCCTTGAGGGCGTGCACCGCACCTTCGTCATCTGCGAGGAACTCGGCACCGACCGTGAGCAGGTCACGGTCATCACCTCCGACAAGGCAGCCGACCACGCCTGGCGGGACCCGAACGTCGTCATCGTCATCGGTGGCGCGGGGACCCCTGCGGTGCCCGGCGGGGGCTGGATCGCGGGCCACGAACCCGGCTACCCGCCGGCGATGCGCGGCTGGGCGCTGCCCGCCCGGACGTACGGACAGACGTACGGACAGCCGCACGGAGAGGGGCAAGGCGAGGGTCTCGGCGAGGGCGAGTCGGTGCAGCTGCGCGCCGCCCAACTGGCCCGCCTCGGCCCCCGCATCGGCGACCTGGTGTGGGACATCGGCTCCGGCAGCGGCGCGCTCGCGGCGGAGGCGGCCCGCTTCGGCGCCGCGGTCATCGCCGTCGACGCGGACCCGGCGGCCTGCGGTCGCACCGATGCCACCGCCCGGCAGTCGGGAGTCCAGCTCCAGGTCGTCCAGGGGCGCGCGCCGCACGTGCTGGAGCGGCTGCCCGAACCCGATGTCGTACGGATCGGGGGCGGGGGAGTGCCGGTGGTGACCGCCTGCGCCGACCGGCGGCCGCAGCGCATCGTGACCCATGCCTCGACCCGGGACGAGGCCGAGGCGATCGGGGCGGCACTGGCCGCGGGCGGATACGCGGTGGAGTGCGCACTGCTGCAGTGGGTCGAACTGGACACCGCGGACTGGGCGGAGCGGGAACGTTCCGTCGTCTTTCTGCTCTCCGGCAGGCGCTTGGATCGCTCCCCCTGACCCCACGCCGCGCGGCGCGGGGTAGGCTGGCCGATCGTTGTACCGCACCCGGTCGTTCGTCGTTTCGTTCGTCAATGTCCGGAAAAAGGGGGCGCTTTGGCTCCCGTATGTGGTACGTCGGAACCGGGGGAAGCGCAACGTGGCGCAGCCCACAGCGCACCGTGGCGGATCTCTCTGCCGCGGCGGCGAACGGCCGCGAGAATGCTTGGGGTCCGTGGGTCATCGTGCCGCTCGGCGCACACGCTCGTTCTTGTTGACGGGCGTCAGGTGTGCCGCGATCGGGCGTCCCGGGTGATGGGCGAAGGAGCACAAGCGATGGGCGAGGGGTACGCATGACTGACACCGGCCAGATCCCGGGCGAGGGGCTGCCGGAGAACGCAGGCATGGTGGAGCAGCCGGGCATCCCCGCTCCGGGCGCGTACACCTTCCTCGACCCCTCCGAGAACGGTCCGGAAGAAGACGATCTACTGCTGATGCCGGGGGCGCAGGGTGCCTGGAGCGACCCGCAGCCGGCGCAGCCCGTACAACCTGTACAGCAGGGCCCGGTGG
This sequence comes from Streptomyces sp. NPDC002870, assembly GCF_042888505.1. Classification (NCBI taxonomy): domain Bacteria; kingdom Bacillati; phylum Actinomycetota; class Actinomycetes; order Kitasatosporales; family Streptomycetaceae; genus Streptomyces; species Streptomyces sp. NPDC002870. The sequence goes on from NZ_JBIAPW010000015.1 coordinate 73,208, forward strand.
GGCTGGGGCATGGGGGCCAGGCCCCGGTGGCGATGCCGGTGCCGGTGGCTCAGACGGCCGGGCCGGAGCACGGCGCTCCCCAGCACCTCGCTTCCGAGTACCCAGTTTCTGAGTACCCAGTTTCCGAACACGTCGTTTCCGAGCATCACGGGTCCGGGCCCTTTGTCTCCGAGCGCGAGCCTCATGGCGAGGTGCCCGCGCAGGTGCAGGTACAGGTACAGGCGCCCGTGGCCCCGGAGTTCGCGGCTCCGGATCTCGCCGCACCCGCCTACGCGCAGGAGCAGTTCGCTCCGGCGCAGGAGCCCGTCGCCGAGCCGGCCATGCCCGTCTACGACGCGAACGAGTCCGGCGCGAACGAGTCCGGCGCGCACGAGGCCGGGGGCCGTGACTCCGGCTCCGTAGACCTCAATGGCGTACGCGTCCCGCCCGCATCGGTCACCCCGACACCTCCGCCCGCGCGGCGCCCGCTGCACATGGGCCCGCCGATGCCCGACAGCACGGGCGGCGTGGTGCGCTCTCTGGCCGACCGCGGTCCGGCGGGGACGCCGCCGCACCCCATGCGCGTACACACTCCGGGACCGCCCACGACGGGACTTGAGTACCTCGACATTCCGCGCGACGAAACGGGCGCCGTGCTGCCGGGGCCGCAGCTGGGCGAGATTCCGCCGCAGGCCGGGGCACCCTGGGACCCGCAGCCCCCGCAGTACCACACGTCGCCTCCGGGACCAGCAGAAACGGTCGTCCCAGAGCCCGCGCCAGTCGCTCCCGTCACATCTGCCGCGCCAGTCACTCCGGATGCCGTCGAGGCCACTGCCCCGGCACCCGAGGCGCAGCCGGAAGCAGTGCCGGAGCCGGAGCCGGGGCCTGAGCCGACGCCTGCCGGTCAGTTCGTCCCCGTCGAGGGATCGCTCCCCACTACGCCCCACCTGGCGCCGACGCCGGTCGCCGTGATGGTCGAACCCGTACCCGAGCTCGAGCCGGAAGCGGTGCCGGAGCCCGAACCGGTGCCCGAGCCCGTACAGGAAGCGGCGGCAGCGCCCGCCGAGCCCGAGGCACCCGCGGCCGAGGCCGTCGTGCCCGAGCCCGTGCCCGAGGCGGTCGGGCCCGTGTCCGTGTCCCTGCCCGCGCCACGCGACGGCGGCGGCTCGGAATCGCTCGCGGAACCCACCGCAGAGCCCGCTGCAGAAGCCGAGCCTGTCCCGGCTCCCGAAATCGCCGAGGCCGGCGAAACCGCCGAGGCCGCAGAGGTCGTTGAGCTCGCCGAGGAGGCCGTCGTGGCCGAAGAGTCCGCTCCGGCAGTAGAACTGCAGCCCGCGCCCGAGCCGCTCGCGGCCGACGGCGCGCCCGCACCCGGTTACGACGACGCCGAGCGCGAAGCCGTACTCCGCGTCATGCGCGAGCGCCGGGACATCCGCAACGGCTTCCGCAGCGATCCCATCCCGCACGACGTGCTGCTCCGCGTCCTCGAGGCCGCCCACACCGCGCCCAGCGTCGGCCACTCGCAGCCCTGGGACTTCGTGGTCATCCGCTCCGCCGAGACCCGGCGCACGATGCACGAGCTCGCACAGCGTCAGCGCGAGGCGTACGCCAAGTCGCTGCCGAAGGGCCGGGCGAAGCAGTTCAAGGAACTGAAGATCGAGGCGATCCTCGACACCCCGGTGAACATCGTGGTCACCGCCGACCCGACGCGGGGCGGCCGCCACACGCTGGGGCGGCACACCCAGCCGCAGATGGCCCCGTACTCCTCCGCGCTCGCCGTCGAGAACCTGTGGCTCGCCGCCCGCGCCGAAGGCCTCGGCGTCGGCTGGGTCAGCTTCTTCGACGAGCGCGAGATGGTGCGTGCGCTCGGGCTGCCGGAGCACCTCGAGGCCGTGGCGTATCTCTGCGTGGGTTACGTCGACGAGTTCCCGGAGGAGCCCGAGCTGATGCAGGCGGGCTGGTCCAAGCGCCGTCCGCTGTCGTGGGTCGTCCACGAGGAGACGTACGGCCGGCGCGCGCTGCCCGGCGAGGAGCCGCACGATCTGCTCCAGGAGACCGTCTCCAACATCCGCCCGCTGGACGCGAAGGCGCTCGGCGAGGCGTGGGAGCGGCAGAAGCGAATGACCAAGCCGGCGGGCGCGCTCGGCATGCTGGAGATCATCTCCGCGCAGCTCAGCGGACTGTCCCGGCTGTGCCCGCCGCCCATCCCGGAGCCCGCCGCGGTCGCGATCTTCGCGGGCGACCACGGGGTGCACGCGCAGGGGGTCACGGCGTGGCCGCAGGAGGTGACGGCCCAGATGGTGGCCAACTTCCTCGGTGGGGGCGCTGTCTGCAACGCGTTCGCCAACCAGGTGGGCGCGGAGGTCTGCGTGATCGACGTGGGTGTGGCCGGGGACCTGCCCGCCACGCCGGGTCTGCTGCCGCGCAAGGTCCGGCCGGGTACGGCGGACTTCACGACCGGCCCAGCGCTGACCCGCGAGGAGGTCCTCTCGGCGGTCGAGGTCGGCATCGAGACCGCGCGGGATCTGGTGGCGGCGGGCAACAAGGCGCTGCTCACCGGTGAGATGGGCATCGCGAACACGACGGTCTCGGCCGCACTGATCGCCGTCTACACGGGCATCGACCCGGGTGAGATCACCGGCCGCGGCACGGGCATCAACGACGAGATGCACGCGCGCAAGGTGGACGTGGTGCGTCGCGCGCTGCAGCTTCACGCGCCGGACCCGGCGGACCCGGTCGGCGTCCTGTCCGCGGTCGGTGGCCTGGAGCACGCGGCGCTCGTCGGCTTCATCCTCGGTGGCGCGTCGCTGCGTACGCCGGTGGTGCTGGACGGCGTTTCTGCGGGTGCGGCCGCGCTGGTCGCCCGTGCGATCGCCCCCGAGGCGCTGGCGGCCTGCATCGCGGGCCACCGCAGCGCGGAGCCCGGCCACGTGGCAGCCCTCAACAAGCTGGGCCTGCGCCCGCTGGTCGACCTGGACCTGCGTCTGGGCGAGGGCACGGGTGCGCTGCTGGCGCTGCCGGTGGTGCAGAGTGCGGCGAGAGCGATGCACGAGGTGGCGACGTTCGACTCGGCGGGCGTGACGGAGAAGTAGCGCGGCGGGGGCGGGGGCAGGGGGCACCGTGCCCCTGAGGCCCCCGGCCCGTAAGGTGGAGCGCCGGGGCTTCGCACCCCACCCCACCAGCCGCTTCACCGCCGCAGCGGCTCCGTACACGCACCCCCCGCCCGAGGAGCCCGCACCGTCATGGCCGAGCATGCCGAGCACCCCGCCTATCCCGTCGGACTCCGCCTGACCGGGCGCCGCGTCGTCGTACTCGGCGGCGGCCAGGTCGCCCAGCGCCGGCTCCCCGCGCTCATCGCGGCCGGCGCCGAGATCGTCCTCGTGTCACCGGACGCGACCCCTTCCGTCGAGGCGATGGCCGCGGCCGGCGAGGTCCGCTGGGAGCGCCGTCCGTATGCCGAGGGCGACCTCGCCGACGCCTGGTACGCCCTCATCGCCACCTCCGACACCGAGGCGAACGAGCGCGCATCCGCCGAGGCCGAGCGCACCCGCACCTGGTGCGTACGCTCCGACGACGCGAGCGCCGCCACCGCCTGGACCCCGGCCACCGGGCGGTCCGAGGGCGTGACCGTCGCGGTGCTGACCGGGCGTGACCCCCGCCGTTCCGCCGCCGTGCGCGACGCCATCGTCGAGGGCCTGCGCGACGGCACGCTCGCCGCCCCCCACCACCGCACCAGGACCCCCGGCGTCGCCCTCGTCGGCGGCGGTCCCGGGGATCCGGACCTGATCACCGTCCGCGGCCGCCGCCTCCTCGCCGAGGCGGATGTCGTCATCGCCGACCGCCTCGGCCCGCGCGACCTCCTCGACGAACTGCCGCCCCACGTCGAGGTGATCGACGCCGCGAAGATCCCGTACGGCCGCTACATGGCCCAGGAGGCCATCAACAACTCCCTGATCGAGCACGCGAGAGCGGGCAAGGCGGTCGTACGCCTCAAGGGCGGAGACCCCTTCGTCTTCGGACGTGGGATGGAAGAGGCCGAAGCCCTCGCAGAGGCCGGCATCCCGTGCACCGTCGTCCCCGGAATCTCCAGCTCCATCAGCGTCCCCGGAGCTGTCGGCATCCCGGTCACCCACCGCGGTGTCGCGCACGAGTTCACGGTGGTCAGCGGCCATGTCGCCCCGGACGACGAGCGTTCGCTGGTCGACTGGGCGTCCCTTGCCAAGCTGCGCGGCACGCTCGTCGTCCTGATGGGAGTCGACAAGATCGGCGCGATCGCGCAGACCCTCGTCGCCCACGGCAAGAGCCCCCAGACCCCGGTGGCCCTGGTCCAGGAGGGCACCACAGCGGCCCAGCGCCGCGTCGACGCGACCCTGGCGACCGTGGCCGAGACGGTGCGGGCCGAGGACGTACGCCCGCCGGCGGTCATTGTGATCGGCGAAGTCGTCACCGTCGGCCCGCAGGCTGCACAGCGCAACGCCTGACGCCCAACCTCTGACACGTCACGCGTAACCGCAAGTAACACGCCTCCGCCCAGCCGTTGGCACCGCACCCCGGAGAAGGCAGTATCACCCTGTGGCTGATCTCATCACTGTCGAGGACCCCGACGACCCGCGCCTGCGCGACTACACGGGCCTGACCGACGTCGAGCTCCGGCGCAAGCGCGAGCCCGCGGAAGGCCTGTTCATCGCCGAGGGCGAAAAGGTCATCCGACGGGCCAAGGACGCCGGTTACGAGATGCGGTCGATGCTGCTCTCCGCCAAGTGGGTCGACGTCATGCGCGACGTCATCGACGAGCTCCCGGCGCCCGTGTACGCGGTGAGCCCCGACCTCGCCGAACGTGTCACCGGCTACCACGTACACCGCGGAGCGCTCGCCTCCATGCAGCGCAAGCCGCTGCCGACGGCCGACGAACTGCTTCAGTCGGCCCGTCGTGTGGTCGTCATGGAGGCCGTCAACGACCACACCAACATCGGCGCGATCTTCCGCAGCGCGGCGGCCCTCGGCATGGACGCGGTGCTGCTCTCGCCGGACTGCGCGGACCCGCTCTACCGCCGGTCGGTGAAGGTCTCCATGGGCGCGGTCTTCTCCGTCCCCTACGCCCGCCTCGAATCCTGGCCGAGGGGTCTGGAATCCGTACGGGAAGCGGGCTTCAAGCTGCTCGCCCTCACCCCGGACGAGAAGGCCGCCGCGATCGACGTGGCGGCCCCGCACCGGCTGGACCGGGTCGCGCTGATGCTCGGCGCGGAGGGCGACGGGCTCTCCACCCAGGCGCTCGTCGCCGCCGACGAGTGGGTGCGCATCCCGATGGCGCACGGAGTGGACTCGCTCAATGTGGGCGCGGCCGCGGCGGTCGCGTTCTACGCGGTGGCGACGGGGCGCCCGCAGTCCTGAGCCCCGGCCGGCCTACAACTGCTGGGCCGCCGCGATCCCCAGGGCCACGATCAGCGTCACGACGAAGAAGACGATGATGCGCTGACGCAGCAGCCGTGGGTTGGCGGGCCGCCGCCCGGCCGACGTGGTGCGGACGCCGGGCCTGGTGCCCTGACGGCCGTTCGTGCGGGATGTGTTGCGCGGCGGCTGGGGGCGGGTGTTGCCGGTACGCGACGGCTGCGGGCGTGCCGCGGGCGTGCCCGCCGTACGCCGCTCCGTCCGTTCCGCCCGCTCCATGCGTGCAGTCCGTTCCGCGCGTGCCGTCCGCTCCGTATAGCGCGAGGTCGGACGGTCCTGCTCGACGCGCTCGCGCTGGGCCGGCGGCCGGCCCTCGGACAGCCCCTGCGCCTCCCGCGCCGCGATCTCCTTGAGCCGCATGGACAGTTGCAGCGTGCTCGGGCGCTCCTCGGGGTCCTTCGCCAGACAGGCCCGGACGAGCGGAGCCAGCGCGTCCGGGACTCCGTACAGCTGCGGCTCCTCGTGCACCACCCGGTACAGCATGACCTCCGAACTGCCGTGTCCGAAGGGCGAGTCGGCCGTCGCCGCGTACGCGAGCGTGGCGCCCAGCGCGAAGACGTCCGTGGCCGGGGTGACCGCGGCGCCGCGCACCTGCTCCGGCGCGAGGAAACCGGGCGAGCCCACCGCGGTGCCGACATGCGTCAGCGTGCTCGAGCCGGTCGCCCAGGCGATGCCGAAGTCGATGATCCGGGGGCCCTTGGGGGAGAGCAGGATGTTCGACGGCTTCAGATCCCGGTGCACGACACCGGCCTCGTGCACCGCGACCAGGCCCTCGGAGAGCGCGGCGCCGATCGAGGCCACCTCGGCGGCCAGCAGCGTGCCGTCCTCTGCGACCTTGTCGTGCAGGGAGGGACCCGGGACGTACTGGGTGGCGAACCACGGGCGGTCCGCCTCGAGATCGGCGGCCACCAGCCGGGCCGTACAGCCGCCGCGGATCCGTCTTGCGGCGGACACCTCGCGCGCGAACCGCGACCTGAACTCCTGGTCCTCCGCCAGATCCGGCCGGATCACCTTCAGCGCGACGCGCTGCCCGCGGCGGTCGGAGCCCAGATAGACGACGCCCATGCCGCCCGCACCGAGCCGCCGGTGAAGCCTGAACGAGCCGACGACACGCGGATCCTCGCGCCGGAGCCGCATCATCGCCATGTCCGTCCCCTACCTACGGTGGGGAGACCCCACCCCCGCTGCCACGGTCGTCCTTTTGACGTGGCACAGCTTACGTACCCCCGCCCCGGTGTGCTCATAGGCCGCGCCCTCACGGCCCGATCGATTGTCAGTGCCGGGTGGGAAACTTGAAGAGTGGTCAGGGGACGGCGTATCCGTCGCCCCCGAGCCCGTGCGAGATCTCAAAGCTCCGTCGCAGAAGGGGGATTGGATCAGTGAAGGGTGACCGCGTGGAGATAGTCGTGGACGCTGGGGACACGACTCGTACGTATGAAGTGGTGGCAAGCCGGGCGGGTCGCAGGGTGGAGACGGCAGTGCGCAGGGGGGTGGTGGAAGTGAGCGAAGTCACCCGCAGCGGCGGGGTGGTGCGGACGGCTCGCTTCATGGCGACGCGGGTGTTGGCGCTGGTCGAGCAGCCGGTGCCGCGGGAGGACTCCTCGGAGCGTCCCCTCCGGGAAGACCCCAAGGCCTAGGTCGGCCTCTCCACCCAGGGGAGTACGTCGCTGGGTGGCGGCTCATCCTCCGGGAGGCCCGGCAATGGGTACGCGGGCATGACGACCGGGCCTTGTCGTTTCCCTAATGTTGAAGTCAAGCGGCGGGTGCAGCACTCGTCCCCCGAGGTCAGACACCCGCCGCTGCCCATACGAACAGGAGAGGGACGATGGCGGACACGGCATCGCGGACCATGATCCGCACGCAGGGACGCAAGGCATTCGCCGCGTTCGGCGGCCGCCCGTCAGGCAGGCGCCACCCGCTGGTGGCGACGGCCATGGTCCTTCCTCTGGCGGCACTGCTGGTGGTCGCCTTCGGCGGCTGGGAAGCGGTGGTCACACAAGCGTCGTCCGTGGGCGTGATGCTGGGGCGCTGAGCGGCGCCCCGGGCCCGGAAGAGCGGTCCGGGTCGGGGACATCCGGCCAACAGCCCCGTGGGGACGGGGGTGCGGCGGACGGCAGCGTTTGGCCGGTCAGCTGGGGAGCTGACCGGCCATCGCGCTGCCCACCCCCTCCCACGCGCCGGGGCCTTGCGCCGCGAAGCCGGCGCCTTGGGGGTGCGGGGCGTTGGCCCCGACGTGACTTTCCCCTTCCGGCGGGTGCGGGGCCTTGCGCCGCGAAGCCGGCGCCTTGGGGGGTGCGCGGCGGCGTCGGCCCCCACGTAACCTCCCCCTCCAGGGGGTCTGGGGGCGGCAGCCCACAGTTTCGGGATGGGGGTACCTCCCACGCCCCCCAGGGCGCACGGAGAGGGCGGGTAGGGGAACCGCGTACGCTCCCAGCCGGACCGCACCGCACCCCCGAGGGAGACCGTGACCGCATCCGTCGTACGCGCGCTCGCCGACGCCGCCCGCGACGCCGCGCATCTGCCAGGGCCGCGGCCGGCCTGCCGGGCCTGTGGGCGGGACGAGGCCGTGCTCGCGGACCGGGACGACGGCGTCGTCGTACGGCACGGGGAAGCCGTCGCCAAGGCGCACGCACCCGGCACCGACTTGGACGGACACCGCGCCCGCATCGCCGTCGCCGCGCACCCGCGCCTCGCCGGGATCCTGCTTCCACCGCTCCCGCTCCGGGTACGGGATGTGCGCGGCCGGCCCGTCACGGCCTGGCCGTACGGCGTTCCCGTGGACCCCACGGACCCCGACGCCGCCCCCTGGGAGGACGCCGCGGTGCTGCTCGCCCGGCTCCACCGCGTCGGGCCGGCCGAACTCCCCGCCCCCCTCCCACCCATGCGCGGCCCCGCCAAGGCCGCCCGGGCCCTCGCGCGGATGCGTGCGGCGGCGGCGGACCACCCCGCGGCCGCCACCGTCCGGCAGGCCTGGCAGCGGCTCCCCGCCTGGGCACGCGACGAGGCCCCGTCGCCCCGCAACAGCACTCTCTGCCACGGCGACCTCCACCTGGGCCAGCTCGTCCGCCACCCCGCCCCCGCCGGCCCCTGGCTGCTGATAGACGTCGACGATCTCGGCCTCGGCGACCCCGCCTGGGACCTGGCCCGTCCTGCCGCCTGGTACGCCGCCGGTCTGCTGTCCCCAGAGATCTGGCAGCGGTTCCTCGGCGCGTACACGGCCGAGGACGGCCCGGCGGTCCGCGCAGACGCCGACCCCTGGCCCCAACTCGACGTCCCAGCCCGCGCACTGACCATCCAGACCGCCGCCCTCGCCCTGGCGAAATCCGCCGCGGAACACCGCGATCCGGACGACGTCGAGCAGGCCGTGATCGACGCCTGCGCCCGAATCGCGGCACTCCCGCCCGAGTTGGAGTTCGAGCCCGGGTCGTAGTCTGAACTCCTCGTCACCGGGCATGCATCCCGGCGACGTCGACCGAACGGCGAGGAGCTGAGCAGACCATGCAGTGTCCCAAGTGCCATGCAGCGATGCACACGTACAACCGCAACGGCGTCCAGATCGAGCAGTGCAGCGGCTGCCGGGGGATTTTCCTCGACTACGGCGAGCTGGAGTCCCTGACCCGCCTCGAGTCGCAGTGGACCCAGACTCCGCCCCCGCCGCCCGCCCCGCAGGCCTACCCGGCCGCCCCCGCGCCCGCCTGGGGCGCCCCGCACCACGGCGGCCATCACGGCGGTCATCACCGCCAGAAGGGCTTCGGCCGGATGCTCTTCTCTTCCTGAGCGGCAACGACAGAACCCCCGGCCGTGGATGCGGCCGGGGGTTCTGGCTGGTGCGCGATACTGGGATTGAACCAGTGACCTCTTCCGTGTCAGGGAAGCGCTCTCCCGCTGAGCTAATCGCGCGGGACGATCTTGAGTTGTACTGCGTGCGCGATACTGGGATTGAACCAGTGACCTCTTCCGTGTCAGGGAAGCGCTCTCCCGCTGAGCTAATCGCGCGCGAATCCTCGCGGATCCAGTGGACGATACTGGGATTGAACCAGTGACCTCTTCCGTGTCAGGGAAGCGCTCTCCCGCTGAGCTAATCGTCCTTGGAGGTGGAGACGGGATTTGAACCCGTGTAGACGGCTTTGCAGGCCGTTGCCTCGCCTCTCGGCCACTCCACCCTGAATGCAGGGGTTCGGGAAGATCCCCCTCGAGCGGACGACGAGATTCGAACTCGCGACCCTCACCTTGGCAAGGTGATGCTCTACCAACTGAGCCACGTCCGCTTGTCGGTTCCGGCCCGCTTCCGCGGCCCGGCGACGTGTTGAACTCTAGCGGATTCCCGGGCCAGCACAAAAACGCGTTTCCGCAGCGTGCTGAGGTGTGTTCACGCCGCAGCGGCTCATCGGCCCTCACCATAGACTCACAGACGTGCATGACCTCGCTCCTTTGGCCCGCTTCGGCAGCCTCCTCGCATCGGACCTCCGGGATGTCACCAGCGACCCCGAAGCACTGGAGTCGGCCGGCTTCTGGGCTGTCGCCGCAGACTTCGAGGGCGGTCTGACCTGCGCCCGCTTCGGCGATGTGCGTACGGAGCCGGTGCCTGAGCCCGTGCCGGGGCGCTGGCGGGGCCCGGCGGCGGGGGACTGGACGTCCTCGCTGGACCGCGCCGCGTACTCCGCCGGCGTCCGGCGCATCCGCGAGCTCATCGCGGCGGGCGAGGTCTATCAGGCGAACCTCTGCCGAATTCTCTCCGCGCCATTGCCCGACCCGGACGGCGCCGACGTCGACGCGCTGACCGCCCTGCTGGCGCGCGGCAACCCCGCCCCGTACGCCGGGACCATTCGGCTGCCCGCGCACGGCGTGGAGATCGCCACCGCGTCGCCCGAGCTGTATCTGCGCCGGGACGGGCAGACCGTCGAGTCCGGGCCGATCAAGGGCACCGGACGCACCGTCGACGATCTGCTGGACAAGGATCACGCGGAGAATGTGATGATCGTGGACCTGGTCCGCAACGACCTGGGGCGGGTCTGCGCCACGGGCACGGTGACCGTCCCGGCGCTGTGCGCGGTCGAGGCGCATCCTGGTCTTGTGCACCTCGTCTCCACCGTGCGCGGGGAACTGGGGCCCAAGGCGGGCTGGCAGGAGCTCCTGACGGCCACCTTCCCGCCGGGCTCGGTGACCGGGGCGCCCAAGTCCAGTGCCCTGAAGATCATCGAGGCGCTCGAGACGGCGCCCCGCGGACCGTACTGCGGAGGCATCGGATGGGTCGACGCCGACCGCGGCACCGGCGAGCTCGCCGTCGGCATACGCACCTTCTGGATCGACCGCCCCCGGGCCGGCAGGCCGGTGCTCCGCTTCGGCACCGGCGCCGGGATCACCTGGGGCTCCGACCCCGAGGGCGAGTGGGAGGAGACCGAGCTGAAGGCTTCTCGGCTGCTCGCGATAGCGTCGGGAGCGTACGAGGCGAGCGGAAGGACCAGCTAGATGAAGCTTTGGGTCAATGGCGTACTCACGGACGCCGACGACGCCCGGGTGTCGGTGTTCGACCACGGTCTGACCGTGGGCGACGGCATCTTCGAGACGGTCAAGGCCGTCCACGGGCAGCCCTTCGCCCTCACCCAGCACCTCGACCGGCTGACCCGCTCGGCCCGCGGCCTCGGCCTTCCGGACCCGGACCACGACGAGGTGCGCCGCGCCTGCGCGGCAGTGCTGGAAGCCAACCCCATGGCCCTCGGCCGGCTGCGCCTCACGTACACGGGCGGTACCTCGCCCCTCGGCTCCGACCGCGGCACCGCGGGTCCGACCCTCGTCGTCGCGCTCGGCGAGACCAAGCGGCGTCCCGACACCACGGCCGTGATCACCGTTCCCTGGACGCGCAATGAGCGTGGCGCGCTGGTCGGGCTGAAGACGACGTCGTACGCGGAGAACGTCGTCGCTCTCGCCAGGGCGAGCGAGCAGGGGGCGTCCGAGGCGCTCTTCGCCAACACCGTCGGACAGCTCTGCGAGGGCACCGGCTCCAATGTCTTCGTCGTACTCGACGGTGAGTTGTACACCCCGCCCGTCTCCTCCGGCTGTCTGGCGGGCATCACCCGCGCCCTGACCGTGGAATGGGCGGGGGCCAGGGAGACAGACCTGCCGCTCGACGTGCTGGACCGGGCCGATGAGGTCTTCCTGACGTCCACCCTCCGCGACGTACAGGCGGTGGGGCGGGTCGACGGCCGGGAGCTCGCGCACGCGCCGGGACCGGTGACCGCCAAGGCGATGCGGATCTTCGACGAGCGCTCCGCTGCAGACAACGATCCGAAGGCTCCGTAACCCCGGTTTCCCGTCGGACGACCCGGGACGTACGGGCCCGACAGGCAAAACCCCGTGACGGGCGGCCGCCGGGCAGGTAGAACACCCTTGATGACCACCACCCTGCGGCCGACCGGGCCGCTTCAGCACGAGACGGACGGCGCACGGTCGCGTTCGTACGAGGTCTGCGTCAACAGCCGCCCCGTCGGCACGATCGAGATCGCCACCTACCCCGCCCTCAGCGCCACGGCCGGCACCATCCGCTCGCTCCATATCGACGAGGCGGACCGGCGGCGCGGGAGGGGGACCGTCGCAGCGCTCGCCGCCGAGGAAGTGCTGCGCGGCTGGGGCTGCACCCAGGTGCGGGTGTGCGTGCCGCCGGAGGCCGCCGCCGCCACGCGGCTCGCGACCGCCCTCGGCTACACGGAGCGCAGCCGCAACATGATCAAGGAGCTGCCGGAACAGCCGCCCGCCCTGCCGGCGCACGTCGAGGGCCGCCCGATGACCGAGGCGGAGTTCCAGCCGTGGTTGGCCACGGCCATCGAGACGTACGCACAGAGCTGGCGCGAGCGCGGAGTCCCGGCGGACGACGCGCGCGCCAAGTCGCAGGCCGACTACCGCAGCATCCTGCCCGACGGCCTCGCGAGCCCCGGAACCCGGATCAGCGTCCTGGTCCAGGAGGGCGTGGCCGTAGGCCACCTCTTCGTCGGCCGGCGCGAGGTGCGCCCCGGTGAGATCGGCGCCTTCGTGTACGACGTGGAGGTCGCAGAAGGACAGCGCGGGCAGGGACACGGGCGGTCCTTGATGCTGCTCGCCGAGCACGTTGCGCTGGACGCCGGGCTGCGCCTGCTGGGACTGCATGTCTTCGCGGACAACACCCCGGCGGTCAGGCTGTACGAGTCACTCGGCTATGGGACGACCGCCGTCAACTCCTTCAAGCAACTGCTCTAGGCGCCGGAACCTTCAGTCCGTCCCGGAGCCGGCGAGCAGCCGGTCGGCGATCTCCTCGATGCGCGCCCGCAGCCCCTCCTGGCTCTTGCCGCCGTCGAGGCGCTCGCCGTCGATGATGTACGTCGGAGTGCCGGTGACGCCGATCGCCTTGCCCTCGGCCTGGTCGGCGTCGACGATCAGGATGTGCCGCCCGTCGATCAGGGCGGTGTCGAACTCCTCTGCGTCCAGGCCCAGTTCACGCGCGACCTCCAGCAGGAACGGCTCGCCCTTCGCCGCCAGCTCCTCGGTACGCGCGAGCACGGCCTCCACGTACGGCCAGCCCTTGCCCTGTTCGGCAGCCTCCTCCGCGGCCTGGGCGGCGGTGAAGGCGTGCTTGTGTTTGCCGAGGGGGAAGTGCCGCAGCCGCAGCTCCAGCCGGTCGCCGTAGCGCTCGCGCAGGGCCCGCAGATCCTCCAGGGCGCTGCGGCAGTCGGGGCACTGGAGCTCGCACCAGACGTCGAGTACGAGGGGGCGGGCGTTGGTCGAGTCGCTCATGGGACCCAGTCTCCCAGCCCTGCGGCGCGTACCCCGACCGGGACCTGGGGAGGAGGCCGTCCCGGAGATCTCCCTGAGGTCGTACGGGACCGTGGCCACTGCCCCGCCGGACGGTGCACGATGGACAGGGACGTACCCGCCCATGCCCGCCTGAGCCTGGAGGACCGGATGATTGCCGAGACCATTTTCTCCGCGGTGTCCGCGGCGGGCCTGGGCATCGCCGCGATCACGGCGTACCGCAAGCGCTTCCTGGCCGCGGCCCGGATAGCCGCCTACTCCCTGGTCCCGATCGGCCTGGTGCTGACCGGCGCCGTCGAATGGGCCGTCGACACGGCCTTCAGCCCGTCCGCGTGGGTCGGCTTCGGCCTGCTGGGCGGCGCGTGGCTGCTCTTCATGACGACCCGGGCCGTCGAGCGGCGCGGCGTGGGCACCCGCAAGGAGCGCAAGGCTGCGAAGTCGGCGCAGCGCGAGGCGGTCGCGCCCGAGGCGTCCGCGCCCTCACTCGGGCAGGCGGGCCGTCCGGCCGCGCAGCCCGTGGCGAAGCGGAAGGCCGCCGGTTCCGGCGACGACTTCAGCGACATCGAGGCGATCCTGAAGAAGCACGGAATATAGCCCGGGATCCGGATGAACTCCCGCAGTCGCGGGGCGTGTTGGTCGATCACGACGGGCCGGGCTGCGACATCATCACCCCGAGATGCTCGATACCTCCCGGGGCCAGGCCCCCGCACCGACCGAAGAGCCGCGTGGCTGCCTCTTCGCGCTCTCCCAGCCACCCCTGATGATCTTCCTCGCGGTGATCGGCTTCTTGCTGCTCATGGCCGCGGTACACGATCTGTTCCTGCTGTGAGCCTCAGCCGGCCGCTTCCTTGCGGCGCGCGCGGTACGCGGCGACATGCAGGCGGTTGCCGCAGGTGCGGCTGTCGCAGTAGCGGCGCGAGCGGTTGCGTGACAGATCGACGAACGCGCGCCCGCAGTCCGGCGCCTCGCATCGTCGCAGCCGCTCCTGCTCGCCCGCGACGACGATGAAGGCCAGCGCCATCCCGCAGTCCGCGGCGAGATGGTCGGCAACCGACGCTCCCGGCGCGAAGTAGTGCACATGCCAGTCGTAGCCGTCGTGGTCGGTGAGCTGCGGGGTGGTCCCCGCGGCCGCCACCAGCTCATTGACCAGCGCGGCCGCGGTGCGGCCGTCGGGCGCAGCGAAGATCTCCGCGAACTGGGTCCGTACGCCCTGCACCGCCTTGAGGTCCCGCTGGTTCAGTTCGCCCACGCCGCTGACGTCGTGGCTGCGCACGAAGTCGTACAGCGCGGCAATGTCCGCGAGCCCGTCGCCCTGCTCGCCCTCCGGTGCGGTGTTCACCAGATCGACGACCGTGTTGAGTGCGATCCGGGTGTCGTGGGGAATCAGCACGATGCGCTCCCTGGCCTGCTGCGGGCCGGTGCCCGCCGAATTGCGCTGACTCTAGCGGTTCGCGCCGAGAGCGCAGCGGCGCCGTCGCCGCGATGTGATCCGCGGTGACGGCGCCGGTGTATACCGTATGTGGTTTTCCGCGCGGCGCCGTCTCCCCGAGTGGACGACGCCGTGCAGCTCGCTGCCTGGCTCAGCTCTCGGCCAGGATGTGCGAGAGCTCCGTGTCGAGATCGAAGTGACGATGCTCGGTGCCCGGTGGCACCGCGGCGTCGGTCCGCTTCAGGAACGACTCCAGGGCCCGCGCCGGGGCCTCGAGCAGGGCTTCGCCCTCCGGGGAGCTCAGCGCGATGCAGACGACGCCCTGGCCGTGGCTGCGGGACGGCCAGACTCTGACGTCGCCCGTGCCAGTGGGCCGGTGCAGCCCCTCAGCGAGAAGATCGCGGGCGAAGACCCACTCGACCGTCTCTTCGGCTCCGGTGTGGAAGGTGGCGTGCACGGCATAGGGATCGGCCGTGTCATACCGCAGGCCCGCGGGTACAGGCAGTGAAGACTCGCTCGATACAACGAGGCGCAGGTGCAGCTCGCAGCTGACCGTGGTGTTCATAAGCGCCAGGGCCTTTCGCTCAGTGTGCGCTCGGGGGTTCGCACGTCGGCGAAATCGACATGCCACCTACGGTGCCGTTGTAAACCCCTCTGACCGTTTTGTGATCCTTCATGTCGCTCGTACGGCGGTGCATCACTTTGTGTTATACGGCCATTTCGGTGACCGGGTTCAATCCGGTAAGTTTGGGCCCATGAATGCGGAGAGTGACGAGCGGGGGAAGGTCGTCGCGGCGACGGACCCGAAACCCGCCACGGGGGACGGAACGGGCGACGTGGTGGATGTGGTGGCCGCGGAGGAGCCGGAGCTCGGCTCGAAGGCGCCCCACTTCATCAAGCGGTCAAAGCCGCTGCATCTGAGCTGGCAGGTCGGCGTCTTCATCGTCGGCCTCGCGGTGGTCGTGGCGGGCATCGTGATGCTGCCACTGCCGGGCCCCGGCTGGCTGGTGATCTTCGGCGGCATCGCGATCTGGGCGACCGAGTTCGTCTGGGCGCAGTTGGTGCTGCGCTGGACCAAGCGCAAGGTGACCGAGGCGGCACAGAAGGCGCTCGATCCCAAGGTGCGACGAAGGAACATCATCCTCACCACGATCGGTCTCGTGATCATCGCGGTGCTGGTCGGAATCTACGTCTGGAAGTTCGGGATCGTGATGCCCTGGAAGATCAAGGAGTGACCTGAAACTTGTCAGGGGGACCCGCTGACATCGGGTAATGTTTGCGGTGCGCCCGGGCGATTAGCTCAGTGGGAGAGCGCTTCGTTCACACCGAAGAGGTCACTGGTTCGAAACCAGTATCGCCCACCCGGACCGAAGGCCCGGAGACTTGACGTCTCCGGGCCTTCGGCGTTTTCGCGACCCTCAGTGCATGCGGCCGAGGGTGTCGCGCAGCTTGCGGGCGTTGCGCAGCCGCTGCTCGTAGGTCGCGCCGACGGCGAGCAGCAGGAGCCCGGCGAGCGCCGGCGGCAGCCAGCGGGGGAGCGCGCCGACGGCCTGGACGACGTACGGCGCGAGCTCGTGCAGCGCGTCGAGGGCGAGCACCGCGCCGCCGAGCACCAGCAGCGCCTGGAGGCGCAGCCGGGCGCCGGTGAGCGTGACGGCCAGGGCCGCGACGCCGAGCAGCAGCGGGCGCAGCCAGTGCTCGTCGCCCCAGGCCGCGAAGAGGCTCGGCAGCAGCGTCGCGGCGAGACCGGGGCCGTACGCCGTCCAGGACGACGCCTCCGGGTCGCGGCGGCGGCGCAGCACACCGACGGCGAGGGCAGCGACGGTCACCGGGAGGGTGTACGCCTCGGGGCTGGCGACGTCCGAGGCGTGCAGCCGTACCCAGGTGGCCAGCACGAACAGCACCACCGCGAGATACCCGGCCGCGGGGCGGCGCTCGGCCCGCACCGCCGTGCCCGCGGCGATCACGCCGCAGAGCGCCAGCACCACGGCGAGCGTCTGGCGGTCCCCGACGGCGAGGCCGACCGCGAGCAGGCCCGCGGCGGCACCGGTGAGCTCGATCGGGAGGGCGACGGGGTGCCGGCCGAGCCGGGCGGCGAGGAGAGCCACGGCGGCGGGGATGGTGAGGAGCACCAACCCGGCCTGGTGCGGCGGGAGTTCGACGGCGCCGGCGACAGCACCGACGAGGGCGGTCGCGAAGCCGGTGGCGGCGCAGGCCAGGACGGCCTGCACTGCGCGCCCGGCCCGTGTCGCGGCCGCGGCGGCGGTGAGGACGGCGGTCAGGGTGGCAAGCACCGCGAAAGTGGCCGGGCGGGTGGCCAGAGACAGCAGCGCGACGCTGACGCCGCCTCCGAGGGCGCAGCCGAGGCCGACGACGGCGCCTGCCGGGGCGTGCCGGGCGATCCACGCGGGCCACACGGTGAAGGCTGCCGCGGCGACGGTCAGAAGCACGTGGAGCGCGACGGTCGCGGCGTACCCGAGATCCAGCGCGGGCGGCACGACGAGCAGGGCGGCCCATACGAGCCCGAAGGCGACGGGAACGGCGAGGCCACGCAGCCCGGGGCCGACGGCCGGCGGCCCGCTGGGAGTCGCCCCCCGGGCGGGCTGGGCGGCTCCGGCCGGGGAGGCGTACGTGGCCGAGGACCCGGCGGCCGGGCCGGTGTGCCCTTCCAGGATGGGTGCGTCCGAGGGGTGCGTGGCGTCGCCTGCCCGGGCGGTGGGCGTGGGCGGTGTTCCGGCGGGGCGGCCGGGGTGGCCGGTGCCCTCCGTAGGGCCGGCGGTCGGGGTGGAACGGGCTGCGGCCGTGCCAGGTGCAGCGGCGGGCGGGGCAGCGCCCGTGGGCGCTTCGGGAGACCCGGCGGGCGGGCCCTCGGTGGCGGGTGACCAACGGGAGGCCGTCACCAGGGTCACTGCCACGATCAGCAGGACCAGCGGCGTCGCCGTCAGGCCCGATTCCGGTAGATCCACGCCCAGTGCCCCGCGGGCGTCCGTCGGTGTGCCCGACCAGATCGTGTCCAGGACCGTCAGCGGACCCGCCAGGGTGGGTGCGACCAGAGGCAGGGCCGAGAGCGCCGCCGCGGCCTGGACCGCGGCCGACGCGATCGCCAGGCCCGGGCGCAGCCGCCGCGGTACTCCCGCCCGTACAAGGCCAAGCAGAGCCACCGCGCACAGCAGATACCCCAGGACCGACCACCCCTCAGGCGTCCCTGCCCGAGCCACGCCGCCGACCGCCGCGACCGCCGCGAGGCCCGCCACAACGGACGCGGCGGTAGCAGCCGCAGCCGACCGCAAGGCCGCGAACAGTGCCACGCCCGCCGCCGCGAGCAGTAGCGCGGCCGGGGCGACCGCGGCCGTCGGCGTGGCTGCCGTCACCGACTGCGAGCCGCCGATCAGCAGTGCCCATCCGCCCGTCGCCGCGGCGGCGGTGGTGGCGATTCCCCGGACACCCGCGCGCTTCGCCGACAGCGCGACCACGACATCGAGCGCGGCGGTCGCCAGCAGGGCCCACTCCATCGGCGGCGCGCCCGCGGAAGCGGTCAGCGCCCAGAGCGGAAGCGGGAGTTGCGCGGTCAGCACGGCCACCGGCAGGGGAGTGCGCAGCCGGTCCAGCGAGAGACCGTACGCGGACCACAGCGCGGCGAGCGCGGCAGAGGCGAAGGCCGCGTAACCCAGCCCGCCGGTGTCCGGCAGCGCCACCCGGTGCAGGGCGTACGCGTCGAGCACCATCAGGACCAGGCCGAGACCGGCCACCGCCTCCGCCGTCGAGGCGAGCCCCCGGCGCAGCAGCAGGGCCGGCGCGGCCAGTGCCGCGACCGTCACCGCGCCGAGCACCGCTGAGCGCCCGCCGATACCCAGGTACCCCCAGCTGACCAGCGTGAACGCGATCGCCGCGATGGTCAAAAGAATCCCGCCGAGGGTGAGCAGCAGGTTCTGCACGCTCGGCGGGGACGTCTCGGGCGGCGGCGCGGCGAGGGGCCGCGTCACCGGTCCCGGCGGGGCGGCGGGCTGCGACTGCCGTATCGCGGTGATCAACCAGGCTCTGCGGGTCAGCAACTGGGCCCGGCGAGCGTCCAGTCGGACCAGCTCACGGTCGAGGATCGCCAGTTCCTCGGCGGGTGGCGGAACGTTCTCCATGGTCGCAGTGTGGTCCGCGCCACACCGCACGGCATGGGCGCGGATACTCAGATCGCGGGTGAGTACGCCCCCGGGGGCGCAGACTTGGAGCATGGACTGGTGTCGCTACCGCTTCCGCAGCGTCTGGGATCTGACCGCAGGACCCGCGGCCGTGTACGAGGTGCTGGCCAGGGCCGAGGAGTACCCCCGCTGGTGGCCGCAGGTCCGCGAGGTCACCGCGCTCGACGAGACCACCGGCACCGCGCGCTTCCGCTCCTTCCTCCCGTACGAACTGCTCGTCACCGCCCGCGCCCAGCGGCGCGACCCAACGGCCGGGGTGCTCGAAGTGGGGATGGCAGGGGACCTGGAGGGCTGGGCGCGGTGGACGCTCACGGCGCGCGGCACCGGCACCCGGGCGCTGTACGAACAGGAGGTGGAGGTGTGCAAGCCGCTGATGAGGCGGCTGGCGCTGCCCTGCCGGCCGGTCTTTCGCGCCAATCACGCGGCGATGATGCGCGGCGGGCGGCGCGGTCTTGCCGCATACCTCGGGGGAGTTTGAAGGAAACCTGCGGGGACCTGTATGGTTCAGTGCGTTCCCGGGCGATTAGCTCAGTGGGAGAGCGCTTCGTTCACACCGAAGAGGTCACTGGTTCGAACCCAGTATCGCCCACCGGGAGAGGCCGGTCCGTCATCGACGGACCGGCCTTCTTGCTTGCTGCGACGTGCACGCGTCAGGCGGCCGCGGGCAGTTCGGGCCGCAGCGGCCACGCGGGGTCCACCGCCTCCGGAGTGCCGCTGCGGGCGAACCACGCCTGAAGGCCGCGCGCCTGAGCCGCGTGCCACACGGCCTGCAGGGTGTGCAGCTCCGCCGGCGACAGACGCTCCATCCGGGAGGCGAAACGGCGCCCCACCGCCCGGGTGACCTCCAGTGCCGCCGTCGCGTCCGCGGCCGCGTCATGCGCCCCGTCCAGTACGACCTCGTACTGCGCGCACAGATCGGTGAGCGTGCGGCGGCCCTTGCGGTACCGGTCCAGATGCTTGTCCAGGACCCTCGGGTCCAGCACGCACAGCGGGACGTTCTCCAGATAGCGGCCGAGCGACGCGGCGCGGTGGCGGCGCAGTTCGCGGTCGAGGATGGTCAGGTCGAAGGGCGCGTTCATCACGACGAGCGGGCGGGCTGCGCCGCACTGCTCGGCCAGCGCCCTCGCTATCTCCTCCATCACCGGCGCCGGCCAGCGGCCGTTGCGCTGCAGATGTTCGTCGGTCAGCCCGTGCACTTCGGTGGCGCCCGGCGGCACGGGCACCCCCGGATTGACCAGCCAGCGGGTGACGCGTGGCCGGCCGCCCGTCATGTCCTGGACGACGACGGCCGCCGAGACGATCCGGTCCTCCTCGACGTCGACTCCTGTTGTCTCTGTGTCAAATGCGGCCAGGGGGCCGTCATACCAGCGCGTCATCCCCGAACTCCTCGCACGTGCCTGGCAGATGGCGTTGTCCCCCTGCCGAATCGGTGATACCCGGGCTGTTTGCGCTGTACGCAGGGCGGTGACAACACAGATGGGGTGCCGGGAAGTTGACGCCCCGTCGTGGGGACACTGATCGGTACAGCCCGGAAGGCACGAAGAGCCATGGCGCTCGCGCAGCCCGAATCGGGAGGACTGCTGCCGCAGCGGACAGCACCGCTGCGCGGCGCACTCGCCACCACCGCCTGCATGGAGACACTCCAGGTGGGCTATCTGCATGCGGTCGCCGCCGCGGCCGGCTGTTCGTTGTCGCAGCCGTTTCCGGACAACGGCATCGACTGGCATGTCAGTCACAGCTCGGCCGGTCACGCCGTCGACGACGAGGTGACCATCAAGGTGCAGCTCAAGTGCACGTACCAGATCCCCCCGCACCCACCGGGTCCGGCCTTCTCCTTCACGCTCGACAACGACCACCTGGTGAAGCTGGCCCGTACCCCGGTCTCCGTGCACAAGATCCTGGTCGTGATGCTCGTCCCCCGGACACAGGACGAGTGGCTGCGGGCCAGTCACGACCGGCTCGATCTGCGGCACTGCTGCTACTGGACCAACCTGGCCGGCCACCCGGTGACGGGCAGGCGCAGGACCAATGTGCGGATCCCGACCTCGCGGATCTTCGACGACCGGGCGCTCTGCGAGATCATGACCCGGGTCGGGGTGGGAGGGAGACCCTGATGCACCGGCCTTTCGACGAGCCAGTACGACCACATCCGACCGGTGATGTGCCAGGACCCTGGTACGGAGGCGGCGAGCTGGACCCCGCCCAGGTCGATCCCGTCGTCCTGGGCGCGCTGCTCGACCGGCACGGGTGGCGGCGGCGCGGGGGAACGACGGGGCGCTATGCGCGCTGGACGCCGCCGGGGCATGCGGCGGGCGGGACGAGTCTGCTCGTCCCCGAGAGCCGGTCCTTTCCCGACTGCGAGGATCTGCTGGGCGAGGCGCTGACGGCGCTCGCCCGCAGCGCCGCGCCGTCGGCCCGCGAAGTGCTGGTCGGGCTGACCGTGCCGAGCGACGAGATCCGGTGGTGGCGCGATGTGCCGCAGGGGCCTTCTGGTGCGGTTTCGTGGACCGTGCAGGAGCAACTGCGGGCGGCCGCCCGGCAGATGCTGATGGCCGGGGCGCTCGCGGCGCGCGGGCGGGCGGGCTACTACGGCGCGCGGCACCGGCGCCAAGCACAGGCCTCGCTGGAAGGAGTCCTGGTGGGACCCGCTCCCGGCGGGCGCAGCCTGACCGCGTTCGTGCCGGTGGAGAGCGGCCGCGCGGTCGTGGTCCGGCTCTACCACGCGCTGCAGGCGACCCGGGAGGCTGCCGACTACCAGCGGGCGACCGGTGGGATGGAGGCCTTCGACGCGGCCGTCGAGGCGGGCGTGAGCCGTGAGCTCACGGAGGCGGTCATCGCGCTGGTGCGCGGGGCGGAGGGGGCGCGGATCGCGCTGGAGTGGTCGCCCGCGGCGGGCGTGCCGGAGGGGTGCGCGCCGCGGAACGAACCGGTGGAGTTCTCGCCCGGTGACCTGCCCGCGCTGCGCGAGGCGGGGGCGCGTTATCTGACGGACGAGCCCTCGGTGCCGGTCCGGATCACGGGCACGGTGGTCCGGATGCGCCGCTCGGGCCCGCGCGGGGCGGGGACGGTCCGGCTGCGGGTGCTGGCGGGGGCGGAGGTGCCGCACGTACGGGTGGCGCTGGACGAGGACTCGTACCGCACGGCGGGCCATGCGCACCTGGTCGGACTGCCGATCCGGGTGGTGGGCAGGCTGGAGAGCCGCGGCGGCTTCCGCAGGCTGACGGACGCGTCGAATGTGGTGCCGGTGCAGGTGGATGAGGCGGAGCGGGACCGGCTGATGAAGTCGCTGCAGGAGAATTTGGACTTCTTTGAGGAGGCGTGTCAGGGGGAGTGAGGTTGGAGCGGGGGGTGTGTGGTGCGGGTTGCCTGCGGCGGCGTTCCCCTACCCGCCCTTTCCCGTAACTGGGGGCAAGCCCCCAGACCCCCGGTACGCCCTTCGGGCGTGTCCTCAATCGCCGGACGGGCTTAATCCTTCAGCCTCGCCGGCGATTGAGGCGCGGGGTTCGGGGCGGAGCCCCGGGTCAAGAACAAACCGTTTCGCGGCGTACCCCAGCCGCTCGGTACGATTCGTAGCGCGCGCAGTACGAATGCGGCGCACCCCTTCAGTCAGGAGAGACCGGTGTCAGACGTCCGTGTGATCATCCAACGCGATTCCGAGCGGGAAGAGCGCGTGGTGACGACGGGCACTACGGCAGCCGAGCTCTTCGCCGGCCAGCGCACCGTCATCGCCGCCCGTGTCGCCGGTGAGCTGAAGGACCTCGCGTACGAGATCAAGGACGGCGAGGAGGTCGAGCCCGTCGAGATCTCCTCCGAGGACGGGCTGAACATCCTGCGCCACTCCGCCGCGCACGTCATGGCGCAGGCCGTGCAGGAGCTCTTCCCCGAGGCCAAGCTCGGCATCGGCCCGCCGGTCAAGGACGGCTTCTACTACGACTTCGATGTCGAGCGGCCCTTCCACCCCGATGACCTCAAGGCCATCGAGAAGAAGATGCAGGAGATCCAGAAGCGCGGCCAGCGCTTCTCGCGGCGCGTCGTCACCGACGAGGCCGCTCGCGAGGAGCTGGCGGACGAGCCGTACAAGCTGGAGCTGATCGGGATCAAGGGCTCCGCGTCGTCCGACGACGGCGCGGACGTCGAGGTCGGCGCGGGCGAGCTGACCATCTACGACAACCTTGACCCCAAGACCGGCGACCTGTGCTGGAAGGACCTCTGCCGCGGTCCGCACCTGCCCACCACCCGCAACATCCCGGCGTTCAAGCTGATGCGCAACGCCGCCGCGTACTGGCGCGGCAGCGAGAAGAACCCCATGCTGCAGCGCATCTACGGCACCGCCTGGCCCTCCAAGGAAGAGCTCAAGGCGCACCTCGAATTCCTCGCAGAGGCCGAGAAGCGCGATCACCGCAAGCTCGGCAACGAGCTGGACCTCTTCTCCATCCCGGAGCAGATCGGCTCCGGCCTCGCCGTCTTCCACCCCAAGGGCGGCGTCGTCCGCCGCGTCATGGAGGACTACTCCCGCAAGCGGCACGAGGAAGAGGGGTACGAGTTCGTCTACACCCCGCACGCCACCAAGGGGAAGCTCTTCGAGACCTCCGGCCACCTCGACTGGTACTCCGAGGGCATGTACCCGCCCATGCAGCTCGACGAGGGCACGGACTACTACCTCAAGCCCATGAACTGCCCGATGCACAACCTGATCTTCGACGCGCGCGGCCGGTCCTACCGTGAACTGCCGCTGCGTCTCTTCGAGTTCGGGACCGTGTACCGGTACGAGAAGTCGGGCGTCGTGCACGGCCTGACCCGGGCCCGCGGCTTCACCCAGGACGACGCGCACATCTACTGCACCAAGGAGCAGATGGCGGACGAGCTCGACTCGACGCTCACGTTCGTGCTGAACCTGCTGCGCGACTACGGCCTCACCGACTTCTATCTGGAGCTGTCCACCAAGGACCCGGAGAAGTTCGTCGGTTCGGACGAGGTCTGGGAGGAGGCCACCGAGACCCTGCGCAAGGTGGCCGAGAAGCAGGGTCTGCCGCTGGTCCCGGACCCGGGCGGCGCGGCGTTCTACGGGCCGAAGATCTCCGTCCAGGCGAAGGACGCCATCGGCCGCACCTGGCAGATGTCCACCGTCCAGCTGGACTTCAACCTGCCCGAGCGCTTCAACCTGGAGTACACCGGTCCGGACGGCGCCAAGCAGCGCCCGGTCATGATCCACCGCGCGCTGTTCGGCTCGATCGAGCGGTTCTTCGCGGTGCTGCTCGAGCACTACGCGGGTGCGTTCCCGGCCTGGCTCTCGCCGGTGCAGGCGGTCGGCATTCCGGTCGGCGACGCCCATGTCCCGTATCTGCAGGAGTTCGCCGCCGAGGCGAAGAAGAAGGGCCTGCGGGTCGAGGTCGACGCCTCATCGGACCGGATGCAGAAGAAGATCAGGAACCAGCAGAAGATGAAGGTCCCGTTCATGATCATCGTCGGCGACGACGACATGAACGCGGGCACGGTGTCGTTCCGCTACCGCGACGGTTCGCAGGAGAACGGGATTCCCCGCGACGTCGCCCTGGCGAAGCTCGTCGATGTGGTGGAGCGCCGGGTCCAGGTGTGACGTGCGCCCCGCGTATGCGGGGCGATGACCCCGGCATTCCGTGGGGCGACGCGCCAGCGAATCTTTGCTCCCCGCGCACGCGGGGATCGGTCCCCGGGGGCATCAGTTCCCCGGGGACCTCTTCTCGTCCTCCCGCGCGAAGGTCTGCAGCAGCCAGGACGAGAACGACCCCGTCACCGCGCCAAGCAGCGCCAGCCCACAGGCCATGAGCACCACCGCGATCACCCGGCCGCGGGTGGTCACCGGCGCCACATCCCCGTAACCCACCGTGGTCAGCGTCGAACAGGCCCACCACAGTGAGTCACCGAAGGTACGGATCGTCGAGCCCGGGGCGGAGCGCTCCTGCTGGTAGACGGCGAGCGCGCTCGAGAAGCCGAGCAGTACCGCCGACAGGCTGGCGTAGGCGATCACCCGCGCGTGCAGGCTCAGTCGCGGCTCGCCGCGCCGCCGCTGCACCGCCGTGTAGACCCGCACCACGCGCAGCAGACGCAGCAGCGGCAGCACGAGCACCACGGTGTCCAGCCAGTGGGTGCGCACGAAGCGCGGTCCCTCTCCGCTCAGCTTCAGCCGCACCGCGTAGTCGAGCGCGAACATCAGCCACATCGTCAGCGTCAGGGCGAGCGCGAGGTTCCACAGCACCGGGTCGGCGTCGTACGCCAGCACGAGTACCGCGTATCCGCCGAGGAAGAGCAGCGAGGCCACGAAGAGGGGCACCTCGATGCGCTGTTCCCAGCGCCGCTGCCGGCCGGTGGCTTCGTCGACGTCCATCGGCCCAGCATCGCCGCCCCGCGGCCGGGCTCACCCCGACGACACGCCGCGTACGGGCGAAGTCATATGCTGCACAACATGACGCTTGAGCCGGAGCAGCAGATCGGAGTGGGGACGCAGGACGCGTTCCAGCGCCTGTGGACGCCCCACCGCATGGCTTACATCCAGGGGGAGAACAAGCCGACCGGACCGGGGGCCGACGACGGCTGTCCCTTCTGCTCCATCCCCGCCAAGTCGGACGAGGACGGGCTCGTCATCGCCCGCGGCTCGCGCGTCTACGCGGTGCTCAATCTCTACCCGTACAACGGCGGGCATCTGATGGTGGTGCCCTTCAGGCATGTGGCCGACTTCACCGAGTTGGACGACGCGGAGACCGCCGAGCTCGCGACCTTCACCAAGCACGCGATGACCGC
The DNA here is from genome assembly GCF_042888505.1 of Streptomyces sp. NPDC002870. Lineage (NCBI taxonomy): Bacteria > Bacillati > Actinomycetota > Actinomycetes > Kitasatosporales > Streptomycetaceae > Streptomyces > Streptomyces sp. NPDC002870. The sequence goes on from NZ_JBIAPW010000015.1 coordinate 98,816, forward strand.
GCTGCGGAAGGCCGCCGGGGCGCACGGCTTCAACATCGGCATGAACCAGGGCGCGGTCGCCGGGGCCGGCATCGCCGCGCATCTGCACCAGCACGTCGTGCCGAGGTGGGGCGGGGACACCAACTTCATGCCGGTCGTAGGACACACCAAGGTGCTGCCCCAGCTCCTGGCCGACACGCGCAAGATGCTGGCGGAGGCCTGGCCCGCCTGAGGCGACGGGCCAGGCGTCTCGCTCACGCGTCGTAGACGTCGGCCTGGCGCGGCATCGGGTCCTGTACGAAGCTGCTGACGACCATGGAGCGGTTCCCGAAGCGCTCGGTGTCCACGCCGTTGTCCTCGAGCACCTTCATCGCCGCGGCGTGCGTCACGCGCAGCACCGGCGTTGCCGCGCGCATCGCGTCGTCCGCCATGAACCGGTGCCGCCAGGGCTTCTCAGCCCAGGCGTGGCGCAGTCCGAAGGGCTCGGGCAGGACCAGCTTGCCGCCGAGGAAGTCCAGCAGCGGCGGGTACCAGGTGAAGGGCGCGCGCACCGCGAGACGCACCACCTCGGGTGTCTCCACCAGCGGCAACTGCCGGTCGACGGTCTCCCAGAAGCGGATCGTCTTGCTCACCGTCACGGTCTTGGGCGCGGGCTTGGTGGTGAACAGGGAGTGCACCGGGCCGAGGGCGTGCCCGGTCACCTCGATGCGCAGCGTCTCGTGCAGCACGGTGACGGTGATCATCATGGTGATCACCAACTGGCCGTCCCAGAGCGTGAACTGGACGCCCAGATAGTGGCGGTTGCCGCCGCCGAACTGCTGGTGGTTGCAGATCCGCTGTATCTCGTGGCCCTTGATCTGGAAGGCTTCCACGTCCTGGCCGTCCGGCCGGGCCACCTCCCCGGCGTTCTCGCCGACCGGAGCCACGATCCAGTGCTTGACGGACGGGGTGGGGAAGCCGCCGGAGTTCAGCGGGCCGCGCTCCAGCATCTTCAGCTTGTCGTGGACCGCCCGTATCACGTCCCAGCTGCGGAACTGGTTGATGTCCCTGCCCGGCTCCTTGGAGACCAGTTCCTCGGCCATCTGCCAGCTGCCCCAGCGGGTGCCCATGCCGAGTATCCCCTTGGGGCCCGCGTAGAAGACCGAGTTGGACTGCTGCTCGGCGGTGAGCTTCTGGAGTCCCTGGCGCAGCTGCTCGCGCGCGGTCTCGTTGGGGTGACCCGGCACCGCCTCTGGCACCTTGGCGCCGATGCCGCCGCCCGAGAGCAGGGAATCCCAGCTGGCGCGCATGTCCTTCGCCGTGGACTCGCAGATCCGCTTGGCCAGCACCCAGCCGACGACCGGGGCGACGACCATGCCGCGTATGTAGTACGCCCACAATCCGTCCAGCGGCAGCCTGACCAGGAGGATCACGGCGAGGCCGCCGATGCCGACCAACAGCAGCGTGCCGAGCGCCCCGGCTCCCTTGTTCTGCGCACCCGCTATCGTCCGGCGCAGCTGGAAGACGGCCAGCCAGAGCAGCAGACCAGGCAGGAACAGCAGCCCGAACACCGCCATCACGGCGGTGAGCCTGGTGTCGCGCTCCTTGCGGATACGGGTGGCGGCCAGGCAGTGCTCGACCACCGACTGCGGCTCGGTGCCGAAGGACTGGATCAGCGCCTTGCGTGCTCCGCCGAGCATCCGCACCTGCACGGCCCGCGAGAAGGCCTCGCCCAGATTCGGCTCGAAGAGCGTGAACTTGCCCTTCTTCACATCGGACTTGTGCCACTCGCTGTTGGCCTTGAGGATCTCGTCGAGGGGGCTGTCGCGGTACGCGGCGGAGGCGAGCGCATGCGTCGCCGCCGTCTGTCCGGACGAGCCCAGGAGCGGGACCTGAGCCCCCGGAGTGAAATCGAATACGTCGTTCGCCACTACCGCCCCCATCGCCGCAAGCGTCCGCACTGCGGCCTGTTCCCAACTACCCTGCCCCGCACACCTTCTGAGCTGGGGCACCCCAGCGTATCGGGGGCGGGCCGCCTGCGTCAGTGGACGCTGAAATGCCGCCCGCCGTAGGGCGGTCGGGCGGGCGGCACCCTCAACTATGAGCCATTCTCGGCCTGTTCGCGTAGCTTCTCTGCCACTTGTGGCGGCATCGCCTCATGACGGGCGTACGAACGGCTGAACTGCCCGGTCCCGTGCGAGATCGACCGCAGATCGACCGCGTACCGCCCGATCTCGAGCTCCGGCACCTCGGCCCGTACGAGTGTGCGCGCCCCGCCTGCCTGCTCGGTGCCGACCACCCGGCCGCGACGCCCCGACAGATCGCTCATCACCGGGCCCACATACTCGTCCGACACCAGCACCTGCACCTCGGCCACCGGCTCAAGCAGATGGATACGCGCGTCCGCGGCCGCCTCGCGCAGCGCCAGCGCGCCCGCCGTCTGGAATGCCGCGTCGGAGGAGTCCACCGAGTGCGCCTTGCCGTCCAGCAGCGTGATCCGTACGTCGACGAGGGGGTACCCGGCCGCGACCCCGCGTGCCGCCTGGGCGCGTACGCCCTTCTCCACCGACGGGATGAACTGCCGCGGCACCGCACCGCCCACGACCTTGTCGACGAACTCGATGCCGGACCCCGCGGGCAGCGGATCCACCTCGATCTCGCAGATCGCGTACTGGCCGTGGCCGCCGGACTGCTTCACATGCCGGCCGCGGCCCGCCGACGGCTCGCCGAAGGTCTCCCGCAGCGACACCTTGTACGGCACGACGTCGACCTGGACGCCGTACCGGCTGCGCAGCCGCTCCAGCGCGACGTCGGCGTGCGCCTCGCCCAGGCACCACAGCACCACCTGGTGCGTGGCCTGGTTCTGCTCGAGCCGCATCGTCGGATCCTCGGCGACCAGCCGCGAAAGCCCCTGGGAGAGCTTGTCCTCGTCCGCCTTGCTGTGCGCCTGGATCGCGAGCGGCAGCAGCGGGTCGGGCATCGTCCAGGGTTCCATCAGCAGCGGGTCGTCCTTCGCGGAGAGCGTGTCCCCGGTCTCGGCGCGGGCCAGTTTCGCGACACAGGCGAGGTCTCCGGCGATGGCCTGCCCCAGCGGCCGCTGCTGCTTGCCGAAGGGCGCGGAGAGCGCACCGATCCGCTCGTCGACGTCATGGTCCTCGTGGCCGCGGTCGGCGAGACCGTGCCCCGACACATGCACCGTCTCGTCGGGTCGCAGGGTGCCCGAGAAGACCCGGACGAGAGAGAGCCGGCCGACATACGGGTCGGACGCGGTCTTGACCACCTCTGCCACCAGCGGCCCCTCCGGGTCGCAGGTGATCTGCGGGCGCGCCGCGCCCTGCGGGGTGGTGACGGCAGGCGCCTGCGGCTCCAGCGGGGTCGGGAAGCCGCCGGTGATCAGCTCCAGGAGTTCTACCGTGCCGAGCCCCTGCCTGGCGCCCTCTGGCGCGGGGGCGGCCGCCAGCACCGGATGGAAGATGCCGCGCGCGACGGCCTTCTCCAGGTCCTCGATCAGCGTCGTGAGGTCGATCTCCGCGCCGCTGAGATAGCGGTCCATGAGCGTCTCGTCCTCGCTCTCGGAGATGATCCCCTCGATCAGCCGGCTGCGGGCCTCCTCGATCAGCGCCGTCTGCTCGGGATCCGGCGGGATCTCCTTCCGCTCGCCGGAGGAGTAGTCGAAGATCTTCTGCGAGAGCAGTCCGACCAGACCGGTGACCGGCGCATGGCCGTCAGGATTCTGCGCCCCGTACTGCGGCAGATACAGCGGCAGCACGGCATCGGGGTCGTCACCGCCGAAAATGCCTCCGCAGACCCGGGTCAGCTCCGCGAAATCGGTGCGCGCGGTCTCCAGATGCGTGACGACGATCGCGCGCGGCATTCCGACCGCCGCGCACTCCTCCCACACCATGCGGGTGGCGCCCGCGACCGCATCGGCCTCCTGCGCCGCCGACACAACGAAAAGGGCCGCGTCCGCGGCTCGCAGACCGGCCCTCAGCTCCCCGACGAAGTCGGCGTATCCGGGAGTGTCCAGCAGATTGATTTTGTACCCGCCCCATTCGACGGGGACCAGCGACAGCTGTACGGAACGTTGCTGCCGGTGCTCGATCTCGTCGTAGTCGGAGACCGTACCGCCGTCCTCGACCCGGCCCGCCCGGTTGACCGCTCCCGCGGTCAGCGCGAGGGCCTCGATCAACGTGGTCTTTCCCGATCCGCTGTGGCCGACCAGCACCACGTTCCGTACGGATGCGGGCTGGTCGGCCGTAGCTGCCCTGCCGGCGGCTCCGGGGTGTGCGTTCGCCTTGTCGCCCATGATCTTGCCTCCCGATCGATTGCCCGGTGAGGAGAGGGGCCGCGGGCGCGGAGAGCCATGAGGGAGGTCCCGGACGGCGTCCGGGGGCAGCTCCGGCGATGCCCGCGGTCGTCTTTCGAGCTTTCCACTCCCGTCACGGTGCGTCCATACGTCGTACGCGACGGCGGGAGGCGGGTGCGCGGCGCTGGAGCCCGTCGGTCCTGGCTACGATGGGCCAGCCGGTGGCCGTTGGGGCCATGCGGCCCACCGACCCTCTGGAAGGCCATGCTGAACAAGTACGCGCGTGCATTCTTCACGCGTGTCCTCACACCGCTCGCCGCATTTCTGCTCCGACGCGGGGTGAGTCCCGACGCGGTCACCCTGATGGGCACGGCCGGAGTGATGGCGGGTGCGCTGGCCTTCTTCCCCCGGGGAGAGTTCTTCTGGGGCACGATCGTCATCACGCTGTTCGTTTTCTCGGACCTCGTCGACGGCAATATGGCGCGGCAGGCGGGGATTTCGAGCCGCTGGGGCGCATTCCTGGACTCGACCCTCGACCGGGTCGCCGACAGTGCGATCTTCGCCGGTTTCGCGCTCTGGTACGCGGGCACCGGAAACGACAACGTGCTGTGCGCGGTCTCCATTTTCTGTCTGGCCAGCGGCCAGGTCGTCTCGTACACCAAGGCACGTGGCGAATCGATTGGCCTGCCGGTCGCGGTGAACGGCCTCGTCGAGCGGGCCGAGCGACTGGTGATCTCCCTGGTCGCCGCCGGACTCGCGGGACTGCACGACTTCGGGGTGCCCGGGGTCGACGTACTGCTGCCGATCGCGCTGTGGATCGTCGCCGTCGGCAGTCTGGTGACACTTGGACAGCGGGTCGTGACGGTACGAAGGGAGGCCGCGGAGGCCGACGCCGCCGCGGGCCAGGGGAACGAGGCTGAGGCGACGTGATGCGGGACCGGCTGACCGACGGGCTGTACGGGCTCGGCTGGAGCACGGTCAAGAAGCTGCCGGAGCCGGCCGCCGCCGCGCTCGGCCGGTCCATCGCGGACATCGCGTGGAAGCGGCGCGGCAAGAGCGTGCTGCGGCTGGAGTCCAACCTCGCCCGGGTGGTGCCCGACGCGGGCCCGGAGCGTCTCGCCGAGCTGTCGAAGGCCGGCATGCGCTCGTACATGCGGTACTGGATGGAATCCTTCCGGTTGCCCACATGGAGCGCCGAGCACGTCGAGAGCAGCGTGCAGATCAAGGACGTCCACCACCTGAAGGACGGGCTCGCGTCGGGGCGCGGCGTGGTCGTCGCCCTGCCGCACCTGGCGAACTGGGACCTCGCGGGCGTGTGGGCCACCCGGGTCCTGGGCATCCCCTTCACCACCGTCGCCGAACGCCTCAAGCCCGAAACGCTCTACGACCGGTTCGTGGCCTACCGCGAGAGCCTCGGCATGGAGGTGCTGCCCCACAGCGGCGGCTCTGCCTTCGGCACGCTGGCGCGGCGGCTGCGCTCCGGCGGGCTGGTCTGCCTGGTCGCCGACCGTGATCTGTCGGCCTCCGGCGTCGAGGTGAAGTACTTCGGTGAGACGGCACGGATGCCGGCCGGACCGGCGCTGCTGGCCCAGCAGACCGGTGCGCTGCTGATGCCGGTGACGCTGTGGTACGACGAAGCTCCGGTCATGCGCGGCCGGATACACCCACCGGTCGAGGTGCCAGAGACAGGTACCCGGGCCGAGAAGACGTCCTCCATGACACAGGCGGTGGCCGATGCCTTCGCCACGGGAATCAGCGAGCATCCGGAGGACTGGCACATGCTGCAGCGGCTGTGGGTCGGCGACCTCGAGGAGCGGCCGCTGTGAAGATCGGCATCGTCTGCCCGTACTCCTGGGATGTACCGGGCGGCGTCCAATTCCACATCAGAGACCTTGCGGAGCATTTGATCAGGCTCGGCCACGAGGTGTCGGTCCTTGCGCCGGCGGACGACGAGACGCCGCTGCCGCCGTACGTCGTCTCGGCGGGCCGGGCGGTTCCGGTCCCGTACAACGGCTCGGTCGCCCGGCTCAACTTCGGCTTCCTGTCGGCCGCGCGGGTGCGACGCTGGCTGCACGACGGCACGTTCGACGTGATCCACATCCATGAGCCGGCCTCGCCGTCGCTGGGGCTGCTGAGCTGCTGGGCGGCGCAGGGGCCGATCGTCGCGACGTTCCACACGTCGAACCCGCGCTCGCGCGCGATGATCGCCGCGTATCCGATCCTGCAGCCCGCGCTGGAGAAGATCAGCGCCCGGATCGCGGTCAGCGAATACGCCCGCCGGACGCTCGTCGAGCACCTGGGCGGCGACGCGGTCGTCATCCCGAACGGCGTCGACGTCGGTTTCTTCGACAAGGCCGAGCCGAAGGCGGAGTGGCAGGGCAACACGGTCGGCTTCATAGGGCGCATCGACGAGCCACGCAAGGGTCTGCCGGTGCTGATGGCCGCCTTCCCGAAGATCGTCGAGGCTTGCCCGGACGTGCGGCTGCTGGTCGCGGGGCGCGGCGACGAGGAGGAGGCGGTCGCCTCACTGCCGAAGGAGGTGCGCTCGCGGGTCGAGTTCCTCGGCATGGTCAGCGACGAGGACAAGGCGCGGCTGCTGCGCAGCGTCGATGTGTACGTCGCGCCCAACACCGGCGGTGAGAGCTTCGGCATCATCCTGGTCGAGGCGATGTCGGCGGGGGCGGCGGTGCTCGCCTCCGACCTGGACGCGTTCGCGCAGGTCCTGGACCAGGGCGCGGCGGGCGAGCTGTTCGCGAACGAGGACGCGGACGCGCTGGCGACGGCGGCGGTACGGCTGCTGGGGGACCCGGACAGGCGGGCGGAGCTACGGGCGCGGGGGAGCGCGCATGTGCGGCGCTTCGACTGGTCGACGGTGGGGGCGGACATCCTGGGGGTGTACGAGACGGTGACGCACGGCGCGGCGGCGGTGGCGGCGGACGAGAGACCGGGGTTCCGCTCAAGGTTCGGCCTGGCACGCGACTGAGCGCGCGCCCCGCGGCCGGGGCGCGCACCCCCAGGGCGTAGGGGGAGGGCGGGGTGGGGAACGGGCGCCGCAGGCCAGGCCCCCGCCGGACGCCGCCCCGCCCCCGGTAGCCTTGCCGCCCGTGACCGAAACCCTCATCTGGATCGCCGTCGCCCTCGTCGCGATCGGCCTGTATCTGAGCTGGACCGCCGGCCGGCTCGACCGGCTGCACTCCCGTATCGACGCCGCCCGCGCCGCGCTCGACGCTCAACTTCTGCGCCGCGCATCGGTCACCCAGGAACTCGCCACCTCCGGCGTGCTCGATCCGGCCGCGTCGATCGTGCTGTACGAGGCCGCGCACGCCGCCCGCCAGGCGGAGGAGGAACAGCGCGAGGTCGCCGAGAGCGAGCTCAGCGCGGCACTGCGGGCCGTGTTCGGGGAGGTGGCGCAGGTCGAGGCCGTACGCGAGGTGCCGGGTGGCGAGGAGGCCGCGGGCGAGCTCGCGCAGGCGGTGCGCCGGGTCCCGATGGCGCGCCGGTTCCACAACGACTCGGTGCGCGCGGCCCGCGCCCTGCGCCGCCACCGCAAGGTCCGCTGGTTCCGGCTGGCCGGGCACGCGCCCTTCCCGCTGGCCTTCGAGATGGACGACGAGCCGCCGACCGCCCTCGCCGACCGCCCCGGCACCTGACCCGTCGGCGCCTGACCGCAGGCACCGACCGCCCGCACCCCGACCGTCGGCACCCGACCGCCCGCACCTGACCCTCGGCGGCCGAGCGTTCCCTCGGCGCCTGAGCGTTCAAAACGATCCACCGGCTGTTCATTGGCCCTTGCAGTGGACTGGTCACCGGTTGTTCCATCGGTAAACATCACACTGTCGTCATCGAGTGAGGTCCACCCGTGTCCAGCACGCTCCCCACCACCCCGCAGGCCCCCGAGACCGGCACCGCGCGCGTCAAGCGTGGCATGGCCGAGCAGCTCAAGGGCGGTGTGATCATGGATGTGGTCAACGCCGAGCAGGCGAAGATCGCCGAGGATGCGGGCGCTGTGGCCGTCATGGCCCTGGAGCGGGTCCCCGCCGACATCCGCAAGGACGGCGGCGTGGCCCGGATGTCCGACCCGAACATGATCGAAGAGATCATCGACGCCGTCTCCATCCCGGTCATGGCCAAGTCCCGTATCGGCCACTTCGTCGAGGCCCAGGTCCTTCAGTCGCTGGGTGTCGACTACATCGACGAGTCCGAGGTGTTGACCCCGGCCGACGAGGTCAACCACAGTGACAAGTGGGCTTTCACGACTCCTTTCGTGTGCGGTGCCACCAACCTCGGTGAGGCGCTGCGCCGTATCGCCGAGGGCGCGGCCATGATCCGCTCCAAGGGCGAGGCCGGCACCGGCAACGTCGTCGAGGCCGTCCGTCACCTGCGCCAGATCAAGAACGAGATCGCCAAGCTGCGTGGCTTCGACAACAACGAGCTGTACGCCGCCGCCAAGGAGCTGCGCGCCCCGTACGAGATCGTCAGGGAGGTCGCCGAGCTCGGCAAGCTGCCGGTCGTGCTGTTCTCCGCCGGTGGTGTGGCCACTCCGGCCGACGCGGCGCTGATGCGCCAGCTCGGTGCCGAGGGCGTCTTCGTCGGCTCCGGCATCTTCAAGTCGGGCGACCCGGCCAAGCGCGCCGCGGCCATCGTGAAGGCCACCACCTTCTACGACGACCCCAAGATCATCGCGGAGGCTTCCCGCAACCTCGGCGAGGCCATGGTCGGTATCAACTGCGACACCCTCCCCGAGGCCGAGCGCTACGCGAACCGGGGCTGGTAATGACCACTCCCGGCACCCCTGTCATCGGGGTTCTCGCCCTGCAGGGCGATGTACGGGAGCACCTGATCGCCCTGGCCGCGGCCGACGCCGTGGCCAGGCCGGTCCGGCGCCCCGAGGAGCTCGCCGAGGTCGACGGCCTCGTCATCCCCGGCGGCGAGTCCACCACTATGTCCAAGCTCGCGGTGCTGTTCGGCATGATGGAGCCGCTGCGCGAGCGGATCGCGGCGGGCCTGCCCGTCTACGGAACCTGCGCCGGCCTGATCATGCTCGCCGACAAGATCCTCGACCCGCGCTCCGGCCAGGAGACGCTCGGCGGCATCGACATGATCGTCCGCCGCAATGCCTTCGGCAGGCAGAACGAGTCCTTCGAGGCGGCCGTCGAGGTCGCCGGCGTGACCGATGGGCCCGTCGACGGCGTCTTCATCCGGGCCCCCTGGGTGGAGTCGGTGGGCGCCGAGGTCGAGGTGCTTGCCGAGCACGACGGCCACATCGTCGCCGTACGCCAGGGCAATGCTCTGGCGACCTCCTTCCACCCGGAACTCACCGGCGACCACCGGGTGCACGGCCTCTTCGTGGACATGGTGCGCGCGGCCCGGTGAGGTGATCCCGGTAGGATCTCTGCCGAACGCAGCAGCAGTGGGTTACGCGAAGGAGACAGGCAGATGTCCGGCCACTCTAAATGGGCTACGACGAAGCACAAGAAGGCCGTGATCGATGCCAAGCGCGGCAAGCTCTTCGCGAAGCTGATCAAGAACGTCGAGGTCGCGGCACGCACCGGCGGAGCCGACCCCGAGGGCAACCCGACTCTCGTCGACGCCATCCAGAAGGCGAAGAAGAGTTCTGTCCCCAACAAGAACATCGACTCCGCGGTCAAGCGCGGCGCCGGTCTCGAGGCGGGCGGCGTCGACTACCAGACGATCATGTACGAGGGTTACGGCCCGAACGGCGTCGCGGTGCTCATCGAGTGCCTCACCGACAACCGCAACCGCGCGGCCTCCGACGTACGTGTCGCGATGACCCGCAACGGCGGCTCGATGGCCGACCCGGGCTCCGTCTCGTACCTCTTCAACCGCAAGGGCGTCGTGATCGTCCCCAAGGGCGAGCTGACCGAGGACGACGTCCTCGGCGCCGTCCTTGACGCGGGTGCCGAAGAGGTCAACGACCTGGGTGAGTCGTACGAGGTCGTCAGTGAGGCCACCGACATGGTCGCGGTCCGCACCGCGCTCCAGGAGGCGGGCATCGACTACGACTCGGCCGAGGCCAACTTCCTTCCGACCATGCAGGTCGAGCTGGACGAAGAGGGCGCGCGCAAGATCTTCAAGCTGATCGACGCGCTGGAGGACAGCGACGACGTGCAGAACGTCTTCGCCAACTTCGATGTCTCGGACGAGGTCATGGAGAAGGTCGACGCCTGACAGGCAGTCAAGCGGCGGGCCGACGGGACACACCCCGTCGGCCCGCCGTCGTTGTCAGAGGCCCCGGTTAGCCTGAGGGCCGAAACCATCAATTGAGAATCCACGATGGCGAGCAGCCACCTCCGCGAGAGCGGCTGGGGGCACCTCCCAACCCGCTAGGGCCAGGGGGAGGTTCAGCCAAAAAGGGGGAGGGGGCGCACGATGCGGGTACTGGGCGTGGACCCAGGACTGACCCGGTGCGGCGTCGGCGTGGTCGAAGGCGTCGCCGGCCGGCCCCTGACGATGCTCGGCGTAGGAGTCGTGCGCACGCCGGCCGACGCGGAGCTCGGCGCCAGACTGGTAGCCATCGAGCAGGGCATGGAGCAGTGGCTCGACGAGCACCGGCCCGAATTCGTCGCGGTGGAGCGGGTGTTCAGCCAGCACAATGTGCGTACGGTCATGGGCACCGCCCAGGCCAGCGCGGTCGCCATGCTCTGCGCCTCCCGCCGAGGCATCCCCGTCGCCCTGCACACCCCCAGCGAGGTCAAGGCCGCCGTCACCGGCAGCGGCCGGGCCGACAAGGCACAGGTCGGGGCGATGGTGACCCGGCTGCTGCGGCTCGACGCCCCGCCCAGGCCGGCCGACGCGGCGGACGCCCTCGCCCTCGCCATCTGTCACATCTGGCGCGCTCCCGCGCAAAACCGCCTCCAGCAAGCCGTCGCACTGCACGCATCGAAAGGCCGTACCTCATGATCGCCTTTGTGAGCGGCCCGGTCGCCGCCCTCGCCCCCACCACCGCGGTCATCGAGGTCGGCGGAGTCGGCATGGCCGTCCAGTGCACGCCGAACACCCTCTCCGAACTCCGCATCGGCAAGGAGGCCAAGCTCGCCACCTCCCTGGTCGTACGGGAGGACTCGCTCACGCTCTATGGCTTCGCGGACGACGACGAGCGTCAGGTCTTCGAGCTCCTGCAGACCGCGAGCGGCGTGGGGCCCCGGCTGGCTCAGGCGATGATCGCCGTGCACACCCCGGACGCCCTGCGCGTCGCCGTGGCGACGGGCGACGAGAAGGCACTGACCGCCGTGCCGGGCATCGGCAAGAAGGGCGCCCAGAAGCTGCTGCTCGAACTGAAGGACCGGCTCGGCGAACCGGTCGGCGCGCACATCGGCAGGCAGGGCATCGGCTCCGCCGTCTCCGCCTCCTGGCGCGACCAGCTGCACGCCGCGCTGATCGGCCTCGGCTACGCCACCCGTGAGGCCGACGAGGCGGTCGCCGCGGTCGCGCCGCAGGCCGAGGCCGCCGAGAGCACACCGCATGTGGGCCAGCTCCTCAAGGCCGCCCTGCAGACCCTGAACCGCACCCGCTGACCCTGCTCGACCACGCTGCCCCCTCTGCCCCCTCCGACTCCCGCTGACCCCTCTGACCGCCGAACTCGCGAGGCAATCGACTGTGAACTGGGACGACACCGCACCGCCGACCGACGACATCGCCGCCGACCGGCTCGTCGGTGGGTCAGCCGACGGCGAGGACCAGGCAGTCGAGGCGGCGCTGCGGCCGAAGTCGCTGGACGAGTTCGTCGGCCAGGAGCGCGTCCGCGAGCAGCTGGACCTCGTCCTGAAAGCGGCACTCGCCCGCGGCGCCACCGCCGACCACGTCCTGCTCTCCGGCGCCCCCGGCCTCGGCAAGACGACCCTCTCCCTGATCATCGCGGCGGAGATGAACGCCCCGATCCGCATCACCTCCGGCCCCGCCATCCAGCACGCCGGCGACCTGGCCGCGATCCTCTCCTCCCTCCAGGAGGGCGAGGTGCTCTTTCTCGACGAGATCCACCGGATGTCCCGGCCCGCCGAGGAGATGCTCTACATGGCCATGGAGGACTTCCGGGTCGACGTGATCGTCGGCAAGGGCCCGGGGGCCACCGCCATCCCGCTCGAACTCCCGCCGTTCACCCTGGTCGGCGCCACCACCAGGGCCGGGCTGCTGCCGTCCCCGCTGCGCGACCGCTTCGGCTTCACCGCGCACATGGAGTTCTACGACCCCGCCGAGCTGGAGCGCGTCATCCACCGCTCCGCCCAGCTCCTCGACGTCGACATAGAGGCCGACGGCGCCGCCGAGATCGCCGGCCGCTCCCGCGGCACGCCCCGTATCGCCAACCGTCTGCTGCGCCGCGTCCGCGACTACGCCCAGGTCAAGCTGGACGGCCGGATCACCCGCGAGGTGGCCGCCGCCGCCCTGAAGGTGTACGAGGTCGACGCCCGTGGGCTCGACCGCCTCGACCGTGCCGTGCTCCAGGCGCTGCTGGGTCTTTTCGGCGGCGGCCCGGTGGGGCTGTCCACGCTCGCGGTGGCCGTCGGGGAGGAGCGCGAGACGGTCGAGGAGGTGGCCGAGCCCTTCCTGGTACGGGAGGGACTGCTGGCCAGGACCCCGCGTGGGCGGGTCGCCACCCCTGCCGCCTGGGCCCACCTCGGTCTCGTACCACCGCAGCATGCCCCCGGCGCAGGCGGACAACAGGGGCTGTTCGGGACGTGACGGCGCGGAGTCTCGCCGGGCCAGGAACCACGGTGGGATGCTGGGCGTTGTTCCAATGATGCGGACTCGCTTAGACTCCGCCGATGCCGCCCTTACAGGTCGGCGTACCCACCCCCGTAGATAAGGCCGCCTCGTCAGTGCGGTCGTGCGAAGGAAGTTCCGTCCCGTGAGTCTCGTGACCCTCCTCCCCTTCATTGTGCTCATCGGGGCCATGTTCCTGATGACCAGGTCGGCCAAGAAGAAGCAGCAGGCGGCCGCCCACATGCGTGACCAGATGCAGCCCGGCACCGGCGTCCGGACGATCGGGGGGATGTACGCCACCGTCAAGGAGCTTCACGACGACACCGTCCTCCTTGAGGTGGCCCCCGGCGTCCACGCCGTCTACGCCAAGAACTCCATCGGCGCGGTCCTCGACGACGAGGAGTACAACCGCATCGTGCACGGCGACGGTCACCTCAAGGTCGACGGCCCCGTCGTGCCGGACGACGCTTCCTCGCTGACCGAGGCCGCCGGCGCCGGCTCCTCGGACGACGCCAAGATCGACCTCGGCAAGAAGCCCGAGGCTCCCGCGGCCGACGTCGCCGAGCCGAAGGACGAAGCCGAGCCGAAGGACGTCGCCGAGCCGAAGGACGACGTCGTGCCCAAGGACGGCAAGGCCGACGGCGAGACCGACGCGAAGTAGCCATGCGAAGGGACCGCAAGGGCGCCCACCGGCGCCCCGGCGGTCCCTCGGTCGTGTTGATTTCTGCGGGGGCAGGTCCCCACAACACTTCGTGGCCGCTTCGGCGCACACCCGGCGCGGGGCGGTTGGACAGGGAGAAACGAGAAGGTGGCAGCACCGAATAGGGGCCGAAGGCCCGCGGGGGCTCAGAGCAGGCCGGGGCGCGCCCTGGTACTGATTCTGATCGCCATGGTCGCGCTCACTGGCGGGATGTTCTGGGCGGGTCAGCTCAAGCCGCGTCTGGGCATCGACCTGGCGGGCGGTACGACCATCACGCTCGAGGCGAAGAACCAGCCCGGCCAAGAGAACGCCATCAACGAGACCAACATGAACACCGCGGTCGGCATCATCGAGCGCCGTGTCAATGGTCTGGGCGTCTCCGAGGCCGAGGTCCAGACTCAGGGCGAGCGCAACATCATCGTCAACATCCCCAAGGGGACGAATTCCAAGCAGGCCCGTGAGCAGGTCGGCACCACCGCCCAGCTCTTCTTCCGGCCCGTGCTGACCGTCGCCCCCGGCGGCCCCACCTCTCCGCAGCCCTCCCCGAGCCCCTCGGCATCGGACAAGGCCAAGGACAAGGCCAAGGACGGCAAACAGACGGCCAACCCGCCGTCCGGCACCCCTTCGCCGACTGCGACGGCGCAGGGCCGCGCGGTGACCGACGCCCTGAAGGCGCCGACACCCACGCCGACCCCCTCCGGGACGGGCAAGCCGAAGTCCTCCGACACGCCGAAGCCGCCCCCCACCGGCGACACGGCGGCCACCGACAAGCTGCAGAAGGCGTTCCTGGCCCTCGACTGCACGAACAAGCAGGCCCGCGTCAAGATCGGTGAGAACGTCAAGCCCGGCGAGCCGACCGTCGGCTGCGGCCAGAACTCGGACGGCCAGTGGGAGAAGTACCTCCTCGGTCCGGCCGAGGTCGACGGCAAGGACGTCGACGACGCCAAGGGCCAGCTGGACCAGCAGCGTGGCATGTGGATCGTCACGATGGACTTCACCAACAGCGGTGCCAAGAAGTTCCAGAAGATCACCGGCAGGCTCTCCCAGCAGCAGGCGCCGATGAACCAGTTCGCCATCGTCCTCGACGGCGAAGTGGTCTCAGCGCCCTCGGTGCGCACGGCGCTGAGCGCCAACGCCGAGATCTCCGGAAACTTCACCCAGGAGTCCGCGCAGGACCTGGGCAACATCCTGTCGTACGGCGCGCTCCCGCTCTCCTTCGAGGAGCAGAGCGTCACCACCGTCACCGCCGCGCTCGGCGGCGAGCAGCTCAAGGCGGGTCTGATCGCCGGTGCGATCGGCCTCGCGCTGGTCATCATCTACCTGGTGGCGTACTACCGCGGCCTGGCTCTGATCGCGATTCTCAGCCTCATGGTCTCCGCGATCCTGACGTACACGATCATGGCGCTGCTCGGCCCGGCCATCGGCTTCGCGCTGAACCTGCCGGCGGTCTGCGGAGCGATCGTCGCGATCGGCATCACAGCCGACTCGTTCATCGTGTACTTCGAACGCATCCGGGACGAGATCCGCGAGGGCCGTACGCTGCGGCCCGCCGTCGAGCGTGCCTGGCCGCGCGCCCGGCGCACCATCCTGGTCTCCGACTTCGTGTCGTTCCTCGCCGCCGCGGTGCTGTTCGTCGTCACCGTCGGCAAGGTCCAGGGCTTCGCGTTCACGCTGGGCCTGACCACCGTGCTCGACGTCGTCGTGGTGTTCTTCTTCACCAAGCCGGTGATGACGCTCCTCGCCCGCAAGAGGTTCTTCGCGAACGGCCACCCGTGGTCCGGACTGGACCCGAAGCGGCTCGGCGCCAAGCCCCCGCTGCGCCGCTCCCGCCGCGCCTCCGCCCCCACCGACCCGAAGGAGGCGTGAGATGTCCCGACTCGGCAATCTCGGCGCCCGGCTCTACCGCGGTGAGGTCGGCTATGACTTCATCGGCAAGCGGAAGATCTGGTACGGCCTCTCGATCCTGATCACCATCACCGCCATCCTCGGCCTGGCGGTGCAAGGCCTGAACATGGGCATCGAGTTCAAGGGCGGCGCCGTCTTCAACACCCCCAAGACGAGCGCCTCGGTCTCCCAGGCACAGAACGCCGCGGAGGAGGCCTCCGGTCACCCCGCGATCGTCCAGAAGCTCGGCAACGGCGGACTGCGCATCCAGGTCAGCGAGCTCGACACCCAGCAGGCCGACAGGGTCAAGACCGAGCTCTCCGAGAGCCTCAAGGTCGACTCGGAGAAGATCAACGCCGAGCTCGTCGGACCCAGCTGGGGCGAGCAGATCGCCAACAAGGCATGGACCGGCCTCGGGATCTTCATGATCCTCGTCGTGATCTATCTCGCGATCGCGTTCGAGTGGCGCATGGCGGTCGCGGCCCTGATCGCCCTGATCCACGACATCACGATCACCGTCGGTGTGTACGCGCTGGTCGGTTTCGAGGTCACGCCGGGCACCGTGATCGGTCTGCTCACAATCCTCGGTTACTCGCTCTACGACACGGTCGTCGTCTTCGACTCCCTCAAGGAGGGCTCGAAGGACATCACCAAGCAGACCCGCTGGACCTACAGCGACGTCGCCAACCGCAGCATCAACAGCACCCTGGTGCGTTCCATCAACACCACGGTCGTCGCGCTGCTGCCGGTGGCGGGCCTGCTGTTCATCGGTGGCGGTGTGCTCGGCGCGGGCATGCTCAACGACATCTCGCTGTCGCTCTTCGTCGGCCTGGCGGCCGGTGCGTACTCCTCGATCTTCATCGCCACGCCGCTCGTCGCCGACCTCAAGGAACGCGAGCCGCAGATGAAGGCCCTGAAGAAGCGGGTGCTCGCCAAGCGCGCGGCGGCCGCCGCGAAGGGCGAGTCGGCCGACGACTCCGATGAGCGGCAGGACGCGGCGCCGGACGACGCCGCGACGGCCGGCGCCGTCGTGGGCCCGCGCGGCCGCGGCCGCGGCCGTCCCTCGGGCAGGCGCCGATGACGGTCGGCATACAGGAGCTGCTGCTCAGCCGCATCCGGGACGTCGCGGACTATCCGAAGCCGGGGGTGATGTTCAAGGACATCACGCCCCTGCTCGCGGACCCGGAGGCCTTCGGGGCTCTCACCGACGTGCTCGCCGTGCTGTGCGCGCGCCACGAGGCCACGAAGATCGTCGGCCTGGAGGCGCGCGGTTTCATCCTGGGCGCGCCGGTCGCCGTCCGCGCCGGGCTCGGCTTCATTCCCGTACGCAAGGCGGGCAAGCTCCCCGGAGCGACGCTCTCGCAGGCGTACGAGCTGGAGTACGGCCGAGCCGAGATCGAGGTGCACGCCGAGGACCTGCGGGCGGGCGACCGCGTCATGGTCATCGACGATGTGCTTGCCACGGGAGGCACCGCCGAGGCTTCGCTGGATCTCATCCGGCGCGCCGGAGCCGATGTCGCGGGCGTATCGGTCCTGATGGAGCTCGGCTTCCTCGGCGGCCGGGCGCGTCTGGAGCCGGCGCTGCGCGGGGCCCCGCTGGAGGCTCTGATCACGCTCTGACGCCACGCGTCGCCGCTTGGACGCCACGTGTCGTTGTACCGATGGGCGCCCCGGGAATCTTCCCGGGGCGCCCATTCGTTCTCTCCTTCCACGACCACACGGCTTCCACGACCACACGGCGCAAGGCCCGGCCACGATCACAGGGCGGCGCGCAGTGAGGGGACGGCGTTCGCAGAGGCTCGTGTGTCCCATCTGTCATGTCCGGAGCCACAGCCTCATGAGCACCGGGACGCCGAGGTCGATACCATGGCTTCTCCGGACCTGACCGGGGACCCGGAACCGCACGAGGAGTGCTCTTGCCAGACAAGGCCCACCCCGCCGCCGCGCAGCCCGACCAGAAGGCCGAAAAGGCCGCGGCAGCCCCTGTCACGCCCGAGAGCAAGCCGGCCGGGAACCCGAAGCCGGCAGCGCCCGAGCGGAGCGAGACGGGCGTCCCCCCTGCCGAAGTCCCCCAGCTACCGCTGGGAGGTGCCTCCAGGGAAGGCGCGAACGGTGCGGCCCCCGCCTCTGCTCCCGCTCCCACCCCGACGCCCGCCCCCCGGCCCACGCCCGCGGTCGTGCCCCGGACCGGCGGCTCGTCGAACCGTGTGCGCGCCCGCCTCGCCCGCCTCGGCGTCCAGCGCTCGTCGCCGTACAACCCCGTCCTGGAGCCTCTGCTGCGGATAGTGCGCAGCAACGACCCCAAGATCGAGACCTCCACGCTCCGCCAGATCGAGCGCGCCTACCAGGTGGCCGAGCGCTGGCACCGCGGCCAGAAGCGCAAGAGCGGCGACCCGTACATCACGCACCCGCTCGCCGTCACCACCATCCTCGCCGAGCTCGGCATGGACCCGGCGACCCTGATGGCCGGGCTGCTGCACGACACCGTCGAGGACACCGAGTACGGCCTGGACACCCTGCGCCGCGATTTCGGCGACCAGGTCGCCCTCCTCGTCGACGGCGTCACCAAGCTGGACAAGGTCAAGTTCGGCGAGGCCGCGCAGGCCGAGACCGTACGCAAGATGGTCGTCGCCATGGCCAAGGACCCGCGCGTCCTGGTCATCAAGCTCGCCGACCGGCTGCACAACATGCGCACCATGCGCTATCTCAAGCGGGAGAAGCAGGAGAAGAAGGCCCGCGAGACCCTCGAGATCTACGCGCCGCTGGCCCACCGGCTGGGCATGAACACCATCAAGTGGGAGCTGGAGGACCTCGCCTTCGCGATCCTCTACCCCAAGATGTACGACGAGATCGTGCGGCTCGTCGCCGAGCGCGCGCCCAAGCGCGACGAGTATCTGGCCATAGTGACCGACGAGGTCCAGTCCGATCTGCGCGCCGCCCGTATCAAGGCCACCGTCACCGGACGGCCCAAGCACTACTACAGCGTCTACCAGAAGATGATCGTCCGCGGCCGTGACTTCGCGGAGATCTACGACCTGGTGGGTATCCGCGTCCTCGTCGACACCGTCCGCGACTGCTACGCGGCGCTCGGCACCGTCCATGCGCGATGGAACCCGGTCCCGGGCCGGTTCAAGGATTACATCGCGATGCCCAAGTTCAACATGTACCAGTCGCTGCACACCACGGTGATCGGTCCCAACGGCAAGCCCGTCGAGCTGCAGATCCGCACCTTCGACATGCACCGACGCGCCGAGTACGGCATCGCCGCGCACTGGAAGTACAAGCAGGAGCCCTCCGCCGGCGCCTCCAAGGTGCGTACGGACGTGCCGAAGCGGGCCGGCAAGGACGATGCCGTCAATGACATGGCGTGGCTGCGCCAGTTGCTGGACTGGCAGAAGGAGACCGAGGACCCCAGCGAGTTCCTGGAGTCCCTGCGCTTCGACCTCTCCCGCAACGAAGTCTTCGTCTTCACGCCGAAGGGCGACGTCATAGCGCTTCCGGCAGGCGCGACGCCGGTCGACTTCGCGTACGCCGTCCATACGGAAGTCGGCCACCGGACCATAGGGGCGCGGGTCAACGGGCGGCTCGTACCGCTCGAATCGACCCTCGACAACGGCGACCTGGTGGAGGTCTTCACCTCCAAGGCGGAGGGCGCGGGCCCCTCCCGCGACTGGCTGGGCTTCGTCAAGTCGCCCCGGGCACGCAACAAGATCCGCGCCTGGTTCTCCAAGGAGCGCCGCGACGAGGCGATCGAGCACGGCAAGGACGCCATCGCACGGGCGATGCGCAAACAGAACCTGCCGATCCAGCGCATCCTCACCGGCGATTCGCTGGTCACGCTCGCGCACGAGATGCGCTACCCCGACATCTCGTCCCTGTACGCGGCGATCGGCGAGGGCCATGTGGCCGCGCAGGGCGTCGTCCAGAAGCTGGTGCAGGCCCTCGGCGGCGAGGAGGCGGCCAATGAGGACATCGCCGAGAGCGCACCGCCCGCGCGCGGCCGCAAGCGGCGTGCCAACGCCGACCCCGGTGTTGTCGTCAAGGGCGTCGAGGACGTCTGGGTCAAACTCGCCCGCTGTTGTACGCCCGTCCCCGGCGACCCCATCATCGGCTTTGTCACGCGCGGCAGTGGCGTATCGGTTCACCGCGCGGACTGTGTGAACGTCGACTCGCTCTCGCAGCAGCCGGAGCGCATCCTCGACGTCGAGTGGGCTCCGACCCAGTCCTCGGTCTTCCTGGTCGCCATCCAGGTCGAGGCGCTCGACCGGTCCAGGCTCCTCTCGGACGTCACGCGCGTGCTGTCCGACCAGCACGTCAACATCCTCTCGGCGGCCGTCCAGACCTCCCGCGACCGGGTGGCCACCTCGCGCTTCACCTTCGAGATGGGCGACCCGAAGCACCTCGGGCACGTACTGAAGGCGGTACGGGGCGTGGAGGGCGTCTACGACGTGTACCGGGTGACCTCGGCGCGCCGCCCGTAGCCGCGCATACGAGAGGCGGCCCAGGTACTCACGTACCTGGGCCGCCTTTTCGCAACGGCTGCATCAGCCGTCAATTGAGCAACCCGTACGGAGAGCAACCCCCTCCGCGAGCGCGGCGCCGGTTCAGGCGCACAGGCAGCGTCAGCCGCCGAACTCCTCAAGGCCCTTCAGCGCCTGGTCGAGCAGCGCCTGCCGGCCCTCGAGCTCCTTGGCGAGCTTGTCCGCCTTGGCGTTGTTGCCCGCCGTGCGCGCCGCGTCGATCTGCCCGCGCAGCTTGTCCACGGCCGCCTGCAGCTGGCCCGTCAGACCCTCGGCACGCGCACGCGCCTCCGGGTTCGTCCGGCGCCACTCGTTCTCCTCGGACTCCTGCAGCGCCCGCTCCACCGCGTGCATCCGGCCCTCGACCTTGGGACGGGCGTCCCGCGGCACATGGCCGATGGCCTCCCAGCGCTCGTTGATCGAACGGAAGGCGGCACGCGCCGCCTTCAGATCCGTCACCGGCACCAGCTTCTCGGCCTCGGCGGCGAGTTCCTCCTTGAGCTTGAGGTTCTCGCCCTGCTCGGCGTCGCGCTCCGCGAAGACGCCGCTGCGCGCGGCGAAGAAGACGTCCTGCGCACCGCGGAAACGGTTCCACAGATCGTCCTCGGCCTCGCGCTGGGCCCGGCCCGCGGCCTTCCACTCCGCCATCAGCTCGCGGTAGCGGGCGGCCGTCGTGCCCCAGTCGGTGGAGCCGGCGAGCGACTCGGCCTCGGCAACCAGCTTCTCCTTGGCCTTACGGGCCTCCTCGCGCTGCGCGTCCAGCGAGGCGAAGTGCGCCTTGCGGCGCTTGGAGAACGCAGAGCGGGCGTGCGAGAAGCGGTGCCACAGCTCGTCGTCGGACTTCCGGTCGAGCCGGGGAAGGCCCTTCCAGGTGTCCACCAGCGCTCGCAGCCGCTCACCGGCCGCACGCCACTGCTCGCTCTGCGCCAGCTCCTCGGCCTCGGTGACCAGGGCCTGCTTGGCGTGCCGCGCCTCGTCGTTCTGCTTCGCCTTCTGGACCTTGCGCTCCTCGCGGCGCTTCTCGACCGTCGCGACGAGCGCGTCGAGGCGCTTGCCCAGCGCGTCGAGGTCACCCACGGCGTGATGCTCGTCCACCTGCTGGCGCAGATGGTCGATGGCGGTCTGCGCGTCCTTGGCCGAGAGATCGGTGGTCTTCACCCGCCGCTCGAGGAGGCCGATCTCGACCACCAAGCCCTCGTACTTGCGCTCGAAATAGGCCAGAGCCTCCTCGGGAGAACCGGCCTGCCACGATCCGACGACCTTCTCGCCATCGGCAGTACGCACGTACACGGTGCCCGTCTCATCGACACGGCCCCACGGGTCGCTGCTCACAGCGCCTCCTCCACCTGATGCCTGCGAGGGGGTTCGCCCCCCGGGCATCGTCCACAGTTTCCTGGACGGGCCTCGCCCGTCTTCCACAGCGCGAATCGAGGCCCGCGCTGCACAACGCCAATCTAGGCGACCGGCCGCCCGGCTGTCCGCACTCAGCACGTCCGAATTCCCCCGGTCACACCTTCGGTACGGCCGCCTTCTCAATGGTGACGGCCTTCTTCGGAGCCCCGTCCTGCGCCCCGCCAGAGACGCCTCCCTTCGCCACTGCCTCGACGACCTTCAGGCCCGCCGCGTCCATGGTTCCGAACGGTGTGTAGCCGGGCGGCAGCTTGGTGTCCTTGTAGACGAGGAAGAACTGGCTGCCACCGGAGTTCGGCTGACCGGTGTTGGCCATCGCCACGGTCCCGGCCGGATACGTCACGGTGCCGTCGGTGCCCGCCTTGCCCAGCGAGGTCAGATTCTCGTCGGGGATCGTGTAGCCGGGCCCGCCGGTGCCGTCGCCCTTCGGGTCGCCGCACTGCAGCACGAAAATGCCCTGCGTGGTCAGCCGGTGGCACTTAGTGCCGTTGAAGAAGCCCTTGTCCGCCAGGGACTTGAAGGAGTTCACGGTGCGCGGGGTCTTCGCCGCGTCCATCGCGATCTTGATTGCGCCGTGGTTCGTCGTGAGCGCCATCGAGTACTTCGCCTTCTTGTCGATCGACAAGGCGGGCTCGGGCGCGGTGCTCTCACTCTGGGACGGCGAAGCGCTGGGGGACTGCCTGTCGTCCGCCGCCGAGCCGTCGGCCTTGGCATCCCCGTCGGACAGCCCGACGGAGGCATAGGCCGCGGCGCCCGCGGCGAGCACCACGGCGAGCGCGGCCGCGATGATCGTGTTCCGCTGCTTCCTCTTACGTGACTGCTGCCGACGCTGCTGCTGGCGCTCGAACTTCTCCCTGGCGAGCTGCCGCCGCCGCTGATCGCTGGTGACCACCGGGTCTTCTCCTTGTACGTCCGAGTCCTGTACGCCGGCGTCGCATGATGCCGACCGGCCGCGTGTGCCCCGTACCGTATACGGGTTGGCTGTGGGACGAGCAGCGCCGGTAGGCTCTGATCTGCTGCAATTCGACGCAGCAATTCCCTCTCGACGACCACACAGAGGACGATCGTGCTTATTGCCGGGTTCCCCGCCGGGGCCTGGGGGACCAACTGTTACCTGGTCGCCCCCGCCGCAGGCGAGGAGTGCGTGATCATCGACCCGGGCCACCAGGCCACCGAAGGCGTCGAGGAAGCGCTCAAGAAGCATCGGCTCAAGCCCGTCGCCGTCGTCCTCACCCATGGCCACATCGACCACGTCGCATCCGTCGTCCCGGTGTGCGGCGCGCACGACGTACCGGCGTGGATCCACCCCGCCGACCGGTACATGATGAGCGACCCGGAGAAGGCGCTGGGCCTGTCGATCGGGATGCCGCTGATGGGCGAGCTGACCGTGGGGGAGCCGGACGACGTCAAGGAACTGGCCGACGGCGCCGAGCTGCGCCTGGCCGGTCTCGACTTCTCGGTCGCGCATGCGCCCGGCCATACGAAGGGGTCGGTGACCTTCCGGATGCCCGAGTCCGCGGACGTGCCGTCCGTGTTCTTCTCGGGTGACCTGCTGTTCGCCGGCTCCATCGGACGCACGGACCTGCCCGGCGGCGACATGGCCGAGATGCTCGAGTCGCTGGCGCGTGTGTGCCTCCCACTCGACGACTCGACCGTGGTGCTGTCCGGCCACGGCCCCCAGACGACCATCGGCCGCGAGCGCGCCGGCAATCCCTATCTACGGGAGGTGTCTTCCGGGGGAGACCCCCAGACCCCCCGGCCCGCCGGCCTCGGGAGCGCCGAAGCTCCCCGACGAGGAATGTGACGAGAGTTTCCCGTGAGCACTTTTCAGGCCCCCAAGGGCACGTACGACCTGATCCCGCCGACGTCCGCGAAGTATCTGGCGGTGCGCGACGCGATCTCCGCGCCCCTGAAGAACTCCGGCTACGGCTACATCGAGACACCCGGCTTCGAGAACGTCGAGCTGTTCTCGCGCGGCGTCGGAGAGTCCACCGACATCGTCTCCAAGGAGATGTACGCCTTTGAGACCAAGGGCGGCGACAAGCTCGCGCTGCGCCCCGAAGGCACCGCGTCCGTGCTCCGCGCGGCGCTGGAGGCCAACCTCCACAAGCTCGGCAACCTGCCGGTCAAGCTCTGGTACTCGGGCTCGTACTACCGCTACGAGCGTCCGCAGAAGGGCCGCTACAGGCACTTCTCGCAGGTCGGCGCCGAGGCGATCGGCGCGGAGGACCCGGCGCTGGATGCCGAGTTGATCATCCTGGCAGACCAGGCGTACCGCTCGCTCGGGCTGCGCCAGTTCCGCATCCTGCTGAACTCCCTGGGCGACAAGGAGTGCCGCCCTGTCTACCGGGACGCGCTGCAGGGCTTTCTGCGCGGGCTCGACCTGGACGAGGACACCCGGCGCCGGATCGACATCAACCCGCTGCGGGTCCTCGACGACAAGCGCCCGGAGGTCCAGAAGCAGCTGGCGGGCGCGCCGATGCTGCGCGACTACCTGTGCGACGCGTGCAAGGCGTACCACGAGGAGGTGCGTGAGCTGCTGACCGCGGCGGGCGTCGCGTACGAGGACGACGAGAAGCTGGTGCGCGGCCTCGACTACTACACCCGTACCACCTTCGAGTTCATCCACGACGGTCTCGGCTCGCAGTCCGCGGTGGGCGGCGGCGGCCGCTACGACGGCCTCTCCGAGATGATCGGCGGCCCGGCGCTGCCGTCGGTCGGCTGGGCGCTCGGCGTGGACCGGACTGTCCTGGCCCTGGAGGCGGAGGGCATCGAGCTCGAACTCCCCGCCACGACAAGCGTGTTCGCGGTGCCGCTGGGCGAGGAGGCGAGGCGTGTGCTGTTCGGCGTGGTCACCGAGCTGCGCCGGGCGGGGGTCGCCGCGGACTTCAGCTACGGCGGGAAGGGCCTCAAGGGCGCGATGAAGAGCGCGAACCGTTCGGGGGCGCGATACGCGTTGGTCGCGGGCGAGCGCGACCTGGCGGAGGGTGTGGTCCAGCTGAAGGACATGGAGTCGGGCGAGCAGTCGCCGGTGGCGCTGGCGGACGCGGTGCCCGCGATCCGCGAACGCCTGGCCTGACGTCCCTGCACCGGGGGGGGGGGGGGGGGGGGGCGGGCCCGCGGGGGGGGCGCGCCCCCGCCCCGGCGGGCGCGGGGCGCCCCCCCCCCCCCCCCGCCCGCCCCCGGGCGCGGGGGGGGGCGCGGCCCGGCCCGCCCCGCCGGCCGGCGGGCGCGGCGGGGCCCCCCCCCCCCCCGGCGGGCCCGCGCCCGGCCCCCCCCCCCCCCCCCCCCCCCCGGTTCGGGTCAAGGTGCAACCCCTCCCGCATCGCGCGCGGTTTCGGGTCGTAGCGGGCTAAACGGGACACCGCCGCCCGCACCGTCAACTCCGCGGGCGCGGATTCGCCCTGCCAGACGATGCCGATCCGGGCCCGCCAGAGGCGGTTTCCGGACGCGGGATCCGCTCCCGGGAGCGGTAACGAGCCTGCTCGCCGGTCGTCCCGCGGGACGACCGTCCGTACATCCTTATGTCCATCGAACGGTGGACACGGGCGCCAGTGCGGCAGAATGACCGTGCCACAGCAGGCTACTGAGCGATGGAACGGCGATATGACGACTGCAGCAGTGGACGACGTGTCCTCCGAGCGTGACAACGGCTCCAAGGGCGCGATCGGCGGCAGTCGTGGGTTCGCGTGGCTTCTGGTGATCACGGGTGCGGCCGGGCTGCTGGCTTCGTGGGTCATCACGATCGACAAGTTCAAGCTGCTGGAGGACCCGTCCTTCACGCCGGGGTGCAGTCTGAATCCGGTGGTCTCCTGCGGGAACATCATGAAGAGCGAGCAGGCGTCGGCGTTCGGGTTCCCGAATCCGATGCTGGGGCTGGTGACGTACGCGATGGTGATCGCCATCGGTGTGGCGCTTCTCGCGGGTGCGCGTTACCGGCGCTGGTACTGGCTCGGGCTCAACGCCGGCACCCTGTTCGGCGTGGGTTTCTGCACCTGGCTGCAGTACCAGTCGCTGTACAACATCAACGCGCTGTGTCTGTGGTGCTCGCTGGCCTGGGTCGCCACCATCGTGATGTTCTGCTACGTCACGCTGCACAACATCGAGCACCGGATCATCAAGGTGCCCGAAGGCCTGCGCAAGGGGCTGCTGGAGTTCCACTGGATGCCGCCGGTCCTGTGGACCGGCATCATCGGGATGCTCATCCTGACCCGCTGGTGGGACTTCTGGATCGGCTGACGGGCCCCGAGGGCGCTGTCAGTGCTCTGACTTAGGCTTCATGACGTGGAGCCCGACCTCTTTACCGCAGCCGCGGAAGAACGCCAGGAGAAGGACCCGTCCGCCAGCCCCCTGGCCGTACGGATGCGCCCGCGTACCCTCGATGAGGTCGTCGGCCAGCAGCATCTGCTGAAGCCCGGATCGCCGCTTCGACGGCTCGTCGGCGAAGGCGGCGGCGGCCCCGCCGGACCCTCCTCGGTGATCCTCTGGGGCCCGCCCGGCATCGGCAAGACGACTCTCGCGTACGTCGTCTCCAAGGCGACCAACAAACGGTTCGTGGAGCTCTCCGCGATCACCGCGGGCGTCAAGGAGGTCCGGGCGGTCATCGACGGCGCACGCCGGGCCGCGGGCGGCTTCGGCAAGGAGACCGTCCTCTTCCTCGACGAGATCCACCGCTTCTCCAAGGCCCAGCAGGACTCACTGCTGCCCGCTGTGGAGAACCGCTGGGTGACGCTGATCGCCGCCACCACCGAGAATCCGTACTTCTCGATCATCTCCCCGCTGCTCTCCCGCTCACTGCTGCTCACGCTTGAGTCGCTGACCGACGAGGCCTTGAGCGGACTGCTGCGCCGGGCGCTCACCGAGGAGCGGGGCCTGGGCGGCGCCGTCACCCTCCCCGAGGACTCCGAGGCGCATCTGCTGCGGATCGCGGGCGGCGACGCCCGTCGGGCTCTGACCGCCCTGGAGGCGGCCGCGGGAGCCGCGATGGACAAGAGCGAGAAGGAGATCAGCCTCCAGACCCTGGAGGAGACCGTCGACCGCGCGGCGGTGAAGTACGACCGCGACGGCGATCAGCACTACGACGTGGCGAGCGCCCTGATCAAGTCCATCCGCGGCTCCGACGTGGACGCCGCGCTGCACTATCTGGCCCGCATGATCGAGGCGGGGGAGGACCCGCGGTTCATCGCACGCCGGCTGATGATCTCGGCGAGCGAGGACATCGGCCTCGCCGACCCGACGGCCCTGCCCACCGCGGTCGCGGCCGCCCAGGCCGTGGCCATGATCGGCTTCCCCGAGGCCGCGCTCACCCTCAGCCATGCCACCATCGCGCTCGCGCTCGCCCCCAAGTCGAACGCCGCGACCACAGCGATAGGCGCGGCGCTCGCCGATGTGCGGGCCGGGCTGGCGGGCGCCGTCCCGCCGCATCTTCGCGACGGCCACTACAAGGGCGCGGCCAAGCTCGGCCACGCCCAGGGGTACGTCTATCCGCACGACGTGCCCGGTGCGATCGCCGCCCAGCAGTACGCCCCGGACGCGGTGCACGGCAAGCGGTACTACGAGCCCACGCGGTATGGCGCCGAGGCGCGGTACGCCGATGTGGTCGAGAAGGTGCGTGAGCGGCTGCGCGGGGACTGATCCGCGCCGGCCCGCCGGAGCGCGCACCCGCGCGCCCTCAGTGCGATACGGCCTCAGGGGGACGCGGTCCCGGTGGGACCCGGTATCAGTGGGACGCGGCCTCGAACAGCGTGTGCATGGCCCGGCGCAGCTCGGTGACGTCGCGCACCGGTGCGGGGAAGTCGAAGCGCGCGTCGAAGCACCGCTCGCCGACGAACCGCACCCGAAGCCCGAACCGGTCCAGCGCCAGCGGCACCGCCCGCTGCCCGTTCGCGCACGCCCCCTCCGGCATCCTCCAGCCCGTCTCGCTTCGCTCGCCGAGCAGCCCGCACAGCCCCTGCACCTGCTCGCTGTGCGCAGAGTGCAGATGCTGCAGCAGCTCCGTCTCGTGCGCGACGATCGGATCGACGGACGCCCGCGCGAACTCCTCCGGCTCGACGCTGTCGGCGCCCCACAGATCGTCAACGCACGCCTCGCCGACCTCGAGGCGCACCATCATCCGGCCGGGCTCGGCCAGGCCGGGCACGCAGGTCAGCCAGCCGGAGACCCAGGCGCGGCCGCGGATACGATTGGGCACGGAGACGGGCGCGACATCGGTGATCTCCAGCACAGCGGACAGCTCGTCGTCCTGCGCGTGCGTGGCGGCGCGTACGGCCGGTGAGTCCGCGGGGAAGAGCAGGAACACATCGCCGTCCGGACCCACGGCCCGGGCCTGCGGTGCCAGCTGCTCGGGACGTACCGCCTCCACACCCGGGATGAGCAGTACCGCGGAGGATGTACTCTGTACGAGAGTTCGTGTGCGCTCGGCTGCTGACGGCATCCGAGTGATTTCAAGCCCGCTGGGACGCGGCTGACCATGAGCTGATCGGACCTCCGTCGCCTCGATGCTCTGTGCAGCGTCGACGTTCTCTGTGCTGTCCGTGATGCGCTTGGTGTTCCCAGGGCGAGACATGCGATCTCCTTGAGTAAGGTGAGCCTAACCTAACCTACAACGGAGGTCTGGAGAACGTGCCTAACCAGTCGCGTCCCAAGGTCAAGAAGTCTCGTGCGCTCGGTATCGCACTGACGCCGAAGGCCGTCAAGTACTTCGAAGCCCGCCCCTACCCGCCGGGCGAGCACGGCCGTGGCCGCAAGCAGAACTCGGACTACAAGGTCCGTCTGCTCGAGAAGCAGCGCCTGCGCGCGCAGTACGACATCAGCGAGCGCCAGATGGCGCGCGCCTACGACCGCGCCAAGAAGGCCGAGGGCAAGACGGGTGAGGCGCTGGTCGTCGAGCTCGAGCGCCGTCTCGACGCCCTGGTCCTGCGTTCGGGCATCGCCCGCACCATCTACCAGGCCCGCCAGATGGTCGTCCACGGCCACATCGAGGTCAACGGCGGCAAGGTCGACAAGCCGTCCTTCCGCGTCCGTCCCGACGACGTCGTGATGGTCCGCGAGCGCTCCCGCGAGAAGAGCCTCTTCCAGGTCGCGCGTGAGGGTGGCTTCGCCCCCGACGGCGAGACCCCGCGCTACCTGCAGGTCAACCTGAAGGCCCTGGCGTTCCGCCTGGACCGTGACCCGAACCGCAAGGAAGTTCCGGTCATCTGCGACGAGCAGCTGGTCGTCGAGTACTACGCCCGCTGATTTGGGGGCCCCTCCCAGCGGTAGCTGGGGGAGTAGCTCACACAGCTTCAGCCCGCCGTTTCCCCGCCCTTACCGGTGGGGGCCGGCGGGCTCTCGCGTTTCCAGGGCCGCGGGACGAACCGAGCGCCGCTGTCCCGGCTGCGGACGCCGCCGCCGCTGCTCGCACAGGGCGCGCGGGCGCTGAAGGAGCCGGAACAGAAGCGCTCCGTACAATCGCCCTGGGTAACTCCCCTCACCCCCGGACGTAATGCGGTATGGGGGGCGACCCTGGGCGCGATAGGGTCGGAGGACGATTTTCGAGTAATCCATCGACGAGCAGAGAGCGGTGCAGAGTGACCGGTGGAGAGGTTGCCGGGATCCTGGTGGCCGTGTTCTGGGCGATCTTGGTCTCCTTCCTCGCCGTGGTGCTGGTGAGGCTGGCGCAGACGCTCAGAGCGACCACCAAACTCGTGGCGGACGTGACCGAGCAGGCGGTGCCCCTGCTTGCCGACGCCTCCGCGACGGTGCGCTCCGCACAGACTCAGCTCGACCGGGTCGACGCCATCGCGACGGACGTCCAGGAGGTCACCTCCAACGCCTCCGCGCTCTCCACGACGGTCGCCTCGACCTTCGGCGGCCCACTGGTCAAGGTCGCCGCCTTCGGCTACGGCGTACGCAGGGCCATGAGCCGTAAGCACGAAGACGCACCCGCGCCGTCCCGTCGCACGGTGGTCGTCGGCCGCACCGTGCCGGCTCCCCGAGGCAAGAAGCGGAAAGGCTGAGGCACGATGTTCCGCCGCACGTTCTGGTTCACCGCGGGTGCCGCAGCCGGTGTCTGGGCCACCACCAAGGTCAACCGCAAGCTGAAGCAGCTGACCCCCGAGAGCCTCGCCGCGCAGGCCGCGAACAAGGCGATCGACGCGGGTCACAGGCTGAAGGACTTCGCACTCGACGTCAGGTCCGGCATGGACCGGCGCGAGGCCGAACTGGGTGAAGCGCTCGGCCTGCAGGCATCCGCCGACCCCGAACTGCCCGCGCAGCGACGCCCCGCCGCGATCGATTACTCCAAGCACCCCGACAGCACGCGCCCCGACAGTGCGCGCCCCGACAACAAGCACTCCTACAACTCGTACAACCGGAATGAGGACCACTGATGGAGTCGGCTGAAATCCGCCGCCGCTGGCTGAGCTTCTTCGAGGAGCGCGGGCACACCGTCGTGCCTTCGGCGTCGCTCATCGCGGACGACCCGACTCTGCTGCTGGTCAACGCGGGCATGGTGCCGTTCAAGCCGTACTTCCTCGGCGAGGCCAAGCCGCCGGCCCCGCGCGCCACCAGCGTGCAGAAGTGCGTGCGTACGCCGGACATCGAAGAGGTCGGCAAGACCACCCGGCACGGCACGTTCTTCCAGATGTGCGGCAACTTCTCCTTCGGGGACTACTTCAAGGAAGGCGCCATCAAGTTCGCCTGGGAGCTGCTGACCAGCTCCGTCGCGGACGGTGGCTACGGCCTCGACCCCGAGCGCCTGTGGATCACGGTCTACAAGGAGGACGACGAGGCCGAGCAGATCTGGCGCGACGTGATCGGCGTGCCCGCCGAGCGCATCCAGCGTCTGGGCATGGGCCCCAACTTCTGGTCGATGGGCGTCCCCGGCCCCTGCGGACCCTGCTCCGAGATCAACTACGACCGTGGCCCGGAGTTCGGCGAAGAAGGCGGCCCGGCCGTCAACGACGAGCGCTACGTGGAGATCTGGAACCTGGTCTTCATGCAGTACGAGCGCGGCGCCGGCGAGGGCAAGGAGGACTTCCCGATCCTCGGCGAGCTGCCGTCCAAGAACATCGACACCGGCCTCGGCCTCGAGCGCCTCGCGATGATCCTGCAGGGCGTACAGAACATGTACGAGACCGACACCCTGCGCGTCGTCATGGACAAGGCCACCGAGCTGACCGGCGTTCGCTACGGCGCCGAGCACGGCTCGGACGTCTCGATGCGCGTGGTCGCCGACCACATCCGTACGTCCGTGATGCTCATCGGCGACGGTGTCACCCCCGGCAACGAGGGCCGTGGCTATGTGCTGCGCCGCATCATGCGCCGCGCCATCCGCAATATGCGCCTCCTGGGTGCCACCGAGCCCGTCGTCGCCGAGCTGGCCGACGTGGTCATCAAGACCATGGGCGAGCAGTATCCGGAGCTGATCACCGACCGCAAGCGGATCGAGACCGTGGCCCTCGCCGAGGAGGCCGCGTTCCTCAAGACGCTGAAGGCCGGCACCAACATCCTCGACACCGCCATCACCGACACCAAGTCCGGCGGCGGCAAGGTACTCGCCGGCGACAAGGCCTTCCTGCTCCACGACACATGGGGCTTCCCGATCGACCTCACCCTGGAGATGGCCGCCGAACAGGGCCTCTCGGTGGATGAGGACGGCTTCCGCCGCCTGATGAAGCAGCAGCGGGAGCAGGCCAAGGCCGACGCCAGGGCCAAGAAGACCGGCCACGCCGACGTGTCCGCCTACCGGCTCGTCGCCGACCAGTCCGGCACCACGGAGTTCACCGGCTACACCCACACCGAGGGCGAGTCGACCATCGTCGGCCTGCTGGTCGACGGCATGCCGTCGCCGGCCGCCTCCGAGGGCGACGAGGTCGAGGTCGTCCTCGACCGCACTCCCTTCTACGCCGAGGGCGGCGGTCAGCTCGCCGACCAGGGCCGCATCAAGCTCGACACGGGCGCCGTCATCCAGATCCGCGATGTGCAGCAGCCGGTCCCGGGCGTCTCCGTCCACAAGGGCTCGGTACAGGTCGGCGAGGTGACCGTCGGCGCTTCCGCCTACGCGGCCATCGACATCAGGCGCCGCCGCGCCATCGCCCGCGCCCACAGCGCCACGCACCTCACCCACCAGGCGCTGCGCGACGCTCTCGGCCCGACGGCCGCCCAGGCCGGCTCGGAGAACTCTCCCGGCCGCTTCCGCTTCGACTTCGGCTCGCCCGCCGCCGTACCCGGCACGGTCCTCACCGACGTCGAGCAGAAGATCAACGAAGTCCTCGCCCGGGAACTCGACGTCCAGGCCGAGATCATGAGCATCGACGAGGCCAAGAAGCAGGGCGCCATCGCCGAGTTCGGCGAGAAGTACGGCGAGCGGGTGCGAGTCGTCACCATCGGCGACTTCTCCAAGGAGCTGTGCGGCGGCACGCACGTGCACAACACCGCCCAACTGGGCCTGGTGAAGCTGCTCGGCGAGTCCTCGATCGGCTCCGGTGTGCGCCGTATCGAGGCTCTCGTCGGCGTCGACGCCTACAACTTCCTCGCCAGGGAGCACACGGTCGTCGCCCAGCTCCAGGAGCTGGTCAAGGGCCGTCCCGAGGAGCTCCCCGAGAAGATCTCGGGCATGCTCGCCAAGCTGAAGGACGCCGAGAAGGAGATCGAGAAGTTCCGCGCGGAGAAGGTGCTCGCCGCCGCCGCCGGTCTCGCCTCGGGCGCCAAGGACGTGCGGGGCGTGGCCCTGGTCACCGGCCAGGTGCCGGACGGCACCTCCGCCGACGACCTGCGCAAGCTGGTCCTCGACGTTCGCGGCCGCATCCCTGGCGACCGTCCGGTGGTCGTGGCCCTGTTCGCCGTGGCGGGTGGCCGCCCGCTGACCGTCATCGCCACCAACGAGGCCGCCCGTGAGCGCGGTCTGAAGGCCGGTGACCTGGTCCGGGCCGCCGCCAAGACCCTCGGTGGCGGGGGTGGCGGCAAGCCGGACGTCGCCCAGGGCGGCGGCCAGAACCCGGACGCCATCGGCGACGCTGTCGCCGCCGTCGAGCGTCTTGTCGCCGAGACGGCCTGACGCTGTGCGCCGTGGACGCCGCCTCGCGCTCGATGTCGGGGACGCCCGGATCGGGGTCGCATCGTGCGACCCCGACGGGGTCCTCGCCACTCCGGTCGAGACCGTGCCGGGTCGCGACGTCCCGGCCGCCCACCGTCGGCTGAAGCAGCTCGTGGAAGAGTACGAACCGATCGAAGTCATCGTCGGCCTGCCCCGCTCGCTCAGCGGCGGGGAAGGCCCGGCCGCGGTCAAGATCCGCGGCTTCGCCCAGGAGTTCGCGCGCGGCATCGCCCCCATTCCGGTCCGATTGGTTGACGAGAGGATGACCACAGTGACGGCCAGTCAGGGGCTGCGCGCTTCGGGCGTAAAGTCTAAAAAGGGCCGATCTGTCATCGACCAGGCTGCCGCTGTGGTGATCCTTCAGAACGCTCTGGAGTCCGAACGGGCGTCAGGTGTTGCGCCGGGCGAGGGCGTCGAAGTGGTTGTCTGATCGCGATACGGTAACGTTCCGCGCGATGCGGCGGTGTTCGAACAGCTGCCGCACAGCAAAGAGGCCGGCACCGTTCAGCGTCTGCCTCGCGGCCCTAGGGGATCGATGACTGAGTATGGCCGGGGCCCCGGCTCCGAACCGTGGCATCCCGAGGACCCCTTGTACGGGGACCAGGGATGGGGAGGACAGCAGGCCGCAGCCGGCGACACTCCGTACGGCGGCCAGCCACAGCAGCAGTACCCGCAGCAGCCGCAGCAGTACGGCACCCAGCCCGATCCGTACCAGCAGCAGTACAACGAGCAACAGCGTCAGTACAACCAGCAACAGCAGCAACAGCAGCAGCAGCAGCAGCAGTACAACCAGCAACAACAGCAGTACAGCCAGCAGCAGTACAACGGCGGCTGGGACACCGGCCAGCATGCGGCCATGCCGTACGCAGCCAATCCGGCCGACGCCTACGGCGGGCAGCAGCCCGGCTACGGCGGCCAGAACGGCGACTACTACGCCACCCCCGAGGCATACCCGCCGCCGCAGCCCCCCGGCCGCCGTCGGCCGGAGCCCGAGCCCACGACCGACTGGGATGCCGAGGCGCCCCAGGAGGAGACCCACCCCTTCTTCACCGGCGACGACGGCCGGGACGACGACGGCGAGTACGACGACGACCCGCGCGAGACGCGCCGGGGCGGCGGCCGTGAGCGCCGCGGCAAGACCAAGAAGAAGAGCAAGAACGGCTGCGCGTGCCTGGTCGTCGCACTGGTGCTCGCCGGCGGCCTCGGCGGCGTCGGCTATTTCGGCTACCAGTTCTGGCAGGGCCAGTTCGGCGCGCCCGAGGACTTCTCGGGCGCCGGAAGCGGCTCGGCCCAGGTCGAGATCCCCAAGGGCGCGGGCCTCGGAGAGATCGGCGCCATACTCAAGGAGGCCGGTGTCGTCAAGAGTTCGGGCGCCTTCGTCTCGGCGGCCAACGAGGACCCCAAGGGCAAGTCGATCCAGGCCGGCGTCTACATCCTCAAGAAGGGGATGTCGGGAGCGAGCGCCGTCGAGCTGATGCTCAATCCGGCCAGCCGCAACAACTTGATCATCCCCGAGGGCAAGCGGAACATCTGGGTCTACGAGCAGATCGACAAGCGCCTGGAGGTCAAGGCCGGCACCACCAAGGCCGCCGCCAAGGCGAATGCCAAGCGGCTCGGCCTGCCGGCCTGGGCAAACGACAACTCGAAGATCAAGGATCCGCTCGAAGGCTTCCTCTTCCCCGCGAGCTATCCCGTCGTCAAGGGCATGAAACCGGAAGCCGTCCTGCAGAGGATGGTGGCCCGGGCCAACGAGGAGTTCAGCAAGAAGGACCTCAAGGGCGAGGCAGAGAGGCTGGGCCTCGAGTCGCCGCTCCAGGTGCTCACCGTCGCGAGCCTCGTGCAGGCCGAAGGCAAGTACAAGCACGACTTCGACAAGGTCTCGCGGGTCGTCTACAACCGCCTCAAGCCGAACAACGCAGAAACGGTCGGCCGGCTCGAATTCGACTCCACGATCAACTACATCAAGAGCGACAGCAGACTCGACCTCGGCGCGGTGGACGATCTGCGGAAGATCAAGGACCCGTACAACACGTACGACATAAAGGGTCTGCCGCCGGGTCCGATCGGCAATCCGGGGCAGTCCGCCTTCAGCTCGGCTCTCAAGCCGGCCCCCGGCCCCTGGTACTACTTCGTGTCGATCACCGAGGACGAGACGCTCTTCGCGATCACCAACGAGGAGCACGAGCGCAACCGCAAGAAGTACGAAGAACAGCAGGAGAAGAACGGCCAGTGAGCACTCCGAAGCGCCGGGCGGCGGTCCTCGGATCGCCGATCGCACACTCGCTCTCTCCGGTGCTGCACCGCGCGGCCTATGCGGAACTCGGCCTCGCGCACTGGTCGTACGACCGCTTCGAGGTGGACGAGGCTGGACTTGCGGGATTCGTGGCGGGGCTCGACAGCTCCTGGGCCGGACTGTCGCTGACGATGCCGCTCAAGCGCGCGATCCTTCCGCTGCTCGACACCATCAGCGACACGGCGGCCTCGGTCGAAGCCGTCAACACCGTCGTCTTCACCGAGGACGGCCGCCGCGTCGGCGACAACACAGACATCCCCGGCATGATCGCCGCACTGCGCGAGCGGGGCGTCGCCAAGGTCGAATCGGCCGCCGTGCTGGGCGCGGGCGCGACAGCTTCGTCCGCTCTCGCCGCGCTCTCGCGGATCTGTACGGGGCCTGTCACCGCCTATGTACGCAGTGCCGCCCGGGCCGAGGAGATGCGGGGCTGGGGCGAGCGGCTCGGCGTCGACATCCACATCGCCGACTGGGCGGAGGCCGACGTGGCGCTGCGGGCGCCGCTGGTCATCGCCACCACTCCGGCGGGTGCAACCGACGCCCTCGCGGCCGAGGTGCCCGAGCGGCCCGGCACGCTGTTCGACGTCCTGTACGAGCCGTGGCCGACCGCCCTGGCCGCCGGCTGGACCGCGCGGGGCGGAGCCGTCGTCGGCGGCCTCGACCTACTGGTCCACCAGGCAGTTCTTCAGGTCGAGCAGATGACGGGCCGGGCACCCGCCCCGCTGGCGGCCATGAGGGCGGCCGGAGAGCAGGCGCTCGCCGGCCGCGGCGAGCAGGGCTGACCGCGCGGTCGTCCGGTTGCTGGACCGGAGGGCGGGACATGGCCCCGGACGTGGGAGGATCGAGTCAGGCGTGCCAGGGCCGCGCACCCGGTCGCGCCATGGCAGTTCCAGGCGCGAGCAGGAGGATTACCGTTGAGCAGGTTGCGTTGGCTGACGGCGGGGGAGTCGCACGGACCCGCACTGGTGGCGACGCTGGAGGGTCTTCCCGCCGGTGTGCCGATCACCACGGAGATGGTGGCGGATCACCTTGCCCGGCGGCGCCTCGGCTATGGGCGCGGTGCACGGATGAAGTTCGAGCGTGACGAGGTGACCTTCCTCGGCGGCGTACGGCACGGGCTGACCATGGGGTCGCCGGTCGCGGTGATGGTGGGCAACACCGAGTGGCCGAAGTGGGAGAAGGTCATGGCGGCCGACCCGGTCGACCCCGACGAGCTCGCGCAGCTGGCCCGCAACGCCCCGCTGACCCGCCCGCGGCCCGGCCACGCCGATCTCGCGGGCATGCAGAAGTACGCACTCGACGAGGCCCGGCCGATCCTGGAGCGGGCCAGCGCCCGCGAGACCGCCGCGCGCGTCGCACTGGGAGCGGTCGCCCGCTCGTACCTCAAGGAGACGACGGGCATCGAGATCGTCTCCCATGTCGTCGAGCTGGCCGCGGCGAAGGCTCCGTACGGCGTCTACCCCAAGCCCTCCGACGAGGCGAAGCTCGACGCGGACCCGGTGCGCTGCCTGGACGCGGACGCGTCGAAGGCGATGGTCGCGGAGATCGACCAGGCCCACAACGACGGCGACACCCTTGGTGGTGTGGTCGAGGTGCTGGCGTACGGCGTGCCGGTCGGCCTCGGCTCGCACGTGCACTGGGACCGCAGGCTGGACGCCCGCCTCGCCGCCGCCCTCATGGGCATCCAGGCGATCAAGGGCGTCGAGGTCGGCGACGGCTTCGAGCTCGCGCGGGTTCCCGGATCGAAGGCGCACGACGAGATCGTGCCGACCGCGGACGGGATCCGCCGCACCTCAGGACACTCCGGCGGCACGGAGGGCGGCATGTCGACGGGTGAGCTGCTGCGTGTACGGGCCGCGATGAAGCCGATCGCGACCGTGCCGCGCGCGCTGGCCACCGTCGACGTCGCCACCGGCGAGGTCGCGGCCGCCCACCACCAGCGTTCCGACGTGTGTGCCGTCCCGGCGGCGGGGATCGTCGCCGAGGCGATGGTCGCGCTGGTGCTCGCGGACGCGGTCGCCGAGAAGTTCGGCGGCGACAGCGTGAGCGAGACCAGCCGCAATGTGCGGTCCTACCTCGACAGCCTGCGCATCCGGTGAACGCGCCGCCGACACCGCTGATCGTCCTGGTCGGGCCCATGGGCTCGGGCAAGTCCACCGTCGGCGAGCTGCTCGCCGAGCGGCTCGGCGTGCCCTACCGGGACACCGACGCCGACATCGTCGCGGCCCAGGGCCGGGAGATCGCGGACATCTTCGTCGACGAGGGCGAACTGTACTTCCGTGAGCTCGAACGGCAGGCCGTACGAGCCGCGGTCGCAGAGCACCCGGGCGTGCTCGCCCTCGGCGGCGGCGCGATCCTCGACGACTCGACCCGCGAGCTGCTGACCGGGCTGCCCGTCGTGTATCTCTCGCTGGACGTGGAGGAGGCGGTCAGGAGGGTCGGCCTCAACCAGGCGCGTCCGCTGCTCGCCGTCAATCCGCGCCGCCAGTGGCGGGAGCTGATGGACGCACGCCGCCACCTGTACACCGAAGTCGCCCGCGTTGTCGTCGCCACGGACGAGCGCACCCCCGAAGAGGTCGCCCAGGCGATCCTCGACGCCCTGAAGCTGGAGAAGCAGGCATGACGGACCAGGCTGTGAACCGTATCCAGGTCGGCGGTACGGAAGGCTCCGATCCGTACGAGGTGCTGGTCGGTCGGCAGCTGCTCGGCGAGCTCCCCGGGCTGATCGGCCGCGCCCAGAGGGTGGCCGTGCTGCACCCCGAGGCGCTGGCCGGCACCGGTGACGCCATCCGCGAGGACCTTGCTTCCCAGGGGTACGAGGCGATCGCGATCCAGCTGCCGAACGCCGAGGAGGCCAAGACCGTCGAGGTCGCCGCGTACTGCTGGAAGGCACTCGGCCAGACCGGCTTCACCCGCAGCGACGTCATCGTCGGCGTCGGCGGTGGCGCCACCACCGACGTCGCGGGCTTCGTGGCGGCGACCTGGCTGCGGGGCGTGCGCTGGATCGCCCTGCCGACGACCGTGCTCGGCATGGTCGACGCGGCCGTCGGCGGCAAGACCGGCATCAACACCGCCGAGGGCAAGAACCTGGTGGGCGCCTTCCACCCGCCCGCCGGGGTGCTGTGCGATCTCGCCGCGCTGGACTCGCTGCCCGTCAACGACTACGTCAGCGGCATGGCCGAGATCATCAAGGCGGGCTTCATCGCCGACCCGGCCATCCTCGACCTGGTCGAGGCCGACCCGCAGGGCGCGCGCACTCCGGCCGGCCCGCACACCGCCGAGCTGATCGAGCGCTCGATCCGGGTGAAGGCGGAGGTCGTCTCCAACGACCTCAAGGAGTCCGGGCTGCGCGAGATCCTCAACTACGGGCACACGCTCGCCCATGCCATCGAGAAGAACGAGCGCTACAAGTGGCGGCACGGCGCGGCCGTCTCGGTCGGCATGGTCTTCGCCGCCGAACTGGGCCGTCTGGCAGGCCGGTTGGACGACGCTACCGCGGACCGGCACCGCTCCGTCCTGGAGTCCGTGGGACTGCCGCTCACCTACCGTGGCGACCAGTGGCCGAAGCTCCTTGAGACCATGAAGGTCGACAAGAAGTCCCGCGGCAATCTGCTGCGCTTCATCGTTCTCGACGGCCTCGCCAAGCCGACCGTGCTGGAGGGTCCCGACCCGGCGGTGCTGCTCGCCGCGTATGGAGAGGTGTCCGCATGACCCGTCGGGTGCTCGTCCTCAACGGCCCCAACCTCGGGCGGCTCGGCTCCCGCGAGCCCGACGTCTACGGCGCGACCTCCTACGCGGGCCTTGTGGAGACCTGCCAACAGCTCGGCAAGGAGCTCGGTTTCGACGTCGACGTTCGCGAGACGAACGACGAGGGCGAGATGATCCGCTGGCTGCACGAGGCCGCAGACGGCTCAATTCCGGTCGTTCTCAACCCCGGTGCCTTCACGCACTACTCGTACGGGATGCGCGACGCGGCCGCCCAGCGGACCGCCCCGCTGATCGAGGTGCACATCTCGAATCCGTACACGCGTGAGACATTCCGGCACACGTCGGTGGTCGCGGCTGTCGCCAGCGGCACGGTCGCGGGCTTCGGCATCGGCTCGTACCGCCTCGCTCTGCGCGCCCTGGCCGAGGAATTGACTGGCTGACAGGGCACTTCGGACCTTCCCCGGCCGTTCCCACAGGGGGCGGACGGGAAGGTACCGTTCGGTAGCAGGGCGGCCGAGTGCCGCCTGACCAGCGTCAGTCGCACGAGACGGAGTGGCACCGGATGCAGCACGCAGTGGGGGCTCCGCTGCCGCCGCCCCACGGGCCGGGGCACGGACCGGCCGGATGGACACACAGCGCCCAGCACCCGGGACCGCCGCCGGGTTCTCCCGCCGGACCGCCTCCCGAGGCTCCTCCGTCACCGCAGAGCCAGCCGCCTGCCGCGGCTCCCGCCGAGCACCTGTCACCGCAGGGCCAGCCGCATGCGGCTCCCGCCGGGCCTTCGCACCAGCAGCCGCCCGTGGGTCCCGCTGGGTCCCCGTCACCGCAGGGTCACGCGCAGGGCCAGCCGACCGCCGGGCCTCCGCCCGTGGCTCCTGTCGGGCCGCCGCACGCCCAGGGCCAGCCGCCTGCCGCGGCTCCCGCCGGACCGCTGCACGCCCAGGGCCAGCCGCCCGTGGGTCCCGCCGGGCTCCCGTCACCGCAGGGTCACCCGCAGGGCCAGCCGACCGCCGGGCCTCCGCCCGTGGGTCCCGCTGGGCCGCCGCACGCCCAGGGCCAGCCGCCTGCCGCGGCTCCCGCCGGGCCTTCGCACCCGCAGGGGCAGCCGCCCGCCGGGCCGCCTCCCGGGCGTCCGCCCCAGGGCCGGCCGCACGCGGCTCCCGCGGGCGCTCCGCATCCGCAGCGTCATCAGAACGGCGGGCATCCCGCCCCCGGCTGGTCAGGGACCGCCCCCCAGCGCGCCTCGACCGCGCCGCTCCCCGACACGACCGGGCACATCCAGCTGCCGCCCGGCGGCCCGGTTCCCATACCCGCCCCGCCGCCCGCCGACAGCGGCACCGGCGTGGCCACCCTCGCCGTCCTGCTCATCGGCCCGGCCGGCGCGGGCAAGACGACCGTGGCCCGGCACTGGGCCACCAGCCGCCGCGTCCCCACCGCGCACATCAGCCTCGACGACGTACGCGAATGGGTCTGTTCCGGCTTCGCCGACCCCCAGTCCGGCTGGAACGACCACTCCGAGGCCCAGTACCGCCTGGCCCGCCGCACCTGCGGCTTCGCCGCCCGCAACTTCCTGGCGAACGGCATTTCCTGCATCCTCGACGACGCGGTCTTCCCGGACCGGCCGGTCGTCGGCCTCGGCGGCTGGAAGCGCCATGTCGGCCCGGGCCTGCTGCCCGTCGTCCTGCTCCCCGGCCTGGAGATCGTGCTGGAGCGCAACGCCGAGCGCAGCGGCAACCGCCGCCTGTCGGACGAGGAAGTCGCCAGCATCCACGGCCGGATGGCCGGCTGGTACGGATCCGGGCTGCCGATAATCGACAACTCCCAGTTCGACGTGGAGACCACGGCCCGGGTGCTCGACGACGTCCTGGCCCGGTCCATCGCCAGCCCGCCGAACTGGTAGTCCGGTAGTCCGGGCACACGGGTGCCACGCCCCCCGCCCAGCCCCCTCGCGCACCCCCGGTCGGACGCGCTGACCAGGCCGAGCCGCGCCCACGCTCGTAGGCTCGTGACATGTCAGAGGTGTTTGGGATCCGCCGCGACCGGCTGCGCGACCGGTGCGCGGCCACCGGCAGCGCCGGGGTCCTGGTCTCCCGCCCCGCCAACGTCCGCTATCTCGCGGGCGGCGCACCCCCCGGCGCCGTGTTGCTGCTCGGCCCCGGCGAAGACAACCTGCTCTGCCCCCGTACACCCGCCGACGACCCCGCCGACGGCCGTCCCGACGAGCAGCTGGGGCTGACCGTCCTGCCGACATCGGCCGGCGATCCGGCGGTCGCGGCCGCCGAGCTCGCGCGGACCGTCGGCGTGGAGTGCCTCGCCGTCGAGGAGCACCATCTGACCGTCGCGAGGCACCGGGCGATCGGCTCGGTCGCGCCCCGGCTGCGTCTCGCCGACCTCGGCCTCGCCGTCGAGCAGCAGCGGCTCGTCAAGGACGAGGAGGAGATCGCCTGCCTGCGGATCGCGGCCGAGATCACCGACCAGGCCCTCGGCGAACTGCTGGAGTCGATCCTGGTGGGCCGCACCGAACGGCATCTCGCTCTGGAGCTGGAGCGCCGGCTCGTCGACCACGGCGCCGACGGCCCCGCCTTCCCCACCTCGGTCGCCACCGGACCCAACTCGGGCCGCGGCGGCCACCGTCCCACCGACCGCAGGGTCGAGGAGGGCGACTTCCTCGCCGTCTGCGTGGGCGCCAACTACCGCGGCTACCGCTGCGAGATCGGCCGTACGTTTGTGATCGGGACGACCCCGGCGGACTGGCAGATCGAGCTGTACGACATTGTCTTCACCGCTCAGCGGGCCGCCCGGGAGTCTCTCTCACCGGGCGCCGCGTATCGCGATGTGGACCACGCGGCCCGCCAGATCCTGGACTCCGCGGGCCATGGCGAAGGCCTCCCGCCGCTCACCGGGCACGGTGTGGGGCTCGAAATCGACGAGGACCCGCAGCTGGCCCCTGCGGCCATGGGTAAACTGGACGCTTGTGTGCCGGTCACCGTCGAACCGGGGGTCCACCTCCCGGGCCGGGGCGGTGTCCGGATCGATGACACGCTCGTCGTGCGCCAGGAGGCGGACGGCGGACCCGAGCTACTCACCATCACGACCAAGGAGCTGCTCGCGCTCTAGCTCAGCTGAGCGCGCGTCCTCGGTCGTCCACCAGCGTCAGTCCAGGAGATTCCGCAACCGTGGCTTCCACGAACGACCTCAAGAACGGCATGGTGCTCAAGCTCGACGGAGGCCAGCTCTGGTCCGTCGTCGAGTTCCAGCACGTCAAGCCCGGCAAGGGCCCTGCCTTTGTGCGCACCAAGCTCAAGAACGTGCTCTCCGGCAAGGTCGTCGACAAGACCTTCAACGCCGGTGTGAAGGTCGAGACGGCCACCGTCGACCGCCGCGACATGCAGTTCTCGTACATGGATGGCGACTACTTCGTCTTCATGGACATGCAGACGTACGACCAGCTGCACATCGAGCGCAAGGCCGTCGGTGACGCCGCCAACTTCCTGATCGAGGGCTTCACCGCCAGCGTCGCCCAGCACGAGGGCGCGGTGCTCTACGTCGAGCTGCCCGCCGCCGTCGAGCTGACCATCCAGCACACCGACCCCGGTGTCCAGGGCGATCGCTCCACCGGTGGCACCAAGCCCGCCACGCTGGAGACCGGCTTCGAGATCGGTGTCCCGCTCTTTATCACCACCGGTGAGAAGATCAAGGTCGACACCCGCTCCGGTGAGTACCTCGGCCGGGTGAACAGCTAACCGTGGCTGCCCGGAACAAGGCCCGTAAGCGCGCCTTTCAGATCCTCTTCGAGGCCGACCAGCGCGGGACGCCCGTGCAGACGGTCCTCGCGGACTGGGTGCGGCACGCGCGGACCGACGACCGGCAGCCGCCGGTCGGCGAGTACACGATGGAGCTCGTCGAGGGGTACGCGCAGTACGCGGACCGGATCGACGACCTCATCGCCACCTACTCCGTCGGCTGGACTCTCGACCGGATGCCGGTCGTCGACCGCAACATCATCCGGCTCGGCGCGTACGAGCTGGTGTGGGTGGACGAGACCCCGGACGCGGTGGTGATCGACGAGGCGGTGCAGCTCGCCAAGGAGTTCTCCACCGACGAGTCCCCGTCGTTCGTGAACGGCCTGCTCGGCCGCTTCAAGGACCTCAAGCCGAGCCTGCGCCGCGACTAGCGCGCACCCGGCTCCACCAGGCCCGAAGCGGAAGACGAACAATCTTCCGCTTCGGGCCTGGTGCATGCCCGGGCGGCCTGAGCCCGTCGGCCGGCTCCACCGGAGCCGCCCCGAGGCCCGCAGCGACGGGAGCCGCCCCGAGGCCCGCAGCGACGGGAGCCGCCCCGAGGCCCGCAGCGACGGGAGCCGTCCCGAGGCCGCGGCGACCGGAGCCGCCCCGAGGCCCGCAGCGCGGTCCGCCGCGAGGCGCGTCCCGAGCTCCGCCGCGTGGTCCCAACGCAAGGGAGGGCGAACCCGCACATGACGGGTTCGCCCTCCGACGTGACGTTTCTCCTGAAGTGGCGTCAGCCCTCTTCGTGGCCGACCGCGCGCCTCGCGTCCGCGTCCAGCACGCCCCAGCTGATGAGCTGCTCGGTAAGGACCGACGGCGACTGGTCATAGATGACGGCCAGGGTGCGCAGGTCGTCCTGACGGATCGAGAGCACCTTGCCGTTGTAGTCGCCGCGCTGGGACTGGATCGTGGCGGCGTAGCGTTGCAGCGGGCCCGCCTTCTCCTGCGGCACATGAGCCAGCCGCTCCAGATCCAGGACGAGCTTCGGCGGCGGCTCGGCGGCCCCGCCCGGCGTGGTGCCAGGAAGCAGTTCCTGCACCGGGACGCCGTAGAAGTCCGCCAGCTCGGCGAGGCGCTGCACGGTCACCGCGCGGTCGCCGCGCTCGTACGAACCGACTACAACGGCCTTCCAGCGGCCCTGGGACTTCTCCTCCACGCCATGGAGGGAAAGCCCCTGCTGGGTGCGGATGGCGCGGAGCTTGGCCCCGAGCTGTTTTGCGTATTCGCTGGACATATAGCTCCCCGGACACTGTGTCGACGTGCGGCTCCGCCGCGCGGCTGGTCACTCACTGTGAGGTTACGCAGCGTTACTTGGGTGCGTCAAGCCGAAAAGGTCCGTCCGGTCTCCGCCTGCGGCGGGAGCGGGGGCCGCGACCGGGGCCCGGCAAGGCACTGGTAGCGTGGGTGGCGTAATTTCGACGTCCTTTAAGATCCGTCCCGTGAGGCGGAGAAGGAGGTCCGTTTTCATATGGACACGCAGAACAGCTCAGATGCGGCACGCCCCGTTCTCGAGGCCCCCGACATCGCGCGGGTACTGACCCGCATCGCCCACGAGATCGTCGAACGCGCCAAGGGCGCCGACGACGTGGTGCTTCTCGGCATTCCGACCCGCGGTGTCTTCCTCGCCCGTCGGCTGGCCGACAAGCTCGAAGAGATCACCGGCCGCAAGATCCCCGTCGGCT
Organism: Streptomyces sp. NPDC002870; assembly: GCF_042888505.1. NCBI lineage: Bacteria > Bacillati > Actinomycetota > Actinomycetes > Kitasatosporales > Streptomycetaceae > Streptomyces > Streptomyces sp. NPDC002870. The sequence continues at coordinate 142,854 of NZ_JBIAPW010000015.1, forward strand.
CGCTCGACATCACCATGTACCGCGACGACCTGCGGCTGCGGCCCGCCCGCACGCTGGCCCGCACCGAGATTCCCGGTGACGGTGTCGACGGCCGGCTGGTCGTCCTCGTCGACGACGTGCTCTTCTCCGGCCGCACCATCCGCGCCGCGCTCGACGCCCTCGGCGACATCGGCAGGCCGCGCGCCGTGCAGCTCGCCGTCCTGGTCGACCGCGGCCACCGCGAACTCCCGATCCGCGCCGACTACGTCGGCAAGAACCTCCCCACGTCGCTGCGGGAGACGGTCAAGGTCCAGCTCGCCGAGGAGGACGGTCGCGACACCGTGCTGCTCGGTGTCCGCGAGCCCGCCCCGGCCGGCGAGCAGTAGCACCTCCGTACGCCTCCTGATCCCGTACGGACGTGCCACCCGCGCGCCCGCATGCCGCTGCGGTGTCCGGGCGACAACCCCGGACGCCCGACCTCCAGACAACGGAGCACACCCAGATGAAGCGCCACCTCATCTCGGCCGCCGACCTCACCCGCGACGACGCCGTGCTGATCCTCGACACCGCCGAGGAGATGGCCCGGGTCGCCGACCGGCCGATCAAGAAACTGCCGACCCTGCGCGGCCGCACCGTGGTCAACCTCTTCTTCGAGGACTCGACACGGACCCGGATCTCCTTCGAGGCCGCCGCCAAGCGGCTCTCCGCCGACGTCATCAACTTCTCCGCCAAGGGGTCCTCGGTCTCCAAGGGCGAGTCCCTCAAGGACACCGCGCTGACCCTGGAGGCGATGGGCGCGGACGCCGTCGTCATCCGGCACGGCTCGTCCGGAGCCCCGTACCGGCTCGCCACCTCCGGCTGGATCGACGGCGCGGTCGTCAACGCCGGAGACGGCACCCACGAGCACCCCACGCAGGCGCTGCTCGACGCCTTCACCATGCGCCGCCGGCTGGTCGGCGCGGACGCCGGAACAGGGCGTGGCCTGGACGGGCGGCGGATCACGATCGTCGGCGATGTGCTGCACAGCAGAGTGGCCCGCTCCAACGTCCTGCTGCTGAACACCCTCGGCGCCCAGGTCACGCTGGTCGCTCCGCCCACCCTGGTGCCGATCGGCGTCGAGAACTGGCCGTGCGAGGTGTCGTACGCACTCGACGAGGTGCTGCCGAAGTCCGACGCGGTGATGATGCTGCGCGTGCAGCGCGAGCGGATGAACGCCGCCTTCTTCCCGACCGAACGTGAGTACTCGCGGCGCTACGGCCTGGACGGCGACCGCATGGCCCGGATGCCGGAGCACGCCATCGTGATGCACCCCGGCCCGATGAACCGCGGCATGGAGATCACCGCCGAGGTCGCCGACTCCGACCGCTGCACGGCCGTCGAGCAGGTCGCCAACGGCGTCTCGACCCGTATGGCCGTCCTGTATCTGCTTCTGGGCGGCAACGAGTCCGCCATCAGCCCCACCCGCACCGAGGAGAGCAAGTAACCATGAGCAAGATCCTTATTCGTGGCGCGAAGGTGCTGGGCGGCGAGGCGCAGGACGTCCTGATCGACGGCGAGACCATCGCCGAGGTCGGTCCGGGAATCGAGGCGGGCGACGCGACCGTCGTCGAGGCCGGGGGACAGATCCTGCTGCCCGGTCTCGTCGATCTGCACACCCACCTGCGCGAGCCCGGCCGTGAGGACTCAGAGACCGTCCTCACCGGCACCAAGGCGGCCGCTGTCGGCGGTTTCACCGCCGTACACGCCATGGCGAACACCTTCCCCGTCGCCGACACCGCGGGCGTCGTCGAGCAGGTCTACCGCCTCGGCAAGGAGTCCGGCTACTGCGACGTGCAGCCCATCGGCGCCGTCACCGTCGGCCTTGAGGGCAAGAAGCTCGCCGAGCTCGGCGCGATGAACGACTCCGCCGCCGGTGTGAAGGTCTTCTCCGACGACGGCAAGTGCGTCGACGACGCCGTGATCATGCGCCGCGCGCTGGAGTACGTGAAGGCCTTCGACGGCGTCGTCGCCCAGCACGCCCAGGAGCCCCGGCTCACCGAGGGCGCCCAGATGAACGAGGGCATCGTCTCCGCCGAGCTCGGTCTCGGCGGCTGGCCGGCCGTCGCCGAGGAGTCGATCATCGCCCGCGACGTTCTCCTCGCCGCCCACGTCGGCTCCCGTGTCCACATCTGCCACCTCTCCACCGCCGGCTCCGTCGAGATCGTCCGCTGGGCCAAGTCCAAGGGCTGGAACGTCACCGCCGAGGTCACCCCGCACCACCTGCTGCTCACCGACGAGCTGGTCCGCACGTACAACCCCGTCTACAAGGTGAACCCGCCGCTGCGCACCGAGGCCGACGTCCTGGCCCTGCGCGAGGCCCTCGCCGACGGCACCATCGACTGCGTCGCCACCGACCACGCCCCGCACCCGCACGAGGACAAGGACTGCGAGTGGGCCGCGGCCGCCATGGGCATGGTGGGCCTGGAGACGGCGCTCTCCGTCGTCCAGCAGACGATGGTCGAGACCGGGCTGCTCGACTGGGCCGCAGTCGCCGACCGGATGTCCTTCCGCCCGGCGCAGATCGGCCGCCTGGACGGCCACGGCCGCCCTGTCTCGGCAGGTGAGCCCGCGAACCTCACGCTCGTCGATCCGGCATACCGTGGACTCGTGGACCCCGCGGGCTTCGCCTCCCGCAGCCGCAACACCCCCTACCAGGGCCGTGAGCTGCCGGGACGCGTGACCCACACCTTCCTGCGGGGCCGGGCCACGGTCGTAGACGGGAAGCTCGCGTGACATCTCTCATCCAAATCGCCGCCGAGCAGAAGTCGGCGGAAGTGACCGACTGGGCCGCCCGCATCGGCTGGGTCGTCGGACTGCTGCTCTTCATCGCGTTCGTCTACTGGCTGATGCGCCAGGGATGGAAGTGGCGAGGCAGCCTCCAGTCCGACCTGCCGGAGCTGCCCGCCGTGCCCGAGGCGCCGGGCGAGGCGAGACTTGAGCTGACCGGCCGCTACCACGGCTCCACGACCGCAGGGCAGTGGCTGGACCGGATCGTGGCCCACGGCCTGGGCGTGCGCAGCCGGGTCGAGCTTACGCTCACGGACGCGGGCCTCGAGGTCGTACGCCCCGGGGCGCGGGACTTCTTCGTACCGAAGGCGGCCCTGCGCGAGGCCAGGCTGGACAAGGGCATCGCGGGCAAGGTCCTTGCCGAGGGCGGACTGCTGATCGTCACCTGGACGCACGGCGACAAGCTGATCGACTCCGGCTTCCGCTCCGACCACGCGGCCGAGCAGGCCGCCTGGGTCGAGGCGATCAACACCATGAGCACCCCGAACAGCACGACGGAAGGCACCGCACGATGACGACCTCCATTCCGGGGCACGCCTCGAAGAGGCAAGGCGTGTCTCCCGCCGTACTCGTCCTGGAGGACGGCCGCACCTTCCGCGGCCGCGCCTACGGGGCCGTGGGGGAGACCTTCGGCGAGGCGGTGTTCAACACCGGCATGACCGGCTACCAGGAGACGCTCACCGACCCCTCGTACCACCGCCAGGTCGTCGTGATGACCGCCCCGCACGTCGGCAACACCGGCGTCAACGACGAGGACGACGAGTCCAAGCGGATCTGGGTCGCCGGCTATGTCGTCCGCGACCCCGCGCGGGTGCCCTCCAACTGGCGCTCCCGGCGCTCCCTGGACGACGAGCTCGTCGCCCAGGGTGTGGTGGGCATCAGCCGCATCGACACCCGCGCGCTCACCCGCCATCTGCGTGAGCGCGGCGCGATGCGCGTCGGCATCTTCTCCGGCGAGGCGCTCGCCGACGAGGCCACGCTGCTCGCGAGGGTGCAGGAAGCGCCCCAGATGAAGGGCGCGAACCTCTCCGCCCAGGTGGCCACCGCCGAGGCGTACGTCGTCCCGGCGATCGGCGCCAAGCGCTTCACCGTCGCCGCCATAGACCTCGGCATCAAGGGCATGACCCCGCACCGGATGGCCGAGCGCGGCATCGAGGTGCACGTCCTGCCCGCCACCGCCACGGTCGAGGACGTGTACGCCGTCAACCCCGACGGAGTGTTCCTCTCCAACGGTCCCGGCGACCCGGCGACCGCCGACCTGACCGTGGTCAAGGGCGTACTGGAGCGCAAGACCCCGCTCTTCGGCATCTGCTTCGGCAACCAGCTGCTCGGCCGCTCGCTCGGCTTCGGCACGTACAAGCTGAAGTACGGCCACCGCGGCATCAACCAGCCCGTGCAGGACCGCTCCACCGGCAAGGTCGAGGTCACCGCCCACAACCACGGGTTCGCCGTCGACGCGCCGCTCGACAAGGTCTCCGACACCCCCTACGGCCGCGCCGAGGTCTCCCACGTCTGCCTCAACGACAACGTGGTGGAGGGCCTGAACCTGCTCGACCAGCCGGCCTTCAGCGTGCAGTACCACCCCGAGGCGGCCGCGGGCCCGCACGACGCCGCGTACCTCTTCGACCGCTTCGTATCCCTGATGGAGGGCCAGCGTGCCTAAGCGCTCCGATATCCAGTCCGTCCTGGTCATCGGCTCCGGCCCGATCGTCATCGGCCAGGCCGCCGAGTTCGACTACTCCGGCACCCAGGCCTGCCGCGTCCTCAAGTCCGAGGGCCTGCGCGTCATCCTGGTGAACTCCAACCCGGCGACGATCATGACCGACCCGGAGATCGCCGACGCCACCTACGTCGAGCCGATCACCCCGGAGTTCGTCGAGAAGATCATCGCCAAGGAGCGCCCCGACGCGCTGCTGCCCACCCTCGGCGGCCAGACCGCGCTCAACACCGCGATCTCCATGCACGAGCAGGGCGTGCTCGAGAAGTACGGCGTCGAGCTCATCGGCGCCAATGTCGAGGCGATCAACAAGGGCGAGGACCGCGACCTGTTCAAGGGCGTGGTCGAGGCCGTCCGCGGCAAGATCGGCCACGGCGAGTCGGCCCGCTCGGTCATCTGCCACTCCATGGAAGACGTCCTGGGCGGCGTCGACGAACTGGGCGGCTACCCGGTCGTCGTCCGCCCCTCCTTCACGATGGGCGGCGCCGGCTCCGGCTTCGCCCACGACGAGGAAGAGCTGCGCCGGATCGCGGGACAGGGCCTCACCCTCTCGCCGACCACCGAGGTGCTCCTGGAGGAGTCCATCCTTGGCTGGAAGGAGTACGAACTGGAGCTGATGCGCGACAAGCACGACAACGTCGTGGTCGTCTGCTCCATCGAGAACTTCGACCCCATGGGCGTGCACACCGGCGACTCGATCACCGTCGCGCCCGCGATGACGCTGACGGACCGTGAGTACCAGCGGCTGCGCGACGTCGGTATCGCGATCATCCGCGAGGTCGGCGTGGACACCGGCGGCTGCAACATCCAGTTCGCCGTCAACCCCGAGGACGGCCGGATCATCGTCATCGAGATGAACCCGCGGGTGTCGCGCTCCTCGGCGCTGGCGTCGAAGGCCACCGGCTTCCCGATCGCCAAGATCGCCGCCCGTCTCGCCGTCGGATACACCCTCGACGAGATTCCCAACGACATCACCGAGAAGACCCCGGCGTCCTTCGAGCCCACGCTCGACTACGTCGTCGTCAAGGTGCCGCGCTTCGCCTTCGAGAAGTTCCCCTCCGCCGACGCCACCCTCACCACCACCATGAAGTCGGTGGGCGAGGCCATGGCGATCGGCCGGAACTTCACCGAAGCGCTGAACAAGGCCCTGCGCTCGCTGGAGAAGAAGGGCTCGCAGTTCTCCTTCACCGGCGATCCCGGCGACAAGGGCGGGCTGCTGCTCGCCGCCGAGGTCCCCACCGACGGCCGGATCAACACCGTCATGCAGGCCATCCGCGCGGGCGCCACTCCCGAAGAGGTCTTCGAAGCGACGAAGATCGACCCCTGGTTCGTCGACCAGCTCTTTCTGATCAAGGAGTACGCCGACGAGCTCGCCGCCGCCGAGAAGCTCGACCCCGAGCTGCTCGCGGACGCGAAGCGCCACGGCTTCTCCGACGTCCAGATCGCCGAGATCCGCGGGCTGCGCGAGGACGTCGTACGCGAGGTCCGGCACGCGCTGGGCATTCGCCCGGTCTACAAGACGGTCGACACCTGCGCCGCCGAATTCGCCGCGAAGACCCCGTACTTCTACTCCTCCTACGACGAGGAGAACGAAGTCGCGCCGCGCGACAAGCCCGCCGTGATCATCCTCGGCTCGGGGCCCAACCGCATCGGCCAGGGCATCGAGTTCGACTACTCCTGCGTCCACGCCTCCTTCGCGCTCAGCGACGCGGGCTACGAGACCGTGATGGTCAACTGCAACCCCGAGACCGTCTCCACCGACTACGACACCTCCGACCGGCTCTACTTCGAGCCGCTCACCCTGGAGGACGTCCTGGAGATCGTCCACGCCGAGTCGCAGGCCGGCCCGATCGCAGGTGTGATCGTCCAGCTGGGCGGCCAGACTCCGCTGGGCCTGGCCCAGGCGCTCAAGGACAACGGTGTGCCGATCGTCGGCACCTCGCCCGAGGCCATCCACTCCGCAGAGGACCGCGGCGCCTTCGGCCGCGTCCTCGCCGAGGCCGGGCTCCCCGCCCCCAAGCACGGCACCGCGACCACCTTCGCCGGGGCCAAGGCCATCGCCGACGAGATCGGCTACCCCGTCCTCGTACGCCCGTCGTACGTGCTCGGCGGGCGCGGCATGGAGATCGTGTACGACGAGGCCCGCCTCGAGTCGTACATCGCCGAGTCCACCGAGATCAGCCCCACCCGCCCGGTGCTGGTCGACCGCTTCCTCGACGACGCGATCGAGATCGACGTCGACGCGCTCTACGACGGCACCGAGCTCTACCTCGGCGGCGTGATGGAGCACATCGAGGAGGCCGGCATCCACTCCGGCGACTCGGCCTGCGCGCTGCCCCCGATCACGCTCGGCGGCTTCGACATCAAGCGGCTGCGGGCTTCGACCGAGGCCATCGCGCGGGGCGTCGGAGTGCGCGGACTGATCAACATCCAGTTCGCGCTGGCCGGGGACATCCTGTACGTCCTCGAGGCCAACCCGCGTGCCTCGCGCACCGTCCCCTTCACCTCGAAGGCGACCGCCGTGCCGCTGGCGAAGGCCGCCGCCCGCATCTCGCTCGGCGCGACCATCGTCGAGCTGCGCACCGAAGGCCTGCTGCCGAAGAAGGGTGACGGCGGGACGCTTCCGATGGACGCTCCGATCTCCGTCAAGGAGGCCGTGATGCCGTGGTCGCGCTTCCGCGACATCCACGGCCGCGGCGTCGACACCGTACTCGGCCCGGAGATGCGCTCCACCGGTGAAGTCATGGGCATCGACTCGGTGTTCGGCACCGCGTACGCCAAGTCCCAGGCGGGCGCGTACGGTCCGCTGCCCACCAAGGGCCGCGCGTTCATCTCCGTCGCCAACCGCGACAAGCGCTCGATGATCTTCCCGGCCCGAGAGCTGGTCGCGCACGGCTTCGAGCTGCTCGCCACGTCCGGCACGGCCGAGGTGCTCAAGCGCAACGGCATCAACGCCACCATCGTGCGCAAGCACAGCGAGGGCCCGGGCCCGCACGGCGAGCGGACCATCGTCCAGCTCATCCACGACGGCGATGTCGACCTCATCGTCAACACGCCGTACGGCACCGGCGGCCGTCTCGACGGCTACGACATCCGTACAGCGGCGGTGGCGCGCTCCGTGCCGTGCCTGACGACGGTCCAGGCGCTCGCCGCCGCTGTCCAGGGCATCGACGCGCTCAACCGCGGGGATGTGGGTGTGCGTTCACTTCAGGAACACGCGGAACACCTGACCGCGGCCCGCGACTAGCAATCGGGGAGGGGGACACCGGAAACGGTGTCCCCCTCTTTGCGAGGACACCACCATGTACAAGTTCATCTTCAATCTCGTCTTCAAGCGGATGGACCCGGAGCAGGCCCACTACCTGGCCTTCCGCTGGATCCGGCTCGCGGTCCGCATCCCCGTCCTGCGTACGTTCGTCGCGGCGGTTCTCGCGCCCAGGTACGAATCGCTGCGCACAGAGGCGTTCGGTCTGCGCATGCACGGCCCGTTCGGCCTCGCCGCAGGCTTCGACAAGAACGCCGTCGCCATCGACGGCATGTCGATGCTCGGCTTCGACCACATCGAAATCGGCACGGTCACGGCGCAGCCGCAGCCGGGCAACCCCAAGAAGCGGCTGTTCCGGCTCGTGCCGGACCGTGCGCTGATCAACCGCATGGGCTTCAACAACGAGGGCTCGGCGGCCGTCGCCGAGCGGCTGGCCGCCCGGAAGGCGGTCTTCGGGACCGTCGTGGGCGTCAACATCGGCAAGACGAAGGTCGTGCCCGAGGCGGAGGCGGTGGCCGACTATGTGAAGTCGACCGAGCGCCTGGCGCGCCACGCCGACTACCTGGTCGTCAACGTCTCGTCACCGAACACGCCCGGCCTGCGCAACCTCCAGGCGACCGAATCGCTGCGCCCGCTGCTTGCGGCCGTACGCGAGGCGGCGGACCGCAGTGTCGAGGACCGCCGGGTCCCCCTCCTGGTCAAGATCGCGCCGGACCTCGCGGACGAAGACGTGGACGCGGTCGCGGACCTGGCCCTCGAGCTCGGCCTGGACGGCATCATCGCCACGAACACGACCATCGCGCGCGAAGGCCTGGGCCTGAAATCCGACCCGGCGCTGATCAAGGAGACCGGCGGACTGTCCGGAGCGCCGGTCAAGGCCCGCTCCCTGGGGGTGCTGAGCCGCCTGTACGCGCGCGTGGGCGACCGGATCACGCTGATCGGCGTCGGGGGCATCGAGAACGCAGAGGACGCCTGGCAGCGCATCCTCGCGGGCGCCACGCTCGTGCAGGGCTACAGCGCCTTCATCTACGAGGGCCCCCTCTACGCCCGCGCCATCCACAAGGGCCTGGCCGCCCGCCTCAAGGCATCCCCGTACGCCACCCTCGCCGATGCCGTCGGCGCCGAGACCCGGAAGGCAGCCAAGTGACCCTCGAACCGTTCGGCGCACGCCTGCGCCACGCCATGGACACCCGCGGCCCGCTCTGCGTCGGCATCGACCCGCACGCGTCGCTGCTGACCGCCTGGGGCCTGAACGACGACATCGCCGGCCTGGAGCGCTTCACGCGTACGACCGTGGAGGCGCTGGCCGACCGGGTCGCCGTCCTGAAGCCCCAGTCGGCGTTCTTCGAGCGCTTCGGCTCGCGCGGCATCGCCGTCCTGGAGAAGGCGGTCGACGAGGCGCGGGCGGCGGGCGCGCTGGTGCTGATGGACGCCAAGCGGGGCGACATCGGCTCCACGATGGCCGCGTACGCCGCGACCTACCTCGACAAGGACTCGCCGCTCTTCTCGGACGCGGTGACCCTCTCGCCGTACCTGGGCTTCGGCTCGCTGCGTCCGGCGCTGGACGCGGCCGCGCTCTCCGGCGCGGGCGTGTTCGTACTCGCCCTCACCTCGAACCCGGAGGGCGCGGAGGTACAGCGCTCTACGGCCGCGGACGGCCGGTCCCTGGCACAGGTGATGCTGGACCACATGACCGCGGAGAACGCCGGTGCGCAGCCGCTGGGCTCGGTCGGCGCGGTGGTCGGCGCGACGCTGGGCGACGCGGGTGTGAACCTCGGCATCAACGGGCCGCTGCTGGCCCCGGGCATCGGCGCGCAGGGCGCGACCCCGGCGGACCTTCCCGGAGTCTTCGGCCCGGCGATCGGCAATGTCGTGCCGAGCGTGAGCCGCGGGGTGCTGCGGAACGGTCCGGACGTGGCGGCGCTGCGGGAGTCGGCGGCGCGTTTCGCGGACGAGGTGCGGTCGGCCGTTTCTTCGGCCGTTTCGGGGGGTTAGCGCCTCGGCCGCGGGCCTCGAAAACCTCCGCGTCGGCCGCATTGGCAGAAACTTGGCCAAAAAAGCGTGTCTATATGTCAGAAATGTCCTGGTCGGTCGATGCTGACCAGGACTTTTCGTCTGTTCTCGCTGACTGGAGCGGCCATGGCCGCTAGTCTCCGTCGAAGAGCGAACGTGCACGGCGTTGCTCGTTGCTCGCCTGGTGTGGGGCGATAGGTTCCTCACCGGTCCGTATCCGACAGTTCGACATCCGAGGTGACGTAGGCGTGGCTCTTCCGCCCCTTACCCCTGAACAGCGCGCAGCCGCGCTCGAAAAGGCCGCCGCGGCTCGCCGGGAGCGGGCCGAGGTCAAAAATCGACTCAAGCACTCCGGCGCCTCGCTCCACGAGGTCATCAAGCAGGGCCAGGAGAACGACGTCATCGGCAAGATGAAGGTCTCCGCTCTCCTTGAGTCCCTGCCGGGCGTGGGCAAGGTCCGCGCCAAGCAGATCATGGAGCGGCTCGGCATTTCCGAGAGCCGTCGCGTGCGCGGTCTCGGCTCCAACCAGATCGCCTCTCTTGAACGCGAGTTCGGCGGCGGTGCCGCCTGACGTTCTCGGGCACTCCCGAGAACCTGGATAATCGCTGCATGGCAGCAGAGGTACGTCCGCGGCTGACCGTGCTCTCCGGCCCCTCCGGGGTCGGCAAGAGCACGGTCGTCGCCCATATGCGCAAGGTCCACCCCGAGGTATGGCTCTCGGTGTCGGCCACAACAAGGAAGCCGCGCCCCGGCGAGCGCCACGGCGTTCAGTATTTCTTCGTCACCGACGAGGAATTCGACAAGCTGATCGCCAACGGCGAGCTGCTGGAATGGGCCGAGTTCGCGGGCCACCGCTACGGCACGCCCCGCCGCGCGGTCCTCGATCACCTGGAGGCGGGCGAGCCCGTACTCCTGGAGATCGACCTCCAGGGCGCCCGGCAGGTCAAGGAGTCCATGCAGCAGGCGCTGCTGGTCTTCCTGGCCCCGCCGAGCTGGGAGGAGCTGGTGCGCCGGCTCACCGGACGGGGCACCGAGCCGCCCGAGGTCATCGAGCGCCGGCTGGAGGTTGCCAAGGTGGAGCTGGCGGCCGAGTCGGAGTTCGATACGACCCTGGTCAACACCTCCGTCGAGGATGTAGCACGTGAGCTGCTAGCCTTGATGCAAGTTGTTTGATCTTTTTCTGTTTTTCCCTGAAGTTTCTTCGGAAGGCTAGAGCGTGTCCTCTTCCATCACTGCGCCCGAGGGCATCATCAACCCGCCGATCGACGAGCTGCTCGAGGCGACTGACTCGAAGTACAGCCTCGTGATCTACGCGGCCAAGCGCGCGCGTCAGATCAACGCGTACTACTCGCAGCTCGGTGAGGGTCTGCTCGAGTACGTCGGCCCGCTTGTGGACACCCACGTCCACGAGAAGCCGCTCTCGATCGCCCTGCGGGAGATCAACGCGGGTCTGCTGACCTCGGAGGCCATTGAGGGCCCGGCTCAGTAGCGATTTACGTTCAGCGTCTTACGTTCTTCACGACAGGCCCGGCGGCGCGACTGCCGGGCCTGTGGTGTGTCATGGGGGAGTACGCATCCGAGTGCGGGGAGACGCAGTAGTGGACAAGCCGAAGGTCGTTCTGGGCGTCAGCGGAGGCATCGCCGCGTACAAGGCGTGCGAGCTGCTACGGAGGCTGACGGAATCGGGCCATGACGTACGTGTCGTCCCCACCGAGTCCGCGCTGCACTTCGTCGGCGCCGCGACCTGGTCGGCGCTCTCCGGACATGAAGTCTCGACCGAGGTCTGGTCCGACGTCCATGAGGTTCCGCACGTACGGATCGGGCAGGGCGCCGATCTCGTCGTCGTCGCGCCGGCCACCGCCGACCTGCTCGCCAAGGCGGCCCACGGCCTCGCCGACGACCTGCTGACCAACACACTCCTCACCGCCCGCTGTCCGGTGGTCTTCGCGCCCGCGATGCACACCGAGATGTGGGAGCACCCCGCCACCCAGGAGAACGTCGCGATCTTGCGCCGCCGCGGGGCCGTCGTCATCGAGCCCGCCGTGGGCCGGCTCACCGGCGTCGACACCGGCAAGGGGCGGCTGCCCGAGCCGGACGAGATCTTCGAGGTCTGCCGCCGGGTACTCGCCCGCGGCGTGGCCGCCCCGGACCTCGCGGGCCGTCATGTGGTCGTCAGCGCGGGCGGCACGCGCGAGCCGCTGGACCCGGTGCGCTACCTGGGGAACCGCTCCTCGGGCAAGCAGGGGTACGCCCTGGCCCGCACCGCCGCGGCCCGCGGCGCCCGCGTCACGCTCATCGAGGCCAACACCGGGCTGCCGGACCCGGCGGGGGTCGACGTCGTCCACGTCGGCACGGCGGTCCAGCTGCGCGAGGCCGTGCTGAAGGCCGCGCCGGACGCGGACGCGGTGGTGATGGCCGCGGCCGTCGCGGACTTCCGCCCCGCCGCGTACGCCGCGGGAAAGATCAAGAAAAGGGACGGTCAGGAGCCCGCGCCCATCGCGCTGGTCCGCAATCCCGACATCCTCCACGAGATCTCCACCGAGCGGGCCCGCCCCGCCCAGGTGATCGTCGGTTTCGCCGCAGAGACGGACGACGTACTCGCCAACGGCCGCGAGAAGCTGCGCCGCAAGGGCTGTGACCTTCTCGTCGTCAATGAGGTGGGGGAGCGCAAGACGTTCGGCTCCGAGACGAACGAAGCGGTGGTGCTCGCCGCGGACGGCGGCGAGACGCCGGTGCCGTACGGGCCCAAGGAGTCCCTCGCCGACACTGTGTGGGACCTGGTCGTCCCGCGGCTTGGGTGAATTCTTGGTTTCGCCGCGACGAGTGGTCGAAATCACGTGAAATCCGACGTATCACCCTAGGATCGGGGTCTATCGCCCTGCCGTACCGGACCGGAGTCCTGTTCGTCTCGCTCCCACGGAGCGAGACGGGTGGACCGGCGGCGGAGGGTGACGGATAAACTGCACATGGACCGTCGCGAGGCGCAGCCCTCCGGCCGGTCCGCCAATGATCAGCCAGCAGCCGCTGCAACCCCAGGGAGCATTGTGTCCCGTCGTCTGTTCACCTCGGAGTCTGTGACCGAGGGTCACCCCGACAAGATCGCTGACCAGATCAGCGACACGATCCTCGACGCCCTTCTGCGGGAGGACCCGACCTCCCGGGTCGCCGTGGAGACCTTGATCACCACCGGTCTTGTGCACGTCGCCGGCGAGGTGACCACCAAGGCGTACGCGGACATCCCCACGCTCGTGCGCAACAAGGTCCTCGAGATCGGCTACGACTCCTCGAAGAAGGGCTTCGACGGCGCTTCCTGCGGCGTCTCGGTCTCCATCGGCGCGCAGTCGCCGGACATCGCGCAGGGTGTCGACACCGCGTACGAGACGCGTGTCGAGGGCGACGAGGACGAGCTCGACAAGCAGGGCGCCGGCGACCAGGGCCTGATGTTCGGCTACGCCACCGACGAGACGCCCGAGCTGATGCCGCTGCCGATCCACCTGGCGCACCGGCTCTCCCGCCGCCTCTCGGAGGTCCGCAAGAACGGGACCATCCCGTACCTGCGCCCCGACGGCAAGACTCAGGTCACCATCGAGTACGACGGCGACAAGGCCGTCCGCCTCGACACCGTCGTGGTCTCCTCGCAGCACGCCTCGGACATCGACCTGGACTCGCTGCTCGCTCCCGACATCCGCGAGTTCGTCGTCGAGCACGTGCTGAAGCAGCTGGTGGACGACGGCATCAAGCTGGACACCGACGGCTACCGACTGCTGGTCAACCCGACCGGGCGGTTCGAGATCGGCGGCCCGATGGGCGACGCCGGCCTCACCGGCCGCAAGATCATCATCGACACGTACGGCGGCATGGCCCGCCACGGCGGCGGAGCGTTCTCCGGCAAGGACCCGTCCAAGGTGGACCGCTCCGCGGCGTACGCGATGCGCTGGGTCGCGAAGAACGTCGTGGCCGCCGGCCTCGCAGCGCGCTGTGAGGTCCAGGTCGCCTACGCGATCGGCAAGGCCGAGCCGGTAGGCCTCTTCGTGGAGACCTTCGGCACCGCCACGATCGACGTGGACAAGATCGAGCAGGCCATCGGAGAGGTCTTCGACCTGCGCCCGGCCGCGATCATCCGCGACCTGGACCTGCTGCGCCCGATCTATGCCCAGACGGCGGCGTACGGCCACTTCGGCCGCGAGCTGCCGGACTTCACATGGGAGCGCACGGACCGCGTGGACGCGCTGCGCTCGGCTGCGGGTCTGTAAGCACAGCACGCGCACGAACACGGCGGCCCCGGACCGACAAGGTCCGGGGCCGCCGTGGTGTCAGTGGCGTCTGGTAGGAATTTGGCTGTGAGCAGCGACGACAAGCAGCCCGAGGAGCCCGCCGCCGGTGGGCCGGAGCAGCTTGCTCTCATCCGCGAGACCGTGCGCAAGGCCAAGGTCCCCAAAGCCAAGCCGCGGACCTGGCGAGGGGCCGCGCTGGCCAAGGAGCTGCCCGTCGCGCGGGTGATGGTCAACAAGGGCGTGCTCCATCTCGACCAGTACTTCGACTACGCCGTGCCCGAGGAGCTGGACGCGGACGCGCAGCCCGGAGTGCGGGTGCGCGTGCGGTTCGGGGCCGGGGGGCACCGGGTGCGGGAAGGGCGGCGGGAAGGGGGCGGGCTGATCGACGGGTTTCTCATCGAGCGGCGTGCCGAGACGGACTACGGGGGAGCGCTCGCCGCGCTCGCCTATGTCGTGTCGCCCGAGCCGGTGCTCAGCCCCGAGATGCTGGGCCTCGCGCGCGCGGTCGCCGATCGGTACGCGGGCAGCCTGGCGGACGTGCTGCAGCTCGCCATCCCGCCCAGGAACGGACGGGCCGAGTCGAAGCCTTCGCCGAAGCCGCTGCCGCCGCCCGACGCGCCTGACCCGGGAAGCTGGGAGCGGTACGGCCGCGGGGCGGCGTTTGTGGAGGCGCTCGCGGGCGGGGGTGCGCCGCGGGCCGTGTGGACCGCGCTGCCCGGACCGCAGTGGCCGGACGAGCTGGCGCGGGCCGTCGCGGCGACGCTCGCCTCCGGGCGTGGGGCGCTGGTCGTCGTGCCCGACGGGCGGCGTGCGGCGCGGGTCGATGCCGCACTCACCGCGCTGCTGGGGGAGGGCCGGCACGCGGTGCTGACCGCCGAGTCCGGGCCCGAGAAGCGGTACCGGCAGTGGCTCGCCGTGCGGCGCGGGTCGGTGCGGGCCGTCGTCGGGACCAGGGCCGCTATGTTCGCTCCCGTACAGGATCTCGGGCTAGTCGCCGTCTGGGACGACGGCGACTCCAGCCACAGCGATGAGAACGCACCATTCCCGCATGTGCGCGAGGTCCTCGAGCTGCGGGCCACGCACGACAGGTGCGGCTTCCTGCTGGGGAGTACGAGCTGCACGGTGGAGGCGGCCCAGCTGGTGGAGAGCGGCTGGGCCCTGCCGCTGATCGCCGACCGTGAGCAGGTACGCAGCGCCGCGCCCCTGGTGCGTACGGTCGGGGACGGGGAGCTGGCGCGGGACGAGGCGGCTCGGGCGGCGCGGCTGCCGAGTCTGGCCTGGCAGACCGTCCGCGACGGGCTGAAGAGCGGGCCGGTGCTGGTCCAGGTGCCCAGGCGGGGCTATGTGCCCAGGCTCGCGTGCGAGCGGTGCCGCACGCCCGCGCGGTGCCGGCACTGTTCCGGGCCGCTGGAGGCGCCCGACGAACGGGATCTGACCTGTGGGTGGTGCGGGCGCGGTGCGGTGGACTGGCACTGCGCCGCGTGCGGGAGTACGAGACTGCGCGCCCAGATCGTGGGTGCGCGGCGTACGGCGGAGGAGCTCGGGCGGGCCTTCCCCGCGGTCCAGGTGCGCACATCGGGCCGCGACCATGTGCTGGACACCGTGCCCGGGCGGCCCGCGCTGGTAGTGAGCACGCCGGGCGCGGAGCCCGTCGCCGAAGGTGGATACGCGGCGGCGCTGCTGCTCGACGGCTGGGCGATGCTGGGGCGGCCCGACCTGCGGGCGGGCGAGGATGCGCTGCGGCGCTGGATGGACGCGGCATCGCTGGTGCGCGGGCAGAGCGAGGGCGGCACGGTGGTGATCGTCGCCGAGCCGACACTGCGACCGGTCCAGGCGCTGGTGCGCTGGGACCCGGTCGGGCACGCGCAGCGTGAGCTGGGCGAGCGGGCGCAGCTGGGGTTCCCGCCGGTCTCCCGGATGGCGTCGGTGACGGGCCGGGCGGAGGCGATAGCCGCGTTTGTGGCGTCGGCCGAACTGCCCGGCGACGCGGAGCTGTTGGGCCCGGTGCCGCTGCCGGTCACCGATCCGGGCAGACCACGGCGGCCGGGTGACCCGCCGGTGGGCGAGGTGTGGGAGCGGGCGCTGCTGAGGGTGCCGCCGGGCAGCGGGGCGGCGCTGGCGGCCGCGCTGAAGTCGGCACAGGCGGCCCGGCTGGCCCGCGGTGGCACGGAGCCGGTACGGATCAGGATCGACCCGCCGGACATCGGCTGACCCGCCGGACGTCCGCTGACGGGATGCTGATGGGCGGGGATGGGGGGCCGTGGGCCACGCGTTGCGCTGTCGTCGCCGCCCCCACGCACAGCAAAGGGCTGCCCCCACCCGTCAAGGGCAGGGGCAGCCGCGGGAAGGTCAGCCGTTGCGCGGGCCGGGGAAGGCGCTCGGGCGGGCCTCCTCGCGGAGGGATTGGCCGGTGACCACCGGCTGCGGCGGCATCGCGCGGGCGGCGGGGACGGCCGGCAGGCCCGTGCCCACCGGCAGCGTGCGGGTCGGCACCGGGTCCGCGCCATGGTCCATGTCCGACGGGCCCGCCTGCTGCGCGGCCCGTCGCGCGCCGTAACGGCGGTGGACCGCCTGCTTGGTCACCCCGAGCGCCGAGCCCACCGCGTCCCACGAAAAGCCCAGCGAACGGTCGAAGTCCACCGCCGCGGTCACCAGCGTCTCGACGCTGTCCCTCAGCTCCTGCGCAAGACGGACGGTCGGGGCCGGGGCCCTGCCGTAGACGACGAAGCCCGTGGACGGGCCGGATCGGCGCGGGCGGTAGACATTTCCCAGCTGGGCGGTGAGCGTGCGCAATGCGTCCACCTGCCGGCGGACCCGCTCGATGTCCCGCACCAACAGGTGCAGGCTTGCTCGGGCTTGGGCGTCGTGGGTTGCGTGGTCGGCCATTGACAAGCCTCTCGAACCGGCGTTGAAAAAGGGTCGGGCCGCAACCGGGGCGGCCCGTTTCGGTCAATCTCTCTTGACCAACGCTCTACCTGGCGATGTGGTCACGCTTCGGGGGCGTATGCACATATGCGCGGGGCGCACGGTCCTCCGTACGCCCCCTGTTTCCCCGGCCCATAGACTGGTGCGCTGCTCGTCACCGCACGCAGCCTGAGAGGCAGTCAGCCACCGATGAAGCTCGTCTTCGCAGGCACCCCCGAGGTCGCCGTACCCTCCCTGGACGCCCTGATCGCCTCCGGCCGGCATGAAGTCGCCGCCGTCGTCACCCGGCCCGACGCACCCGCCGGACGGGGCCGCCATCTGGTGGCCAGCCCGGTCGCCCAGCGCGCCGAGGAAGCCGGGATCGAGGTGCTCAAGCCGGCCAAGCCGCGGGACGAGGACTTCCTGGCGCGGCTGCGCGAAATCGCGCCCGACTGCTGCGCGGTCGTCGCCTACGGCGCGCTGCTCCCCAAGGTGGCCCTGGACATGCCCCGCCACGGCTGGGTCAATCTGCACTTCTCGCTGCTGCCCGCCTGGCGCGGCGCCGCACCGGTCCAGCACGCCATCCTCGCCGGGGACGAGATGACGGGCGCCGCGACCTTCCAGATCGAGGAAGGCCTCGACACGGGTCCGGTGTACGGCGTGATCACCGAGCATGTACGGCCCACCGACACCAGTGGTGACCTGCTCACCCGGCTCGCCTTCGCCGGCTCCGGACTGCTCGCCGCGACCATGGACGGTATCGAGGACGGCACCCTGAAGGCCGTGCCGCAGCCGGCCGAGGGCGTCTCGCTCGCGCCGAAGATCACCGTCGAGGACGCGCATGTGGACTGGAACGCTCCGGCACTCCGTGTCGACCGCGTGGTCCGCGGCTGCACCCCCGCGCCTGGCGCGTGGACGGTCTTCCGCAGGGAACGGCTCAAGCTGATCCAGGCGGCGCTGCTGCCCGACCGTACGGACCTCGCGCCCGGCGAACTCTCCGCCGGCAAGAACAACGTGCACGTCGGCACCGGATCGCACGCCGTCGAGCTGCTCTGGGTCCAGCCGCAGGGCAAGAAGCCGATGCGCGCCGCCGACTGGGCGCGCGGGGTGCGCATCGCCCCGGGCGAGAGGGTGGGCGGCACGGACGTAGGCTGAGAGGGTTCGACCCTTTCACTGAGGTTCACCTCGCGATGCCGGGCCGGCCGGCCCAGTGGGCCTGCCCTCCGGCCGGGGGGCCGGGGGTGTCCCCCCGGCTAGACACAGCAACAGCGGAGCACCTTTGAACGAGCAGGCACGTCGCCGTCCCCCCAAGCCGTACCGCCGCCCCAAGAAGGATCCCGTGCGGATCCTGGCCTTCGAGGCGCTGCGGGCGGTCGACGAGAGGGACGCCTACGCCAACCTCGTACTTCCGCCCCTGCTGAAGAAGGCCCGCGAGAAGGACGACTTCGACGCCCGCGACGCGGCGCTCGCCACCGAGCTCGTGTACGGGACGCTGCGCCGCCAGGGCACGTACGACGCGATCATCGCGACGTGCATCGACCGGCCGCTGCGCGAGGTCGACCCGCCGGTGCTCGATGTGCTGGCGCTCGGCGCGCACCAGCTGCTCGGGACGCGGATCCCGACGCACGCGGCCGTGTCGGCGAGCGTGGAGCTGGCGCGGGTGGTGCTCGGCGACGGGCGGGCGAAGTTCGTCAACGCCGTCCTGCGCAAGATCGCGCAGGACGACCTGGACGCCTGGCTGGAGCGGGTCGCTCCGCCCTACGACGAGGACGCCGAGGACCATCTGGCCGTCGTGCACTCGCACCCGCGGTGGGTCGTCTCCGCGCTGTGGGACTCGCTGGGCGGCGGGCGCGCCGGGATCGAGGACCTGCTGGAGGCCGACAACGAGCGGCCCGAGGTGACGCTCGTCGCCCGGCCTGGCCGCTCCACGGCCGCTGAACTCCTCGAAGCGGTGGGCGAGGACTCCGGGCTGCCCGGGCGCTGGTCGCCGTATGCCGTGCGGCTGGCCGAGGGCGGCGAGCCCGGCGCCATCGAAGCCGTACGGGAAGGGCGGGCCGGGGTCCAGGACGAGGGCAGCCAGCTCGTCGCGATCGCGCTGGCGGGCGCGCCGCTGGACGGCCCCGACGAGCGGTGGCTCGACGGCTGCGCAGGCCCCGGCGGCAAGGCAGCGCTGCTGGCCGCGATGGCCGCGGGCCGGGGCGCGTCGCTGCTGGCCTCCGAGAAGCAGCCGCACCGTGCCCGGCTGGTCGAGCGGGCGCTTGCGGGCAACCCCGGTCCGTATCAGGTCATCGCCGCGGACGGCACGCGTCCGCCGTGGCGGCCCGGTTCCTTCGACCGTGTGCTCGTCGATGTCCCGTGCTCGGGCCTCGGAGCGCTGCGGCGGCGTCCGGAGGCCCGCTGGCGGCGGCGTCCCGAGGACCTGGAAGGCTTCGCGCCGCTCCAACGCGGCTTGCTGCGCGAGGCGTTGACGGCCGTCCGGATCGGGGGAGTGGTCGGTTACGCGACCTGCTCGCCGCATCTCGCCGAGACCCGGGTGGTCGTCGAGGACGTGCTGAAGGGGCGTGGCGGCCCGGCCGCCGAGGCCGAGTGGGTGGACGCGAGGCCTCTGATGCCGGGCGTGCCCGCGCTGGGCGACGGTCCCGATGTGCAGCTGTGGCCGCATCTGCACGGCACGGACGCGATGTATCTGGCGCTGCTGCGCCGTACGGCCTGAGGCGGCGGCCCCCGCGGCGGCACCGACAAGACGCTGTACGTCGGGCGACCTACCGGTTTCGGGCGTGGGGAGGCGCCGGGAACGGCGGAGCAGCGGTGAGGCCGGGCTGCTCCCTCCGTAGAGACAGAAGGGAGCAGCCCGGCCTCGTACCGCCGCTGCCGTGGATGGTCAATGGCCGGCGCAGTCCGGAACGGGCGCGTCGCAGCCGGACAGCGCCGGGATGATTGCGACCGCGCGCTCGGTCAGCCTCCGAACGTGCCGGTGGTCTCCGCCTTCCAGGCACCGCCCGTGACCTTGTAGACGGTGAGCTGCTTGTTGGTGGCATCGCCGTATTCGTCGAAGGAGACCTTGCCCATGACTCCGTCGAAGGAGACCGTCTGCAGGGCTTCGGTGACCTTGGCGCGGGCGTCGGAGGGCAGCTTGCCGTCCTTGGCCACGGCCTTCACCGCCTGGATGATCGCCCAGGCAGAGTCGTAGGAGAAGCCGCCGTAGGCTCCGTACGCCTCCTTGTACCCGGCCGCCTTGTAGTCCTCGATGAACGTCTTGGCGGAGGGCAGGTCCTCGACGGGCGCGCCGACGGACGTGGCCATGTCGCCGTCGCCGCGGGCGCCGGTGAGCTTGAGGTACTCGTCGCTGTAGATCGCGTCGCCGCCGATGAGCGGGATCGCGGCGCCCGACTTCTTGACCTGTGCGCTGAGCGGGCCGGCTACCGGGTACTCACCGCCGTAGTAGACGACGTCCGCCCCCGAGCTCTTGATCTTGGTGGCCACGGAGCCGAAGTCCTTGGCCTCCGGGTTGACGTGATCGGTGCCGACGACCGCGCCGCCGAGCTTCTTGAAGTGGGCGGAGAAGGTCGCGGCCAGTCCTGCGCCGTAGGTCTTCTTGTCGTCGACGACGAAGACCTTCTTCTTCTTGGCCGTGTTGTACAGGTACTCGGCGGCGAACGGGCCCTGGATGGCGTCCGTGGTCGCGGTCCGGAAGTACGTCTTGAACGGCCGGGCCTTCTCGCCGGTGTCCCACTTGTCGCCTTGGGTGAGGGCGGGGTTGGTGTTGACCGAGACCTCGGCGACCTGGGCGGCGTCGAAGACCTTCTGCATGGACTGGGCCACGGAGGAGTTCAGCGGGCCGACGACTCCGAGGACGCTCTTGTCGGCGACGAGCTTGGTGGCGTTCTGCTGGCCGGAGGAAGGCTGTGCCTGGTCGTCGAGAGCCTCGATCTTGAAGGTGACGCCCGGCACCTCCTTGTTCTTGTTGGCCTGCTTGACGGCGAGGTCGACCGAGTTCTTCATACCGAGGCCGAGTGCGGAGAGCTCCCCGGTCAACGGCGCGTCGAAACCGATGGTGACGACGGTGGAGCCGTCGCCGGAGGCGTCGTTGGCCTTGCCTGTGTCACGCGAGCCGCACGCCGTGAGCGAGAGCGCTCCGGCGGCGAGCGCGGCGGTGACAGCTATGAGAGAACGATTGCGCACGATCGGTCCTTTCCCTTACGAGGCGCCGACCAGCGTGGTCAGGATCGAAGATCGGTCTCTGTCGCGGCGGCTGGCGTGACTCTAGATGGCGTCTGCCGAAACGAGCAGAGGGGACGAACCGATGTGATTCTCTTGTTATGCCGCTGCTCAGGCGGAGGACTTCCTTTCGTGAGGCCGGTTCAGCGGTCACCGTGCGGCGGTGGAGCGTGTCACGTGTCAGTGGACGCCGGGCAGAGCGGCGGGCTGCCGGGGCGGGGCTTCAGCAGAAGCGCGGCAGCTCAGCCGTCGGCCGGGGGACGCCCACCGTGCCGCCCGCCGCAGGCGCCCGCTCCGTCCGCTCGCCCCGCAGCAGCGGACCGTCCTCGCGGGCAGGCCTGTCGGGATGACGCCCCCAACAGCCCCTCGCCACGGGGAGAATCGCCAGGATTGCGCGGACTGTACAGATCCCGGGAGCCTTTGGTCCGTACCGAGAGACATACCGGGGAGGGGAAGAGCCCCGGAACGTGGCAGGCTTGGCCCATGGCCGTTCAGATCAATCCAAGCATCCTCTCCGCCGACTTCTCCCGCCTGGGGGAGGAGGCCAGGGCGGTCGAGGGTGCCGACTGGCTCCATGTCGACGTGATGGACAACCACTTCGTGCCCAACCTCACCCTGGGCGTGCCGGTGGTGGAATCCCTCAGCCGCGCGACGGACATCCCGCTGGACTGCCATTTGATGATCAACGACCCCGATCGCTGGGCCCCGCAGTACGTCGAAGCGGGGGCCGGATCCGTCACCTTCCATGTCGAGGCCGCGGCCGCGCCCGTACGGCTGGCGCGCGAGATCCGGTCCAAGGGCGCCCGTGCCTCGATGGCGCTCAAGCCCGCCACCCCGATCGAGCCGTACGAGGACCTGCTCCCCGAGCTCGACATGCTGCTGATCATGACCGTGGAGCCGGGCTTCGGCGGCCAGGCCTTCCTCGACATCATGCTGCCGAAGATCCGCCGTACCCGGGAGCTCATCGCCAAGCACGGCCTCGAGCTGTGGCTGCAGGTCGACGGCGGCGTTTCGGACTCGACGATCGAGCGGTGCGCCGAGGCCGGCGCGGATGTGTTCGTCGCCGGTTCGGCGGTCTACGGCGCCCAGGACCCGGCACAGGCGGTGCGTGCGCTGCGTACGAAGGCCCAGCAGACCCTGGCCTCGGCGGCCTGGGCGTGCGACCACTGAGCCACAAGCAAGTGAACTCAGCCCATCAGGGCTGATCAACAACCGTCGGATCTGACAGGATGACGGATCCGGAGTGTGTACAGCAGTGAGGAGATCGCGGTGTCGACGGGCCGGTCAGCCATGCGGATGGGACCCGCGGAGCTGGTGCAGGCGGCGGCCATGGCCCGCCGCTTCTACCTCGAGGGCAAATCCAAGATCCAGATCGCGGAGGAGTTCGGCGTCAGCCGCTTCAAGGTCGCGCGGGTCCTGGAGACGGCGCTCGAGCGCGATCTCGTACGGATCGAGATCCGCGTGCCCGCGGAACTGGACGCCGAGCGCTCCGACGCGCTCCGCGCACGCTACGGACTGCGGCACGCGGTCGTCGTCGAATCCCCCGCGGAGGGCGCCGAGGAGTCGCCCGACCCGGAGAACCTCGGCGAAGTGGCCGCCGATCTGCTCGGCGAGCTTGTGAACGAGGGCGATGTGCTGGGCCTGGCCTGGGGCCGGTCCACCATCCACATGGCCGCCGCGCTCGACCGGCTGCCCCCGTGCACGGTCGTGCAGCTCACCGGCGTGTACGACGCGGGGACCGCCGAGCGCGGCTCGGTCGAGGCGGTGCGGCGCGCCGCACAGGTCTCCGGCGGCGAGGCGCATCCCATCTACGCTCCGATGCTGCTGCCCGACCCGGCCACCGCCGCGGCGCTGCGCAGCCAGACCGGCATCGCCCGCGCCTTCGAGTACTTCGACAAGGTCACCGTCGCGGCCGTCTCCATCGGCTCCTGGGAGCCGGGCATCTCGACCGTGCACGACATGCTCACCGACGAGGAGCGCGGGCACTACGCCTCGCTCGGCGTCGCCGCCGAGATGTCCGCGCACCTCTTCGACGCCGAGGGCCGGCGGGTCGGCCGCGACCTGGGCGAGCGGTGCATCACGGTCGAGGCGGACCGGCTGCGCCGTATCCCTGAGGTGGTGGCGATCGCGGGCGGCCTGCGCAAGGCGGAGGCTATCGGGGCCGTACTGCGCTCCGGGCTTGTGACCAGCCTGGTGACGGACACGGCGGCGGCGGACCAGCTGCTGATGGCCCAGCCGGGACCACGACCGGCGCTGGACCGGGCAGACCCGGACGACTAGACCCGGACCGGACAGTCCCGGACGACCAGCCCCGGACGGCCAGACAGCCCCGGACGACCGAGCCGGTCGCGGGCGCCGAGCACGCTCGGGCCCGCCAGTGCGCAGACGTCGTAGGTGAGGGCCCAGGGGCGGATCATTTGGAGGATCTGCTCGACGGCACTCCTGTGAGCTGGAGCTTTCTCCCGGGCATCACATTCTTGTCGCCATGGGACAATGAAGTACGTGCGATTTCCCCGGCTGCAATGACCGGGGGCCAACTCCGATCGACTGGGATGTTCAGCACGTGCGTTTCCTCAATGACCTGAAGCCGCCGTACGACCTCACGTATGACGACGTATTCATGGTGCCGAGCCGCTCGGCCGTCGGCTCCCGTCAGGGCGTGGACCTCTCCGCGCCCGACGGCTCCGGCACCACCATCCCGCTGGTCGTCGCGAACATGACCGCCATCGCTGGGCGCCGGATGGCCGAGACGCTCGCCCGCCGCGGTGGCCTCGTCGTCATCCCCCAGGACATCCCGATCGACGTCGTCACCGACGTCATCTCCTGGGTCAAGACGCGCCACCTCGTCCTGGACACCCCGATCGTGCTCGCCCCCGGTCAGACCGTCGCCGACGCGCTGTCCCTGCTGCCCAAGCGGGCGCACGACGCCGGTGTCGTCGTCGACGCGGACCACCGGCCCGTCGGTGTCGTCACCGACGCCGACCTGTCCGGGGTCGACCGCTTCACCCAGCTGTCCGAGGTCATGTCCAGGGACCTGCTGCTGCTCGACGCGGACATCGACCCGCGCGACGCATTCAACAAGCTCGACCACGCGAACCGCCGGTACGCCCCTGCCGTGGACAAGGACGGCAGGCTCGCCGGCATCCTCACCCGCAAGGGCGCCCTGCGCGCGACCCTCTACAGCCCCGCCGTCGACTCCGAAGGCAGGCTGCGCATCGCCGCCGCCGTCGGCATCAACGGCAAGGTGGCGGGCAAGGCCAAGCAGCTCCTCGACGCGGGCGTCGACACCCTCGTAGTCGACACCGCGCACGGTCACCAGGAGTCGATGATCAGCGCGATCAAGGCGGTCCGCGGACTCGACCCGCACGTGCCGATCGTCGCGGGCAACATCGTGGCCGCCGAGGGCGTGCGCGATCTCGTCGAGGCCGGCGCGGACATCATCAAGGTCGGTGTGGGCCCCGGCGCCATGTGCACCACCCGCATGATGACCGGCGTGGGCCGGCCGCAGTTCTCCGCCGTGCTGGAGTGCGCCGCCGAGGCGAAGAAGTACGGCAAGCACGTCTGGGCCGACGGCGGTATCCGCCACCCGCGCGACGTCGCCATGGCGCTCGCCGCCGGCGCCTCCAACGTCATGATCGGCTCCTGGTTCGCCGGGACCTACGAGTCCCCGGGCGACCTGCAGCAGGCCGCCGACGGACGCCTGTACAAGGAGTCCTTCGGCATGGCGTCCGCACGCGCCGTTCGTAACCGTACGAGCGAGGAGTCGGCGTACGACCGCGCCCGCAAGGCGCTGTTCGAGGAGGGCATCTCCACCTCGCGCATGTTCCTCGACCCGGGCCGCCCGGGCGTCGAGGACCTCATCGACTCGATCATCGCGGGCGTCCGCTCCTCCTGCACCTACGCGGGCGCGGGGTCCCTCGAGGAGTTCGCCGAGAAGGCGATCGTCGGCATCCAGAGCGCCGCCGGTTACGCCGAGGGCAAGCCGCTGCACGCCAGCTGGAACTAGTACGAGCCACCACGGCCGGCCCCGCACTCCCGCGGCGGCCGGACGTGGTGTTTCCGTCAACTCCCCAACACGACAGGCATGTGTGGCGTCAGCCGGGGTATACGCGCCCTGCATTGTCCACGAGCAGGGGAGGACGAAGTGTCCACGGCGAGCACGGTTACGACCGAACTCACACAGCCTGGAACACGGCGGCCGAAGATGGCGGATCTGGATCTTCCGGACGTGCCCAATCCTGGGGAGGTGGCGCCCAGCGATGCACGAGAGATCTCCAAGGTCTTCTTCGTGCGGCTGGCTGCGCTGGAAGAGGGAACGCATCAGCACCAGTACGTACGCAACACGCTGATTGAACTGAACCTGGCGCTGGTCAGGTACGCGGCGGGCCGGTTCCGCAACCGGGCCGAGCAGATGGAGGACATCGTCCAGGTCGGCACTATCGGCCTGATCAAGGCGATCGACCGGTTCGAGCTGAGCCGCGAGGTGGAGTTCGCGACGTTCGCAGTGCCGTACATCATCGGTGAGATCAAGCGGTTCTTCCGCGACACCAGCTGGGCCGTGCATGTGCCGCGCAGGCTGCAGGAACTGCGGATCGATCTGGCGAAGGCGACCGACGAGCTCTCCCAGCGACTGGACCGCGCGCCGACCACGGCCGAACTCGCCGAGTACCTCGGGCTCGAAGAAGACGAGATCATCGAGGGCGTGGTCGCCAGCAACGGCTATACGGCAGGGTCGATCGACATGCCGATGGACGACTCGTCCGACCACGTTGCGGTGCCGCTGTCCGACCGGCTGGGCGCGCCCGACGCCGATCTGGAGACCGCGGAGAACGTCCAGGCGCTCAAGCCGCTCATCGAGGAGCTCGACGAGCGGGACAAGCAGATCCTGCAGATGCGCTTCGGCGAGGAGATGACCCAGTCGGAGATCGGCGCGGAGCTGGGCGTCTCACAGATGCATGTGTCCCGGCTGCTGACGCGCATCACTTCGCGGCTGCGTGCCGGACTGCTCGCCGTGGAGTGAACTGACGCCGCAGTACCCTCCGAACCCCCCACGGGAGAAGCGGCGTCCCGGTCGGCTGCCGGGACGCCGCTTGTGGGTCTGTCGGGCGTATGTCACCGGGCGTATGTCTGCGTGTGTCTCCGGGCGTATGTCCGGGGCCGGCAGGGCTTGTCGGGGGTGTGTCCGGAGTCAGCAGGGGGACGGCGCTGCCGCGGGCCGCATCCAGGTCGCCTGGACCCGCTTGCCGTACGGCAGTGGGCAGACCTCCACCCGTCCCGCGAGCTTCAGCACCATGTGCCAGCCGAATCCGCCGCCGCCGGTGAAGTCGGGCTCGCGCGGCACGGGAGGCAGCGGGCTGGAGTCGTCCATCTCCACCACCAGGGTGTCCTGCCCTGCCGTCAGATGCAGCTGCCACCAGCCCGCGGTGTGCCGGGCCGCGTTGGAGACCAGCTCGGAGACGACCAGCAGCACCGCGTCGAGGTCGGCCCACGGGCAGTGCTGCAACAGGAATTCTGCGGCGGCCCGGCGGGCCCCCGCGCTGTCTCTGTGCGGCGACTGGTCTATCACCACGTGCGGCTGTGCGTTCATCAGGGCTCGCCTACCCCGCTTGTCGCTCTTCTATCAGCCCGCGCACATTATGTGTCTCCGGACCGGGATGACGAGAGTGTCGTACGCAGCGCCTCGGCGACGGCGGCCGCCAGTGCGGCATGGCCCTCGTCGTTGGGGTGCACGCCGTCGGCCAGGTGACCGGGTCCGATCAGATCGCGTCCCGGCAGAAGCGCGAGCCGCTTGTCGCCGGAGCCGGAGCCGGGGTCTGAGCGGCCGCGCATCAGGTCTCCGACGGCCTCCTCCATCGCCGTACGCAGCTCGGCGAGCGTGGCGCCGAGGCGGTTCGGGGTCTGCTCGGCTCCGGGGCGCAGCAGGGGCGAGACCACCAGCAAGGGGGTGTGCGGGTGCCCCTGGCGTACGAGCGCGATGAACGCGCGCGTCGTCTCGTACAGCAGCGGCGCCGAACAGGGATTCCCGGTCCAGCAGTTGGTGCCGAAGGCGAGCGTGATCGCGTCGCCCGGGAGCGCCGCGAGCTGTTCCGCGGTGGCCAGTTCGCCGCGGCCGGCTCCGGCGTAGCCGAGGTTGACCGTGTCCAGGCCGAGGATTCGCCCGGCGACGGCGGGCCAGGAGTGGGCCGGTCGGGTGGACCACCAGCCCTCGGTGATGGAGTCGCCGTGGACGAGCCAGCGCGGTTGCCGCGGGGCGGGCGCGACGGACCCGCCGACAGGTCGCAGCCCCAGGATCACGGGAGACCGGGCTTCGGGCGGATGGATGGTGAAGGGCCCCTCGGCGCCGGCCGGGAGGTGGAGGGTGACCACGGCCTCCTCTGCGGGTTCCGCGATCGTCTCGGAGACACAGCTGCCGCCCTGCCACAGGGCGAAGCAGTGGGCGATCTCCCGCAGCGCGTCGGTCGGCCCGGGCACGGAGGCTCGGTAGCGGATCTCCACCGCCTCCGCGCCCTCGGCCGTGAACTCCAGCCGTACGCCGATGGGCAGCGCCGCGCGCTCCCCGGTGTCCCACGGCAGCCTGGCCAGATCCGACGGGTCGGCGCGCACCGCCCGCCCGTTTTCCAGCCAGGCAACGCCGCGCAGAAAGGGGCTGGGATCGAGCCAGGTCACGCGAACCTCCATGGGTCGGGGTGCTGTTCGGTTACCTGCAGGAACGTTGCGTTGTCCATGCCACTTCGCGTAGCTTGACTGCCCCTACCGGAGGGTAACCACCGCTGATCAGTTGTCCTATTGCTCTGGGGAGACCATGCGACGGCGACTGCGCCGCCCCACGATCCGTGGCCGGATCGTGACTCTGACGGTCATACCCGTCATCGCTCTGATGGTGCTGTGGACTTTCGCCATGGTTTCGGTGACCGGAGACCTGCGGGCCCTGATCCGCGTGCAGGGTGTGTACGAGAGTTTCGGCACGCCGGTCGACACCGCCGTCGGCCAGATCCAGATCGAGCGCCGGATCTCCGCCGAGTATCTGGGGGCGGGACGCCAGGACAGCCCGGCCGCCGTCGCCGCACTCACCCAGCAGCAGCGTTCGACCGACCGGGCCGTGCGCGCCATGCGGGACGCGATCGCGAACCAGGAGCGGCGCGAGGATCTCTCCGCCCGGCAGCGGCAGTCACTCGGCGCGATGAACGGCGCCGTCGACGGGCTCGAGCCCCTGCGCGAGAGGGTGCTGGGCCGGACGATCTCCTGGGACGGCGCGGTCGACGCGTACACGGCCATGGTCGAGCCCACCTTCGACGTACAGTCCACGCTCACCGCGCTGCAGGCCGGTCAGCTGGCCCGCGAGGCGCAGGTCGTCGTCGAGCTGGTGCGCGTACGGGAGTTCGTCTCGCGGGAGGACGCGCTGGTCGCCGGGGCGCGCGCCGCGGGGACTCTCACCGACAGCCAGTACGACACGCTGACCGCCACCATCGAGGACCGGCGGGTCTTCCACCGTACGTACGTCCCCGACCTCCCGGCCGACTCCCGGAAGCTGTTCACGGACTTCGAGCGGGGCGAGGAGTACCGGGCGCTGACGGCGGGTGAGGACGCCCTCCTGCGGTCCGGCGCTTCCGGTGCGGGCCAGGCCATGGCCGCCGACTCCTGGCGGACCACGACGGACCGCGCGGTCAAGCGGTACATGCTGCTGTGCACCGATGCGGCGCTCAACACCGCCGACCGCGGCCGGGCCTTCGCCTACCGCGAGATGATCAAGGCCGCGGTCGTCGGTGTGCTCGGGCTGATCGCGGTGGGCCTGTCGATCCGGTTCTCGGTGGCCAGTGGCCGGCGCATCTCGCGCCGCCTGGAGGAACTGCGCGACGCCGCCGATGTGCTGGCCACCCGTCAGCTGCCCGAAGTGATGGAACGGCTCGGCGCGGGCGAGGAGGTCGACGCGGCCGCGGCCGCCCCGCCGCTCGACTTCGGCGAAGAGGCCAGAGGGCTCGACGAGATCGGCCAGGTCGGCCGGGCGCTCAACACCGCCCGTCTGGCAGCCGTCGAGGCAGCCGTCAAACAGGCGACCCTGCGCCGTGGCGTCTTCGCCGTCCTGCTCAACATCGCCCGGCGCAACCAGGCGCTGGTCCACCGCCAGTCGAAGCTGGTCGACACCCTGGAACGGCGTACGAGCGATCCGGACACGCTGGAGGACCTGTTCCGGATCGACCATCTGACGACCCGGATGCGCCGCCACGCGGAGGGGCTCATCATCCTCTCCGGCGCCACGCCAGGCCGCCGTTGGCGCAAGCCGGTGCCGGTGGCCGACATCGTGTCCGCTGCGGTCGGCGAGATCGAGGACTACACGCGGGTCGTGGTGCCGCCGATGCCCGCGGTGGGCATCAGCGCGGAGGCGGTGGCCGACGTGGTGCACCTGGTCGCAGAACTGGTCGAGAACGCGGCCGTGTTCTCCCCGCCGCACACCCAGGTCACCATGCGGACCGGACATGCCCGCAACGGTTTCGTGCTGGAGATCGACGATCGCGGGCTCGGCATGGACGCGGACGAACTGGCGCTGGCGCACCGGACGCTGACGCACCCGCGGGACTTCGACCCGGCGCAGGACGAGCGCCTCGGCCTGTATGTCGTCGGCCGGCTCGCCGAGCGGCACGGCATCGGGGTGACCCTCACCCGGTCGCCGTACGGCGGCACCACGGCCGTGGTGCTTTTTCCGCACACGATCCTCGCCCCCGTCGAGCCGGCCGACCGGCCGGGCGGTACGGAAGCGGAGGAGAAGCCCGCGCCGGTGCGGGCACTGCCCGCGCGCCGGGTGCTGGAGTCCGTCCCTCCGGTGCACGACCGCGCTCCGGAGGACCCCGCCGCCGCAGCGCCCGCCGAGTCGGGCCGGCCGTCCGCCGGAGTGGAGCCGCTCTCCGGCGCAGGCTCGGGCGCATCCACGGGCCGGGGCGTCGGCGCACCTCCGGCCGAGTCACGCCCGCCGTCCGCCGGCGTGGAACCCTCCGCCCAGGCCGGGCCTTTCGCCGAGGACGCGCCTGCCGCCCAGGCCGGGCCTGCAGAGGACGCGGCTCCCGCCCCGACCATGCCTCCCGCCGAGGACGCGTCTGCCGCCCAAGCCATGCCTCCCGCCCGCACGGCGTCTCCCGCCCAGGACGCCCCGCCGGTCCACACGCTGCCCACCCGCGTACGCCAGGCCTCGCTCGCCGCTCCCCTCCGCGAGCCGCGCCCCACCACCGCCGATGGACCCGAACGCGACGTCTCCCCGGAAGAGATGCGCTCGATCTTCGGAGCCTTCCAGCGCGGCCTCGACCGCGGACGCAAGGGCGATACCGTCGGCCCCGCGTCGCCGGGCGCCGCGCCGCGCCCCCGCACGACGGACGAAGGGACGGACGACGATGTCTGACGAAAACACCGGCGACCAGAGCGCCGGAGATCAGTCGGGCCTCGGCTGGCTGCTGGACGATCTGCTGGCCAGGACCGACCACGTTCGCCAGGCGGTGCTTCTGACGGCCGACGGCCTGGTCAGCAGCGCGTCCCGCGGCATGGTCAGGAGGGACATCGAGCATCTCTCCGCGGTCTGCGCGGGCTTCCACAGCCTCGCCAAGGAAGCGGGCGACCGCTTCGAGGCCGGGAAGGTACGGCAGACCATGGTCATGCTCGACAACGCCTTCCTCTTCATCACGCCGGCCGGCGACGGCAGCAGGCTCGCGGTGCTCTCCGACATCGAGACCGACGTCGGACAGCTGGCCCATGAAATGGCGCTGCTGGTCAGACGAGTGGGCCGGCACATGGCCGTCCCCACCCGCTCGGCCGCCGAGGCCACCGACGCCTAGACCGTGAGCGACCACTGGTACGAGGACGAGACCGGTCCCCTGGTGCGGCCGTACACCGTCACCCGCGGCCGGACACGTCCCGCCTCCGAGCACACCATCGACTTGATGTCGCAGGTCACGGCCATCGACCCGGCGGACCCCGAGCCGCGGCTCGACCATGCTCGCAGCTCGCTGCTCGAACTGGTACGCCGTGAGCCGCGCCCGGTCGCGGAGATCGCCGCCGACGCGGACCTGCCGCTGACCGTCGTACGCGTCCTGCTCGTCGATCTGGTCGAGGCCGGACTCGTCCGCGTCTCCGAACCGGTCACCCACAAGGACATGAACGATCCCGAGCTGCTGCGCGAAATCGTGGAGCGACTTCGGGAGCTGTGACGTTGTCGTTCACTTCGGCGCAATGTTTCCCCGTGTTGCCCGTCATCGCGCAATGATCGTCCGCTGATGCGCAACAAGCCTGCATTACGGGCGTGAGCTGCGGACTCGTAGGCTCAAGCCCCGTACCAGGAGTGGCGGTGATCGCCCGCTCGGCGGTCCCTTCCCTCATGCGCGGGCTCATCCGTCATGCCCCGCGGACCGCCGCCGATCACCCGTCGCCGACCCGCAGCCATGAAGGAGCCCCGTAGTGCTGGACCACGGCGAAGCCCCACCCACGACCGATCCATCGCACGCCGAGACCGCCGGTCTCGGCGCCCGGCTGATGCGGCGCAAGCCCGTCGAGCGCCTGGTCGCCGAGGGCGGCCAGGGCGAGGGCGGCACGCTTCGCCGCTCGCTCTCCATGTGGCAACTGACCATGATCAGCATTGGTGCCACGCTCGGCACCGGCATCTTCGTGGTGCTCGGCGAGGCCACGCCGCTGGCCGGCCCGGCCGTCGCGATCTCGTTCGTCATCGCCGGTCTGACCGCGCTGTTCTCTGCGCTCTCCTACGCCGAGCTGGCCGGCTCCATCCCGGTCTCCGGCTCTTCGTACTCGTACTCGTACGCAACCATGGGCGAGATCGTCGCCTGGATCTGCGGCTGGTGTCTGATCCTGGAGTACGGCGTCTCGGTCGCGGCCGTGGCCGTCGGCTGGGGTGAATACCTCAACGAGCTGCTCGACGGCACGCTCGGCATCACCATCCCCGAGTCGGTGTCCGCGCCGCTCGGCGAGGGCGGTTTCATCAACCTCCCGGCGCTGGTCGTCATCCTGCTCGCCATGGTGTTCCTGATGCGCGGCGCCAAGGAGAGCGCCCGGGTCAACACGATCATGGTGGTCGTCAAGATCGTCACCCTGGTGATCTTCTGCGCGATCGGCTTCATGGGCATCAAGGCCGGCAACTACACGCCGCTCGCCCCGCTCGGCGTGACCGGCATCAGCGCCGCCGCGGCCACTCTGTTCTTCTCGTACATCGGCTTCGACGCCGCCTCCACGGCCGGCGAGGAGGCCACGAACCCCAAGCGTGACCTGCCGCGCGCGATCATGCTCTCGCTGCTCATCGTCACCGTCCTGTACTGCCTCGTCGCCCTGGTCGCCGTCGGCGCCATGCCGTGGCAGGACTTCGAGGGCACCGAGGCCGCCCTGGCGCAGATCATGAAGGACGTCACCGGCCACAGCTTCTGGGGCGTCGTCCTCGCCGCCGGTGCGGTCGTCGCCATCGCCAGCGTCGTCTTCGCCGTCCTCTACGGTCAGACGCGCATCCTGTTCGCCATGGCCCGCGACGGTCTTGTCCCCAAGGCCTTCGCCAAGGTCGACCCCCGCACCGGGACCCCGCGCGCCAACACGCTGATCGTCTCGCTCTTCTGCGGTGTGCTTGCCGCGACCATCCCGCTCGGCGAGCTGGCCAATGCCACCAGCATCGGCACGCTCTTCGCGTTCGCGCTGGTCAATGTGGCCGTCGTGATCCTGCGCTACACCCGGCCCGACATGTCGCGCACCTTCCGCGTGGCGCTGTTCCCGGTGACCCCGATCCTGGGCCTGCTGTTCTGCCTCTACATGATGTTCAGCCTTCCGGGCGCCACCTGGGCGGTCTTCGGAGGCTGGATGATCGTAGGCATCGTGTTCTACTTCGCTTACGGCATGCGCCGTTCCCGACTGGCCACAGCAGAGAAATGATCCACCCGCAGTGCGACTGAACGATCTCGACGAACGCATCGTCCACGCCCTCGCCGAGGACGCCCGCCGCTCCTACGCGGACATCGGCTCCGAGGTGGGCCTCTCCGCCCCCGCCGTCAAACGGCGGGTCGACCGGCTGCGCGCCGAAGGCGCCATCACCGGCTTCACCGTACGGGTGGACCCGGCAGCGCTCGGCTGGGAGACCGAGGGTTTCGTCGAGATCTACTGTCGTCACAACACCTCGCCCAACGACATCCGTCGCGGCCTGGAGCGTTACCCGGAGGTCGTGTCCGCCTCCACCGTCACCGGTGAGGCGGACGCGATCGTCCAGGTCTTCGCCTCCGACATGCGCCACTTCGAGCGCGTGCTGGAGCGGATCGCGGGCGAGCCGTTCGTGGAGCGCACCAAGTCGGTGCTGGTGCTCTCCCCGCTGCTGCGGCGCTTCTCTTCGGGCGCGCCCGCCTGAGCCGCAGAAGCCGGGAGGGTAAGAGCTTCGGGTTCCAGGGCAGCACCCGGAAGTCGCCCGTCCCCGCCCTGACCCTCTCGAACGGGGTGCGACCACAGGCGTATCCGCCTACGTCGGCGGACGGATTCCCGCCCGCGCAATGAATCTCCGCCGCGGCCACCGATTGCGCAACGGATCGACCGTCGACGCGCAACGCTCCCGCCTTGTCGGGGTGGAGACCTGACCGTACCGTCGTAAATGTCTTCCTCACCCCTGCACACCGCCTGAGGTCAGCCATGCCCCCGCTGCGCACCGCCCTGCTCCAGAGCTCCGGCCGACCGGGCTCGGTCGCCGAGAATCTCAAGGCGCTGGACGAGGCCGCGAGCCGTGCCGCTGCCGCCGGCGCCGGGCTGCTGGTCTGCCCCGAGATGTTTCTCACCGGGTACGCGATCGGCGACGACGTGCCGCGGCTGGCCGAGCCGGCCGACGGCGCCGGCGCGCGGTCCGTCGCTGAGATCGCCGCACGACACGGCGTCGCTGTCGTCTACGGATACCCGGAGCGCGAGGGCGACCCCGAGCGCGAGGGCGAGCGGAGCGAGCCGGGGGTCCCCCCGGCCGAAGTCCCCCAGCTACCGCTGGAAGGTGCCCCCAGGGGGAGGATCTTCAACTCGGCGCAGCTGATCGGCCCCGACGGCGAGCGCCTCGCGAACTACCGAAAGACGCATCTCTTCGGCTGCTTCGAGCAGAAGTGGTTCACCCCGGGCGAGGAACCGGTCGTCCAGGCGGAGCTCGGCGGGATCCGGATCGGCATGCTGATCTGCTACGACGTGGAGTTCCCGGAGAACGTCCGGGCGCACGCGCTGGCCGGCACCGATCTGCTGGTGGTGCCCACCGCCCAGATGCACCCCTTCCAGTTCGTCGCGGAGTCCCTCATCCCTGTGCGGGCCTTCGAGAGCCAGATGTACATCGCGTACGTGAACAGGACGGGACCGGAGGGCGAGTTCGAGTTCGTCGGACTCAGCTGCCTCGCGAGCCCGGACGGCGTGGCCCGCGCCCGCGCCGGACGCGGCGAGGAACTGGTCGTCGGCGAGGTGGACCCAGCGTTCCTGAGCGCCTCGCGAGAAGCCAATCCGTATCTGCGCGACCGCCGCCCCGGCCTGTACGCCTCACTCGTCTGATTCGAAAATCCCCCGGTCTCGTGTCTGTAGCCGCCGGTCAGGCAGCTCCTTCTGTTTGGAGGGTCACTTGGTAGCCGAGTTGGTTGAGCTG